>JAIKZF010000002.1 GCA_024682455.1 Ruminiclostridium sp. | reverse complement strand
CGTGATAAAGCCCCGCGTTCAGGCATTCATGAAAGACCTCAACGAGGAGCTCTGGAAGCTCGGAATACTCGCGAAAACGGAGCACAACGAGGTAGCTCCCGCGCAGCATGAGCTTGCTCCGATCTTCGCGACAACAAACATCGCGGCAGATCACAACCAGCTCACAATGGAGATCATGCAGAAGGTCGCGAAGAAGCACGGACTTGTTTGCCTGCTGCATGAGAAGCCTTTCGACGGCGTGAATGGCTCCGGCAAGCACAACAACTGGTCGATCAGCACAAACACAGGCGTGAACCTGCTCGAACCCGGCGACACACCGTATGAGAACGCTCAGTTCCTGCTCTTCCTTTGCGCGGTGATAAAGGCTGTTGACGATTATCAGGACTTACTGAGAATTTCAGTCGCAAGCGCCGGCAACGACCACAGACTCGGCGCTAACGAGGCTCCTCCCGCGGTCATCTCGGTATTCCTCGGAAACGAGCTGACGGAAATACTCGAAGCTATCGAGAACGACACCCCTTATGGCAGCAAGGAAAAAGAGCTGATGAAGGTCGGCGTGCACGTTCTTCCGAAGTTCCCGAAGGACGCTACCGACCGCAACAGGACTTCTCCGTTCGCGTTCACAGGCAATAAGTTTGAGTTCAGAATGCTCGGCAGCTCCGCTTCCGTTTCCGGCTCGAACGTGGTTCTCAACACCGCTGTGGCAGAGGAACTGAAGCAGTTCGCGGATACGCTCGAAAACGCGACAGACTTCAACGGAGCGCTGCATGACCTCATTCAGAAGGTCATCAAGGAGCACAAGCGCATAATCTTCAACGGCAACGGCTACGACGACGCGTGGATCGCGGAAGCAGAAAAGCGCGGACTGTCGAACCTGAAAACAACTCCCGACGCGCTTGCGCATTGGCTCGACGAAAAGAACGTGGCTCTCTTCACATCGCACAAGGTATTCTCCGAGGCTGAGATGAAGTCCAGAAACGAAATTCTTTTCGAGGCTTACGAAAAGCTCATCAAGATAGAAGCCCGCACAATGGTAGATATGGCGTACCACGACCTTCTCCCGAGCATAAGCAAGTACGTTCGCTACCTTGATAAGGATCTGACCTCCGACTTTGAAAAGAACATCTCCTCACAGCTCTCGCAGCTGATGAACAAGGCTTATGCAGCTCTCCTGGAGCTTGAAGCGAAGCTCGAAAAAGCGGTAAGCGAATCCGATGTAATCAAGTGCGCGTTTGCCTGCAAGGACGAAGTCATTCCCGTAATGGCGGAGCTCCGCAAGTATATCGACGACGCGGAAAAGCTGACTGCGAAAGAGTACTGGGCGATACCCACCTACGGCGAGCTGCTGTTTGATGTGAGATGATCGGCTGTATTCACGAGGAATGCGGCGTTTTCGGGATATACAGCAACACCCCGATCGACGCGGCGCATGAGGTATATCTCGGGCTGTACGCGCTGCAGCACCGCGGTCAGGAAAGCGTCGGCATCTCTGTCTGCGACGACGGAGTTATGCGGCACAGCAAGGGAACGGGACTGGTCCACGAAGTCTTTGACGAGGCGGAATTGCAGGCGCTCGGAACGGGCAATATCGCGATAGGTCACGTGCGCTACTCGACGACCGGAGGAGCCGGAACAAACAATATCCAGCCGCTTGTCGTCCGCCACATCAAGGGCAATATGTCGCTCGCGCACAACGGAAATCTCACAAATTCCGAGCAGCTCAGGCGAAAATTCGAGCTGAACGGCGCGATATTCCACGGCACGTCCGATACCGAGGCGATAGCCTACTCGATAGTCGCGGCGCGTCTGAAATGCGGCTCCACGGAAGAAGCGGTCGAGCTTGCGATGAACGAGATCAGGGGCGCGTACTCGTGCGTTCTGATGACCGCGACAAAGCTTATCGCATTCCGCGACCCGAACGGCTTCAGGCCGCTTGTACTCGGCAAGACCGCGAACGGATATATAGCCGCGTCGGAATCCTGCGCAATAGAGAGCGTCGGAGGCACGGTAGTGCGCGACATACGCCCCGGCGAGATCACGGTCATCGGAGCGGACGGCGTGACCAGCATTACCGCCCATTGCGGCAGACCACAGACAATGTGCGTTTTCGAGTACATCTACTTTGCGAGACCCGATTCACTGCTTGAAGGCGAGCCTGTTCAGAAATGGAGAACCGACGCGGGAAGAATGCTCGCGAGGAGCTCTCCCGCAGACGCGGACATCGTTATCGGAGTCCCCGATTCGGGCATAGACGCGGCTCTCGGTTATTCCGAGGAAAGCGGCATACCCTACGCGACAGGCTTTGTGAAAAACCGCTACATCGGGCGCAGCTTCATACAGCCTAAGCAGTCGGAGCGCCGCGACGCTGTCCGGATAAAGCTCAACGCGGTGTCGAGCGTGGTCTCCGGGAAACGCGTCATCATGGTCGACGACTCGATAGTCCGCGGAACGACGAGCGCGCGTATAGTGGGGCTGCTGAAAAGCGCGGGCGCAAAGGAAGTCCACGTTCGCATATCCTCGCCGCCGTTTCGGTTCCCGTGTTATTTCGGCACGGACATAGATTCGCAGGAAAACCTGATAGCGTGCAGGTTCACGGATACCGCGCAGATAGCCGCTGAGATAGGAGCCGACAGTCTAGCGTATCTTTCGGTCGACGACGCACACAGCCTGACAGGCTGCGGAGTATGTGACGGCTGCTTTACGGGAAAATACCCCATTGACGTGAGCGGCTGCGGAGAAAAAAATAAATTTGAAGAGAAAATACATAAATAAACTGAAATAATGTGTACGATATAATCTCGATCCTGCCCTCTTACAGCAGCGGAGGATCCGGAACAGCTATGAAATGTCTTTGATACAGCAAAACGGATAACCGGAAAGTTCGGTTATCCGTTTTGCATTATTTCTTTGATAAGCAGCAGCGTCCTGTACTCTCTCTGATTCCACGCAAGCTCACCGACCTTATCAAGCATAGCCCGATTTTTTGTTATTGCTAAAAGCAATCGTTCCATTATGTGATCCTTCATTCGTTTTTAGTTATAGCACATTTCCTGTTGATTATCAATATATTTCACACAAACGGCACCGGAAAGCATTAAGCTCTCCGGCGCTGTTTTTATGAAGAAAAGAATTTATCAGTTCGTTCCCGTAAGCGCTACGCCGTTCACATAAAGCGTATAGCCGTTGGATATCACGCTTGCGGCGTCGCCGTCAAAGCTCGTGACATAGCTGTCGCCGGTGAGAGTCCATGTGCAGCCGCTTCCGAGAGTTACGGAGACTGTGCCGACCTCTGTGGAGACCGTGTCTCCCGCGGTGTTCGTGATCTTGCCGTCAATGTAGCCCGTAAACGACGAATTATCGGAAAGGTTCAGCGTAAGTTCGGAATTGCTGCCGACAAGTACCGCTCCCTCAAGCACCTGACCCGAAGCGTTCAGCACTGCGGTATTGTTCCCGCCGTTCCAGCCGTCGTCGCATACCGAGATGAGAATATTGTCGCTGTCCTCGTTGGTGATCTTAACACCCGAAAGCGTGATTATCGCGCTGGTATTGGTAACGTGGAAAACATGGCCGTTCTTGCTTGTAAGGCTGCCGCCTGTCATCGTGAACGAGGAAGTACCGCTCGCCGCGTCGCCCGACATCGACTGATAGATCATAATGGTGTCGAAGAATTTCGCGTTGCTGTTGCGCTTTGTATTGTTCGCGGTAAGGTCGCAGTTGTTGAGTGTGATCGAGTTTAACCCCTCAATGCACACGCCCTCGGAAAGATTTGAAACAAGCTCCGCGTTCGACACGGTAATATCCGCAGTCGAATATATAGCGGGAGAGCCGAGCCCGTTCGAGGTGTAAGTTCCGCCGTCAACGGTAACGGTTCCGCCGCCGCGGTCGGTGCGTATCGGAGCCGAGGACTGCCCGCTCGTGGTGACGGTCAGGTTGTACGCCTCCGTAACGCCGCCGCCCGTGGTCATAATGCCGCCGGAGCCGCTGCCGGTAGTGGTTATGGTCGTGTCTCTGATAATGAGCGTGGTTCCGTCACCGGACGCGCCGTTCTGACCGCCGTTGCCGCCGTAGCAGAACACGCCGTTCGCGCCCGAAGCGTCGGAAGTGATAGTACCGCCCGTTATCGTGGTCGTCGTGCCGCCCTTGACGAGCACAGCCGCGTTCTGTCCGTAGAAATTGCAGTTGTCGCCACCGTCGGAGTCGCCGGTCTTTGTGACTGTCAGAGCGCTTATTGTCACGGCATCGGAGGTGCTTATCATAAGTGCGCTCTGGTCGGCTGTATCGGAAGAGTAGGTCTTACCGTCCTCGGTCGCCGCAGCGGTTATCTCTGTCGAGCCGCCGTAGATCACCTCGGAGCGACTGCCGCCGCCGAATCCGCCGCCTCCGGGCATATCGGGAGGATCACCGTCCGGAGGAGTACCGCCGGGGCTGCCGTTCCCGTCGGGCTTGGCAGGAGGATCGCCGTCCGGAGGTGTACCGCCGGGGCCGCCGTTCCCGTCGGGCTTTGCGGGAGGAGTTCCGCCCTCAGGCATATCCGGAGGAGCTCCCTCGGGCTTTTCGTTTTCGTCAGAATCGTCACTCTGTCCGGTAGATTCCGCTGTCGTCTGTTCTGTTTCCGGAACTGTCGTCTGTCCGGCTTCGGAAATCTGCTCTACAACGGCAGTTGTGGTCTGCTCCGAGCCGGTATTTGTTGTACTTGTTCCACAGGCTGCAAGAGAAGCCGCCATCATGAGCGCCATAATAGTTGTCATATATTTTTTCATGGTGAACTCTCCTTCCGTTTTTAACGTTTCCGTTTTCTTTAACTGTATTATAGCAGCCGAACCTAAAATCAACTTAATACTAAAAAATATTATTAAATTTTTTTCGAATACAGATCAATTTAGTTTAAATACTCATAGCCCAAAAGCTTATCAGCGCTGTTCAGCATACGGCATGGTACGCGGGCTCCGAACAATTTTTTAATCGGCAGAGAATAACGGCAGCGAGGCAGAAACCGCGTCAATTGAAGCAGTTCATCATACGGTTTGGGTGCGCGGACTCCGCGCCGGGGTTAATTGAAAATGATCTGCTATGAGCTCACACACCTCTTCTCTTGTGTCTTTCCCGTTATCTTCCCGCACAACCGTAAAAAAACCGCTCTCCGCAAACTCATCATAGTGCTTTTGGCTGTTGATAAGCGCAAGTCCGCGCTTATAATTCTCCATGACCGCCCCGGGATCGTCGCAGCTGTCAATAACGTTCAGCAGAAAGAGCTTATCGGGGTCGCTGCGGTCAAAGAAACGCTCAACGCTCATGGACTGTGGCGAAAGCATTACCGCAACATGGTGATAGTCCGAAATTTCCTTCAGCAGCTCCAGCGGTATATTGGTATCGGCGATGACCTTTTTATCCCTTGATAACGAAATGAGCTCCGCTATTTCAAACTCCGCGGCTTCCCTGCCCACACCGTATATCCACCGTTCATATTCTTCCGGAGAGCGAGTCACAAAATCTCTCCAATCGGTAAGGCTTTTAAGATAACAAATATCCGGCTGCACGTCCGGAGACGCCACAATATCAGATACGCGGCTGTGATAGTTTTCTCCGCAGAATACCATATCATAACGGTCGGAAAGCATCTTTACCGTCGTTGATTTTCCCGCATAGGCTGTACCGGTTATAAAATATACATTTTTCAGATAATGCTTTATGATATTATTCTCTATTTTCAATGCAGATCACCTCGTCAATATATCATACAGGATCCGGTCAATATGCCCGCAGCCGTTATCAGTCAAATTACAGCACTCCGCTGCCGGAATGTCAGCGAAAACGCCATAGCATCCCTGACCGAATATCAGAGATACTATGGCGTAAAGTTTTTCAGAGCAGCCCTTACCTGTATGCGCCCTTTGGTATGTATCAGTTTTCTCCGCCGGCTCCGAAGTAGGTAAAGCCGAGCATGGTCAGGTCGTCAAACTGCGGGGCGTCGCCTACGAATTTGTCGACCGAGTTTTTGACATTTTCAAGTATATTCTTAGGCGAAGCTTCCGGATCAAGGTTCAGCGCTTCAAGCATACGCTCCGTTCCGTACAGCTCGTTATGCGCGTCCGTAGCCTCGGGAACGCCGTCGGTATATACGAACACGCTGTCCCCCGGGTGCAGCTCAAAATCGTGCTCCCGGAATCTGATGCCCTCCATGGTAGCGACAGCGGGAGAATGGCGGTACTCGATCAGCTCATACTTACCGCCCCTGCGCCGCAGCGCCGGGTGCTCGTGACCGGCGTTCGCTGCCCTGCCCTTTCCGGTCGATATCTCAAGTATCGCCAGCCAGACGGTAACGAACAGCTCGGCCTCGTTGCCCTCGCAGAGCTGCTCGTTCGCCTGCATGAGCACTTTTGCAGGGGAGTATTCCCCGAGCTGGGCGTGGTTCTTTATGAGAGTCTTGGCGATGACCATGAACAGCGACGCGGGCACGCCCTTGCCGGAAACGTCCGCCATTACGAGCGCGATATGGTCGTCGTCGATGAGGAAGAAATCATAGAAATCACCGCCGACCTCCTTCGCCGGATCCATGGTGGCGTAGATATCAAATTCGTTTCGGTCCGGGAACGGCGGGAAGATAGACGGCAGCATATCCGCCTGGATCTGCGCGGCGACGTTCAGCTCGGCGCCGATACGCTCCTTCTCGGCGGTCACGACGGTCAGCTTGCGGATATAGTCACGCAGCTCGCCGTTCATCTGGTTGAACGAGCCGGCGAGCTCCTGAAGCTCATCGCCGGTACGTATATCTATCTTTGTGTATTCGTCGGCTTCAAGATGTTCTACCATTTTTTTCGCCGAAGAATTCAGAATCTCTATCGGTTTGATCATGTAACGGCGCATGAAATAATACAGCAGCAGTATCGCCACAAATATGACCACAAGGATAGTCTGCGCCGCGGCTGCCATAAAGCTGACGAGCGCCTGGATAAAGCCCTCCATTGCCATATCCACGGCGACAAGAGCCACAGGCTCGCCGGCACTGTCAAATACCGGTGAGCAGGCGGACGCGATATAACCGTAGGTCGCGTCGGAGTTTATGGTGATCTCCTCTATCGGGTCCTTTCTGAACGACTGCGCGGCGTTCTCCTTGCCGTTCGCCATGTACTGCTCATGATATCCGAGCTCACAGGCGTCGCCGCTGTTGTCGGCGTCCCATATATAGACCACCTCGTCCTCCAGCGGAACGAAAACATAGTAGTATTTCAGATTGCTTTCCTTCTGCGCAGCGCGGAGATAGTTGAGCACATTATAGTAGTAGTCGTCCTTCTCGCCGGTCTCATAGTAGCGCGCTATGGTATCGCCGTCGATGAACTCAGCGGCAGTACGCGTATATGCGAATGCCGACCTGCTGTAATACGCCTTGGTCTCGTTGTAATAGCGCATGGCTATCCCGGCGCAGGTAAACAGGATCATGAGGACGGACAATGCCACCATCGCGAGCAGGGCTTTAGCTGTGAGCGTTAATCTTTTTTTCACGTTTTTCTAACCTGTTTCTTTTGAATTTCTTATAGTAATGCGCGCCGATAAAGGACACAGCGGTTATACCCTCGGCAAGCAGCACGGTCTCAAGATCCTGCAGTTCCGTAGTCCCCGTGGCTATGCGCAGTACAAGCGACGAAATGACCATGACCAGCACCCATTGTATGCAGTATACCGAGGTGACGTTCGCACCCGCCTCCTTCGCGAAGCACTTGATAAAGCCGGGAACAACGAATGACAGCGCGTAGAATATCCCCATGCGTGCCGTTGCCGCGAACAGCGACCCGAGGATATCGTAAGTCGTGATATGGTAATAGCAAAGCTGCCCCTCGCCGAACACGCCGGTGCGCTGCGTCACTCCTATGTAAAGATATACTATCGACAGCAAGAACGACGGCACGGCGAATATCAGGTGGAACCTCGTCTTATCCTTAAGTCTGCTGTAATAATATCCGTAGCAATACCCGAACGCCGTCACCACGAACCAGTTGAACAGCGTAAAGTACGAGCATACACGCCCTGCCGCGTCCTCGGTGCCGAAGAAGTAGCCGACAAAAATGTTCGCCGCGTCATTGCCGAGGTCTATGCCGTTGAGCAGAGTCGCCAGCCCCGACATGGCAAAGCCTGTGACGAGTATCGCCCACGGAGGCAGCTTCAGATACACAAGCAGTGCCATCAGCAGGAACGCCAGCGCCGCGAACATCAGGATATCGTTCTCCAGCGTCAGATAGACGATATCCGACATATAGTAATCATAATCGCCGGTTATCGCGTAGCCTATCAGGAACGGTATCGTAAAGCGGCACAGATTGAGCAGATAAGCCGTAATGCCGAGGCTGAGCCCTCGCTTTACGAAGTCTCTCGGGGTATTGTGCCTGGTATAGATCATACCGAGCCCCATTACCACCATAAAGCCCGGTGCTCCCATAGGACCGCCTATGACCGAATCCATGACGAACGGAAGCCCGTGCAGCAGCCTTTCGTCCGAGGTGCACGCAATGAAGCAGTGGCACAGGACAAGCTCGAAGAGCATACCCGTCCTCGAAAGGTCTATCTCGGGCTGACGTCCGGTATTGCAGGGTTCATCCGAAAAAAGCGTTTTTATTGAGAACACAGTAATTATTGCTCGATATTGAGCAGATCAACGAAGCCGGTAACGTCGAAGATCTCCATTATAGCCTCATTCGCGCCTCTTACTGTCATCTCGCCCTGTTTGTTCATGATCTTCTGCGCCGAAAGGAGCACGCGCAGTCCCGCCGAGGATATGTATTCGAGCTGGGAGATATCTATAACCAGCGACTTTATGCCCTCCACAGACTGCTTGATCTCCGTCTCAAGCTGCGGCGATGTTGTAGTATCGAGTCTTCCGTCGATCGCGATAGTAAGGTTGCTTCCGTTCAATGTCTTATTAATATTCATAGTAAGATCTTCCTTTCCGTTTTCGTTTATCGGACAGTCTCTGTCCGGTGAAATCACATATAGATTATACACTAAATGAACCGTTTTGTCAATGGTTTTATCGTCGTACTGCCGCCAAACAAAGCTCCTGCAATTTGTACGTACATCTTCGAGAACTGCCGGACAAAATCCCGAAAACGTTCACACCGCCTCCGAGATTATTCTCCATATTTACAAGATTATTCTACATTGATTATAACATGGTATTACAATTATAATAATAAATAGAATGATTTGTATTTACAATTATGGCATTATTCCGGAAAGTTGTAATGCCGCTTATACCAATTCAATCATACTTATCGGAGGATAACAGGATGAAAAAGATCTATTTTATCACGGGAAGTCAGGATCTGTACGGCGAGGCAACGCTCGCGCAGGCTGAGAAGGACAGCAAGGAAATGGCGCTCTTTCTGAGCGAAAAGCTCGGAGATATCGCCGGGGTCGAACATACCCCTATCGTAAAGACCGCTGCCGAGGCGGAGGAGCTTTGCTCAAAGGCGTCTGCCGATAAGGACTGCATAGCTGTCATCATGTGGATGCACACGTTCTCTCCGGCAAAGTTGTGGATACGCGCGCTCCAGGCGCTCCGCAAGCCCATGCTCCACCTGCACACGCAGTACAACAAAAAGCTGCCCTATGACAGCATAGATATGGATTTCATGAACCTGAACCAGTCCGCTCACGGCGACAGGGAGTTCGGTTTTATATGCACCCGACTCGGTATAAAGCGCGAGGTGGTCGCGGGCTACTATAAGCACGAGTCCGTTATCGCGAAGATACGCCGCTTCGCTTACGCGGCCGCGGCAGTCGACTTCTGCAAGGGTATGCGCGTCGCAATGTTCGGCAACAATATGCGTGACGTTGCCGTTACCGACGGCGACAGAGTCGAGAGCGAGATAAAGTTCGGCTGGAACGTGAACTACTACGGTATCGGCGACCTCGTAAAGCTGATCGACGGCGTTTCGGAAGCCGAGATCGACGCGAAGATGAAGGAATACACCGACAAATACGATATGGATACCGACAATATCGCCGCCGTACGCGAGCAGGCAAAATATGAGGCGGCTCTCGACAAATTCATCGCCAAGGAAAATATTTCGGCGTTCACCGATACTTTCCAGGATCTGCACGGCCTGAAACAGCTCCCCGGCATCGCGGCGCAGAACATCATGGCGAAGGGCATAGGCTTCGGTCCCGAGGGCGACTACAAGACAGCGGCTCTCGGAGCTGTGATGCAGAAGATGACCGCCGACAGACCCGGCGCGACCGGCTTCATGGAGGACTATACCTACGACCTCACAGAGGGCAGCGAGCTTGAGCTCGCGGCGCATATGCTGGAGGTATCGCCCGTGTTCGCGGGAACGAAGCCGAAGATACAGGTACACCCGCTCGGCATCGGCGGCAAGGAGGATCCCGCCCGCCTTGTATTCGACGGTATTTCCGGCAGGGGCATAGCGGTCTCGATGATAGACATGGGCAGCCGTTTCCGCCTCGTGTGCGCGGAGATTGAGCTTGTGAAGCAGCCCGAGCCCATGCCGAAGCTCCCCGTGGCAAGACTGATGTGGAAAATAAAGCCCGACTTCGCGACCGGAGCCGCGGCATGGATATACGCGGGAGGCGCTCACCACGCCGTTGTATCGACGGCTCTCACCGCCGAGGATATACGCCTGTTCGCGAAGATGACGGACACAGAGCTTGTCATAATAGATGACAAGACCGATCTCGGCTCGTTCGAGCAGCGGCTTGAAATGCTCGACGCAATGGCTGAGCTGAAAAAGTAAGGAGGGCGCGGAAATGCTTGAAAAGCTGAAACAGGAAGTTCTTGAAGCGAACCTTATGCTCCCGGAGCACGGGCTCGTCACATTCACATGGGGAAACGTCTCCGGTGTCGACCGCGAGAGCGGTATGTTCGTGATAAAGCCCTCGGGCGTTGAATACGACGGAATGACCGCCGACGATATGGTGGTCGTGAGCCTTGAAACCGGCGAGAAGGTCGAGGGAAAATACAAGCCCTCCAGCGACACGCCGACCCACCTTGAGCTGTACCGCGCTTTCAGGGACATCGGCGGCATCTGCCACACCCACAGCCGCTGGGCGACGTCGTTCGCAATGGCGGGCAAGGGGATCACAGCTCTCGGCACGACACACGGCGATTATTTCTACGGCGAGATACCCTGCACGCGCTATATGACCCCCGGGGAGATCGCGGGAGAGTACGAAAAGGAGACCGGAAAGGTCATAATCGAGACCTTTGACGGCATCGACCCGATGTCTATACCCGCCGTTCTCGTTATGAGCCACGGCCCGTTCACATGGGGCAAGGACGCTCACGAGTCCGTACATAACGCTGTGGTGCTTGAAGAGGCGGCGTTCATGAACTACCACGCGCAGTCCATTTCTCCCGGCATACCTCCCATGCAGCAGGAGCTCCTCGACAAGCATTACCTGAGAAAGCACGGCAGCAATGCCTATTACGGACAGGGCTGACAGTCCCGGCAATATCGGAAATATTAGTTCTTGTTCTCCAATACACAGCAGCACCGTCAGCCGCGAAGCCGGTATGGCGGTGCTGTTGCGTTCCGCGCTGAATGACTGCGGAATGTGATAATGAAATTTTTTCGGAAAAAGTGTAAGTTTTCTGCCCGGGAATACGTCTTTATATACAGAGACCACAATACAGGCGCGGGAGGCAAAGGAAATGAACGACAGCAAGATAATCGGACTGTATTTCGCGCGCTCGGAAAGCGCGATAGCCGAAACGGACAAAAAGTACGGCGGCTGCTGCCGGAGCACGGCGTACGGCATACTCGGCAGCCGCGAGGACAGCGAGGAATGTGTCAACGATACATACCTTAAGGTCTGGAACTCAATACCGCCCGAGCGCCCCGCGCGGCTCGGAGCCTTCGTGCTGCGCATAGTCCGCAATCTGGCGCTCGACCTGCGCAGACGGCGGAATACGCTCAAAGGCGGCAGCGGCTTCGGAGCCGTAGGCTTTGACGAGGTCGCGGATTTTCTTCCCGCGCCCGGCAGCGTCGAGGGCGAGGCGGACCGCAAAGCAGTACTCGCGGCGATAGAAGCGTTCCTGCTGACGCTGCCCAAGGAAAAGCGCGTGATGTTCGTGCGGCGGTACTTCTATTGCAGCTCATACAAGGAGATAGCGGACGCTCTGCTCACCACCGAGGACAGGGTAGCCGTCACTCTGCACCGCGTACGCGAGAAGCTGCGCGGATATCTGGAAAAGGAGGGTATCGGGATATGAGGCGTGAAGAGCTTGTAATGGACATTCTCGGCGAGCTCGGAGACAGATTTGTCACCGAAGCCATGCCGAAGGAAAAAGAATACGCTGTGCACGGCGGCTCCGCGCAGTCCCGCGAGGACGGCGCGGATATAAGCCGGCGCGACCTGCGCATATACATGATGACCCGCGCGCTCGGTATCGCGGCGGCGCTGTTCCTTGCTGTCGGCGGGATAGTGCTGCTGGTAATGAACTGGGATAAGATCGCGGTGCGGGAGCCCGAAAGACCCTCATCGACCACGACGAGCGCCGTGACAACCGCGCCTGCCTCCACCGGACCCGTCAGCGGCAATACCGGCGAGGACAGCTCCGTATCGGAGACCACAGACATTATTGCCGAACCCGGCGGAAATTCGGGTCTCGAGTATCTTGTCGGGAGCAGTTACGCGGTGATCTGGGCGAAATGCGACCGCTTACTCCGGTCGGATGATCAGGACACGGTCTACGGCATTACCTGCATGGAAACATTAGCCGGAAGTTCCATACCCCGGGAAACGGAGCTTTATGTTTCCGGCAGCCCCTATATATATGAAGAGTCCCCGATAAAGGAAGAGGGGTACTTTATCCTTCCCGTGGTGAAAAAAAGGGCGGTATTCTTTGATACCGACAGGTATTATCTTGCTTCCGACATATTCTTCGTCACCGATGAAAATGGAACGATACTGTCGGCAGGAACGGGGCTCCGGGAAACGGAGACCGGCTTCGGCAATGTCGATGAGCTGAAACGATACCTCAGCGATAACGGATTGATACCCTCCCAGAGTGATGAAGATATAGGGCCAAGGGTCACAAGGACCGATGATCCGGAGGAAGCGGCACGGGAAGCCGAATATATCGTGGAAGCGGAAATAACGGATATAGATATAGATATCGCAGAGGACAGAACATCTTATGACTGCCTCGTACTTCACAGGTACAAGGGCGCCGATGATATAGCCGAAAATATTTATGTTGCTATGAAGAAGCATCAGGCAGACGTCGGGGAAAAATATATACTCCTTATCAACAGAGCATCCACGGGAAGTCTCTTATTCTATATCTCTTCCCCTGATACAAGCGTCTGGCGCTCCGATTCTCCGCAAGCGCAGATGATAAAGGAATACTGCCGGCGGGAATATCCGTCCGGCGACAATTCAGCCGACACCACGGCTGCGCTCTCCGAACGCGACGCAGAAACTGCCGGGTATCTGAAAAAGACCGGCGCGGGCTGCGTTTCGGCAAAACCCGAATATGTGACCACGAACTCGATGTTCCTTGACTATAAGCTGATTGGAGAATACACGGACAGATTTTATCTGAAAATAGTCTACGGGTATGAGCTCCAGACGCAGTTTTCCGACGGAGAATGGCACACCTATGACAAGGACAGCGCATGGAAGGATATGCTGACGCCCGGTCCCGCCGACAACATTGTCAGCGAGAACACGCTTGTGCGGTCGGAGGTTCCGTTCACGGACGGCGGAAGACCGCTGAAGGCTCTCGCGCCCGGGCATTACCGCGTCCGCAAGCCCGTACACGCTTACAGCACCGAGACCGACGCTGAACTGGCGGTGTTCAATCTCTACGCGGAGTTCGACATAACCGAGGACACGCCGAATATCCTCGGACTTACCATGACCGTTGAGGAGGTCTCCCCGAGAGGCGTTATAGCTGCCGTAAAGCAGGGCAATTACGGCTCCGACAGGGATATGGGGATAATAATGTCGGAGCGCCCGTACTCAATAAACGTGTACTCGGAGGAGACCGGCTGGGAGCACGTCTTTGACTCGACCGTCAGCACGGAGAACGTGATAAGGCACGGCAGCACGGTGAAAGAGACCGTGCTGTGGGACGCGTTCGCGCCGCTGGCTCCCGGCAGATACAGCTTAACGATGACGTTCGACGACACGCGCCCCGACGGAGGCGACCCGTACTGCTCCGTGACCTGCACCGCGGAGTTCGTGATACCGGAGAACGATGAGGCGAGTGACGAACCGCCCGAGGGCATGATCGAGGTGAAGCAGCCCGAAAAAACGATAAGTCTGACCGTAAAGCCGCTCCTCGCCCTCGATGACGTCACCGCGGACTACGACTACGAAATGATAGACGGCTACGAGAACGAAGAGAACTGGCAGTATCAGAAGAAATGGGCGGAGGAAACGCTGGAGGGCGAAAGGCTCGAAGCCCTCCGCGCACGGGATTATTTCAGCGGAGCCGACTATCAGGTAAGATACGTCGGCAATGAGCGGTGCGACTATGTGATACGCAAGCAGCTCGGCTTCACGGACACGGTGGAGTGCAACTCTTATGAGATATTCGTGTTCGTGAAGGACGGAAAAGCTGTCGGCGCGACGGATATGCTTAAGCAGACCGGGGCTTCCCTGCTCGCCGACGAAAACGACCTCTTCGAGACGATACGCAACGACGACAGAATGATGCGCATTGATATGCACACCTTTGAGACGGAATATATAACAACGGGATCGTGGTCCGCCATAGCGGACATGAACGAGGACTGGGTGCTCGTCGGCGGCGACACGCTGCACGCGTACAACAGGCATACGAAAAAGCTCCTTACCCCCGATGCCGAGCCCGGGATAAACTGGAATTACGGCTACGCGACGAATCTCGTGCGGCTGAACGGCAGCTATATCGAATATACGATGACGGAGCAGGTGGCAGGCGGGTACAGATACGATCTCGACACCGGCGAGACGACCGAGGCTCCGGAGCTGTATGAGGGTCTTATGCGCATGACCGTCGAAAACAGCGAATATTTCGCGCGCTCGTACTATAACACCGCCGCCCTGAACGCCGATGTCAGCGATTTCTCGCGAGTTTCGGTCACAAGGAAGTCCGACGGGCTGACAAAGGTGTTCAGCTTCCGGGAGCTGCTCGGGAGAAGGAGAGGCGAAACAGATTCCACATACCTCAATCATCTGCTGTGGGGAGACTGGTTCATCACCCGGGTGACATCGTACGGGCGCATAGCCGTGAACTTCGTCACCGGCGAATCGGCGAAAGTGACCGATATATTCAAGGAAAACCATGTATACGGGCTGACGGGCTTCGGCGACCGGTACTGCGTCGAGTACATCGACAACGAAACGGGCAGACTGATGTTCGGCGAGATAGAATTTTCCGTAAAATAAAATAGGGCGGAGAGCCTTCCGCGCAGCGCCTTACGGCGTTGCCGCGGGCTCTCCGCCCGTTATATTCAATGTCTGCTCATCAACCGCGAATCAGCTTCATAGCGCAGCTTGAAGCTGATTCGCGGTTGCAAAAGAGTAAGGAAAATCACCTAAAATTCAAATTTTCCTTGCACTTTTGTTCGCCCGAAGGGCGAAATGAGCTTGACATCAAGGAATGTGTCCGCTGTGAAACACGCTGAAAGCGCGTTTTACAGCGAACCCAAATCCTGTAAAACAGGATTGGGGACAACAACTGCCAAACGGCAGTTGTTGAGGACACATTATTTATATTCGCGCTTTAAGGTTTACTGCGCTGCCGCAGCGCGTTTTTTCCGCCGTCTGCCGACGATCAGCAGCACGACGAATACAGCTATCGCCGCGAGGGACAGCAGAGTTCCCTCAAATAACAGCGGAGTCGTGTATTCGAGCCTTATCTTATGCGCACCCGCCTTGAGCGGTATGCCGAGAAACAGCTCGTTAGCCTTGTATACAGGCGCTTGTTCGCCGTCGACAAAGGCCTTCCAGCCCTTGCTGTACATCAGGTTGATACAGAGCACCTTATCCTCCGACACGTTTATGTCACAGTCCAGAGCGTTCGGCGAAAGTCTGACATTCTCCGCGGCTTCCGCGGTGAGCTTCTCGTAAGCGCCCGTGTAGACCCCGGCAGGCACAGCCGTGACGTACATCGTTTCGTATTCAAACGGCGTGATAAAGGTCAGAGTATCCACGTCCTTTTCCTGATAGCCGAGAGCTATGCAGTATTTGTCCGCCGCATACGCCCACTCGAAATTGGAGTTGGAATTATGCACCTGAGCCGTGATCTCATCACCGGTATCTGTTATGATGTTCATGGGCATTCTGTCCCATGAGACAACGCTGAACACTCTGACGTTCTCGAACGAGAGATAAAGGAAGCAGTCCGAAACGTCGTCCCTGATAGTGACCGTATTGTCATAGGCCTCGCTGTAATTCTTCTGCGAGCCGCGGGATACCTTTTCGTGAGTTATATCGCAGCGGAACGAATACTGTTTGTCGCTGTCCGGCGTGCCGAGACCTTCCGGAGCTCCCGCGAGATATACCTCGTTCATCACGGCATAGGGCAGGGTCGCCATATCAAAGGAATCATACCGTTCCCTGCTCATAGTGCCGGAATAGGTCACGCCAGCAGGAAGCGCGTACCTGTTCTCATACAGGTAGACGTCCTCTGCGACATCGCTTCCGAGATCTATCCTGTCGGCTCCGTAGATATTGCCGATCTCATAGGGCGCGTACAGGTATCTGACTCCGAAGAGCGAGTGCAGCACCTCCTTGCGGCTGAATCCGTTCACAAAGACGTTCGACACCATTGAGGTACCGTCCTGGCCGCAGCGGGAGAGGAATTTCAGATAATCGCCGTTCATAACGCTGTTGAAAATACCGATATCCGGTACATTGCCCATAAACGCGTAATCGACGCACTCGGTCGCTGTTGCGGGCACGATCTTGCGCGGCTGGTCGTTTTTTTCGTTTTCGGAGGCTGAGTCCTCTTCATCATCCTCAAAGTCATTGCTTATATTGTCATAGTACTCATGGTTCGCCCAGAACCGTCCGAAGGACGTGTTGTCGGCAGCCGACAGCTCGGCTATCTTATCGAGTGCTCTTGCTCTGGGCTCGGCTATCTCGTTCGGATAAAAGCCCATTCTGTAAGAAACGGAATAGTACAGTACCGCGGACACGACCAGTCCCACGCTCAGCACCGCCTGAGTCAGGCGCCGCCATTCCTTTTTCTTCGAGTGCAGCACATAAGCCGCCGGTACAAGCAGGCAGACAATGATAAGAGAGATGATATAGTTATATCTTCTGAATATCATAAATACAGCCACAGTCAGAGCCGCTACCGCCACGACTATTATAACGGCATATCTGAGAACGGCATGAGTCTTGACCGCGCTGACCGCGGGTCTTATCACCCTGGCGATCAAAAGATCTGTAAGTCGTCTGAACAAAGGCACAGCCGTCAGCATACCAACGACAAACGGCAGCACCACGGACGCGGTCTTCTCTCTGATAAAGACCATGAACAGGTACAGAGCCAGCACTCCGATGAACGAGATAATGCTGCGCTTGTCAGCCTCCGCAAATGACCGGAGCTCGGAAACGCAGACGTAGCTCATGAGCAGCGCGGGTACGAAGCCCCAGCGCACCAGCTCGTACCTGAACGCGTTTAGTCCGTACCATATCACCGGCAGCGCCATCAGGAGCATCATAACGAGCATATACGTCTTCTTTTCCGCTGTCCGCGATCTGCGCGAGAGAAGCAGTATCGTAAAAGGTATCACCGCCGAGCACACGGCTGTCTCATCATACATATCGTTGGGATTGAACGTATAGATCAGGTATTCAAAATCCGGGATAAGCATTTCCGCAGAAAACACCTGCGAACCCGTCGTCAGGCGCGTGCCCGTGAGGAGCTCGGATACTCCCGGCAGCAGAAGGAACCCCGCCATGCATATACCGAGTATCGCCGCGCCCGCTCCGCGCAGGAAGTATTTCCCGAGATTGGCGAACGGCGCGCTCTTGTATACAAAGAACACCCTTATAGCCGCAAATACGACAACGAACGGCAAAGTATAGATCAGGAGCGCCGTTCCGCCCAGCGCGAGCCACCCCGTCACAAGAACGAACTGCACGAAGCCTCTGTCGCGTATGATCTTGTCTATGCCGACTATCATCAGCGGCAAGGCTATAAGCATATATATGAACTGCTGGTTGAACAGTATCGTGAACCAGCAGCTCCCGCAGAATATATAAAGTACGGCGAAAAAGCCCGCCGCAAGCGTGCTCTGCTCAAAGTACGAGCACATATAGACGAAGGCTGTTCCCGCAATGTACGCCATCAGCACGGTGCCGATACCGTAGTAAAGCATCAGCCCCTCCTCGGGTATAAGCGGCGTGAAGATATAATACGGGAGGAACGGCAGGAAGTCCGCCGTCACGCAGGTCAGCGCGTCGCTGCCGAAAGCGTAATTCGGCTCCGCCATGATAAATACGGAAGAACCGTTCGCAAGCCCCGAGAAAAAGGCTCCGACATTTCTCCTGAACTCAAACAGGAACGGGTAATACTGCGAAACGCTGTCCCCGCCCAGCACCGAGCCGTATTCCAGAAGGCTCCTGAGCAAGGTCATACTGAAAAACAGCGCGAAGAATACGGTATAAACGACCATACCGGCTATGAACGCGCGTTTTTTGTCAGCTGTGACAGTCTTTACCGCGCTGTCTATCCTGTTGTTCAGATTCTCAAGTACAGCAGTCATTTCGTTCCACCTATCCCGAAAAACTCATTTACACATTCACAGACAAAGCTCTGGTCGCTCTCCGTCAGGCCGTAGTACATCGGCAGGCGAACAAGACGGCTGCTCTCGCGGGTCGTGTACCTGTCCTCGCCGCTGAACCGACCGTACTTTTGTCCGGCGGGCGCGGAATGAAGCGGCACATAATGGAACGGGGCGATTATCCCCTTATCGCGGAGAAAGGCGATGAGCCGCGTGCGGACTTCGAGGTTTTCCGTCTTGATATAGAACAGATGCCCGTTGGGTTCGCAGTATCCGGGAATGCGCTGGAATTCGGCGTCCCCGCGCTTCTCAAGCTCCGAGAGCCGCTCACGGTATGTATCCGCCAGTCTGACGCGCTCGGCGGTTATCTTCTCCGCCAGCTCCAGCTGAGCGTACAGATAGGCGCAGCCGAACTCGTTCGGCAGATAGGACGAGCCTGCGTCGCGCCATGTGTATTTATCTATCTGACCGCGGTAAAAGCGGCTCCTGTCCGTGCCCTTCTCGCGTATTATCTCCGCGCGTTCGAGATCGTCGGCGCGGTTTATGATAATGGCGCCTCCCTCTCCCATGGAGAAGTTCTTCGTCTCGTGAAAGCTCAGGCAGCCGTAATCGCCGAGGGTGCCGAGCAGTCTGCCCTTATAGCGCGCCATTGCGCATTGCGCCGAGTCCTCAACTACATACAGACCGTGCCTGTGCGTGATATCGTTTATTTTTTCCATTTCACAGGCGACGCCGCCGTAGTGCATGACCGCTATGGCCTTGGTCTCAGAGGTCACAGCTTCCTCAATGAGAGTCTCGTCGATATTCATGGTGTCCGGACGTATATCGACAAAGACGAGCCTCGCGCCGCGCATGACGAACGCGTCCGCTGTGGAGGCGAAGGTATAGGACGGCAGTATGACCTCGTCGCCCTCCTTTATGCCGCAGAGGATAGCCGCCATTTCAAGAGCGTGAGTACAGGACGGCGTGAGCAGCACGGGAGTTTCGTAGGTATCCGCGAACCATTTCGTGCACTTGAGGCAGAATTCCCCGTCGCCGCAGATCTTACGGCTCGCTATCGCCTTCTGCACATATTCCGGTTCCTTACCGGTAAGCGGGGGTATGTTGAAAGGTATCATATCGTCTTATCCTCCGTTGAATAATGAGCTTACGGTTATCCCTGCCGCTATGAGCGCCATGCCTAGGAGCTGACGCCCGGTGAGCTTTTCTTTAAGGAAGAAGTAGCTGAGGAGAGCCACAAATACATATCCGCTTGCCTCAAGTATCGGCGAGAACGACAGGGGCACGACCTTAAGCGCGTACATCGACAGCAGTGTGCAGCCGAAGAACAGCGCGTAAGCCGATATCACCAGCGGATTCAGATACTCCCGCAAGGGCGAGGGATATTTTTTCCTGCTGCTTATTTTCAGCATTATCTGGGATACCGAGGCTATGAACGAGCTCAGTACCATTATGCAGGAGAAGATAAACATTTCACTCATCGCCGTCGGTCTCCTTCTTCTCTTCCCCGCCGCCCGCGGACATAAGCACTATCCCCGCGAGGATAAGCACCGCGCCTATGATGCCGCCGACCGAGACTTTCTCTCCGAATATCGTCACTCCCCACATCATCGCCCAGATAACGCCTACGGCCTTGTTGGAGTAGGCGACATTGAGGGGCAGCTTTTTCAGTATCTGCTGCCACAGCACGGCGTAAACTGCCAGAATAAAAAGGAGCAGCCCATAGAAGAATATCCACTCAAACGACAGGAACTCCTTACCTGCGGCGGTCTTCGAGCATATTCCGCCAAGCGTGTATATGAAGATTATCAGGTGCAGCACCAGATACGGCAGTAGCTTTTTCATTCCGTCATCTCCGTTTCCCGGTGTTTTTTTCGTTTATGCCGCGCTCCGACCGGCGGGTCCGCATAAAACACCAAATTATATTATAACAAAATACAGTCCAAAAGTCAATACAAGACCCTCAAAAAGCTGTACGCCGCGCCGCCGTTAATTCCACGGACAGTTCCGCTTAGATTTTTATTTCCTTCTCCCATTGCATTTTTCTTCTATATGTGGTATAAGCGCGGAGCCCGCGCCGCCATTAATGCCCCGGGAAGCTTTGCATATATATTTATTTCCATCTCCCATTGCATTTTTCTTCTATATGTGGTATAATATTGTCCGGATAAAAAGAACGCGAAAGGCTGTGAGAACTTGAAAACTGAAAGCGGCAGACTGAATCCATACATATCCCCCGCCGCGGCATGGGCGTTATCGTTCGGCTGCATAGTGGGCTGGGGAGCGTTCATGATGCCGGGGACCACCTTTCTGCCAATGGCGGGTCCCGCCGGAACGACCGTCGGAATGACGATAGGCGCGGTCATCATGCTCGTTATAGCCGTGAATTACAGATATATGATGCGATTCTGCCCCGAATCGGGCGGAACCTTTACATTCGCGAAGGAAATGTTCGGCGACGACCACGGCTTCCTCAGTGCGTGGTTTATGATACTCGCGTATATGTCGATACTCTGGGCGAACGTCACCGCCCTGGCGCTTGTGGTGCGAAGCCTCTTCGGCGGAGCGCTGCAGATATGGTACCTGTACACCATAGCGGGCTATGACGTGTACTGCGGCGAGATACTTGCCGAGATCGTCGTTATGACGGTATTCGGCGCGGTCTGCATGTACTCAAAGCGAGGTGCAGTACTTCTCCAGTTAATATTCGCCGCCGCGCTTTTTATCGGAGTAGTCGTATGCTTCACTCTTGCCGTCATGAACGGCAACAACGCGGACAATTTGTTCGATCCCGCCTTTGCGCCGAACGTGAGCGATGCCTCGCAGATACTCGGCATCACCGCTCTCGCCCCGTGGGCTTTCGTCGGCTTTGAGTCGGTGTCCAATTCCACCGAGGAATACAAATTCCCGATAAAGCGCATACTCGTGATAATGGTGACTGCGATAATCGCCGGAGCCGCGACTTATATACTGCTCGTCCTGATAGCGACCACCTCGGTACCGGAAGGCTACGCGAACAGCGCGGCTTATATCGCGGATCTCGGTTCGGCGACCGGCGTCGAGAGTATGCCGGTATTTTACGCCATGAAGACAGCCTGCGGCGACACGGGAATGATTATACTCGGCTTTGCTCTTGCGGGCGCGGTCTGCACGGGCATAATAGGCAGCATCATAGCTTCCAGCCGCCTTCTGTACGCAATGGCGAAGGACGGCATCTTACCCGCCTCGCTAGGTAGGCTCACACCTACGGGAATACCCCGCACGGCGATATTCGCCATACTCGCGCTGTCAACGGTCATTCCGTTCCTCGGAAGAACGGCGATAGGCTGGGTGGTCGATGTCATTACCGTCGGCACTACGATAGCCTACGCCTACACCTCCGCGGCGGCATACAAATGCTCAAAGCTGAGCAGCAACAAAAAGGTGAAGCTCTCCGGTATCGCGGGCGTCGTCATTTCCGCCCTGATCGGGCTCCTGCTTATACCTGACCTTGTCGCGGGCAGCTCCCTTTCCGCCGAGTCGTACCTGCTGCTGGCGTTCTGGGGGATACTCGGAATCGTGTACTTCCGCTTTATCTTCAACAAGGACAAAAACCACCGCTTCGGCACCTCCACGGTCGTATGGCTGGCGCTGCTGTTCCTGATATTCTTTACCTCGCTGATGTGGGTAAGGCAGGTCTCGATCTCCGAGACGCAGGACATTGTGGATAACGTGAGCACATACTATAACTCCGAAATGGCAGAGCACGGTGTGATAATGAGCGAAAACGACGCCGCGGAGGAAGCAGCTCACCTGAGCGAGCAGCTCAACCGCATAGACGATACTTTCACCCGCAGCAGCTTTATTCAGATGCTCCTGATAATGTTCAGCCTTGTGTTGATATTCAATATATACAAGATACTCAACAAGAGGGAGCGCAATACCGAAGCTCAGAAGATCAAAGCGGAGGAAAGCAGCAAGGCAAAAAGCGCCTTCCTCTCGAATATGTCCCACGATATCCGCACGCCTATGAATGCGATAATCGGCTATGTGGAGCTTGCAAAGGACGAAAAGCTGACGCTGGAGGAAACAAGGGAATATCTCGGCAAAATTGACGGCTCCAGCAGACATCTGCTGGCTATCATAAACGATATACTCGAAATGAGCCGCATAGAAAGCGGCAGAATGGAGCCGGAGCTCTCGCCGACGGATCTGCGCTCGCTCATGGACGATATCCGCGACCTTTTCTCCGCGCAGATGAGGGAGAAGAACATCGACTATACCGTAACGTACACCGAGGTAGGAGTCTATAATGTCATGTGCGACAGGAACCGCCTGAGCCGCGTGCTCATCAATCTTGTCGGCAACGCCTATAAGTTCACTCCCGCAGACGGAGCCGTTTCGGTCACGCTGCGCCAGACCTCGCTCCGCGGCAGCAGCTGCTCCTATGAGATACACGTAAAGGACAACGGCATAGGTATGTCGCCGGAATTCGCCGAGAAGGTATTCGACGCTTTCGAGCGTGAGCGCACCTCAACGGTAAGCGGCATACAGGGCACCGGCCTCGGCATGGCTATCACAAAGAGCATAATTGATATGATGGGCGGTACCATATCCGTCAGAACAGCACAGGGAAAGGGCTCCGAGTTCATCGTATCGCTCTCCCTGACAAAGTGCTCCGACGAGATACAAACGGAAGCGAAGAGCGAGACCGCCGCCGGGGAGAAGAAAACGGACTTCACGGGTATGAGGCTGCTCCTGGTGGACGACGTTATGATAAACCGCGAGATCTCCGCAAAAATACTGCGGAAGCTCGGGTTTGAGACAGAGACCGCCGAGAACGGTCAGGCGGCTCTCGATATGCTCGAAGCCTCCGAGCCCGGCTACTACGACGGCATTCTTATGGATATCCAGATGCCGATCATGGACGGCTATGAGGCGACCCGCAGGATAAGATGCATGCCCGACGAAAACTTCTCGAAAATACCGATCGTAGCGATGACCGCCAACGCCTTCAGCGAGGACGTGCAGAAAGCCAAGGCGGCGGGAATGAACGGCCATATAGCCAAGCCGATCGACATAAACGAGCTCATAAACACTCTGACCGAGGTCCTCGGATAAACGAAAAAAAGACTCCCGGATACGCGGCATTAAGCCGTTATCCGGAAGTCTTTTTTATACTATGTCTTTCAGTACGGACTCTATATTCCCGGCGTTCAGATATTTCTTCCCGATCAGCTTGTCCGCGAGCTCCTGTACCTTCTCGCGGTGAGATTCGATAACAGAGATCGTGTTTTCCATTTCCTCCGCCAGCATTGCGTTCACGCGCGCGATGATCTCATCGGAGCTTTTGCCGCGTACAGCCATACCGACAACGGTGTCCATGCCGTACCTCATTATATAGTCCTCCGCTATCGCGGTCGCTCTCTTGAGGTCGTCGGCAACGCCCGTGGTGATACCGCTGCTCTCGCCTAAGAACACTATCTCAGCGGCTCTGCCTCCGAGCAGCTCCCTGATGCGCGCCCGGAGATCGTCGCCGGTATAATACGCCTTTTTACGCGCGTTTTCCGCCGGCAGCATATAGCCGCCGTAATTCGACCTCGACACCGCCGTAACATACGCCGGAGCGCTGCCGTGATTGATATAGTACATAAGGGCGTGTCCGCACTCGTGTATCGCGGTGCTCCTGACCTCGTCCACGGTAAGCTCGCTGACGCTGCCGTACAGCTCGCTGAGCACAGCCTCGTCAAGCAGCTCGTTGTCCAGCGGTCTGTCGTTGTCCAGAGCGTTCCACATTGCCTTTTCGACCATTTTCTTGATGATCGCGGGGCTTACGCCGGCAGTCTGCTCGGCGGCGGCTGTTATCTCCGCGTCGTCCACCGTGCAGCCACAGATCTTTCCGAGAAGCACCGTGAACAGCTCCTTGCGGGCGTTCAGATCGGGCTGCTCTACCTTCACGCACCTGCTGAAACGTCTGCGGAGAGCTTCGTCTATTACGCCTATGCCGCCGTCACCGGGCTCAATACCGTAGTTCGTGGCAGCTATGAGCACTACCGGGCGCTTGAGGTCGACCTTGAAGCCGTCCATCTGCGCTAGGAGCTCGTTAAGAGTGTCGTTATGCGAGCCCGCGGAACGCTGCGCGGCTATCGTGTCTATCTCGTCGATGAAGATTATCGCCGGAGCGTTGCGGCGAGCGCTCTCGAATATGCCGCGTATCTTTTCGGCTCCCACTCCGTTGTACGCGGACGCAAACTCGCCGGAGGACTTCGCGATGAACGTTACTCCGCACTCGCCCGCCACCGCTCTCGCAAGCATGGTCTTGCCCGTTCCGGGAGAGCCGTACAGCAGCACGCCCTTCGGCACCGGATAGCCCTTCGCCGCGTAGCCGCGGGGATCCTTAAGATAGCGTATCAGTCCGCGCAGCTCATTCTTGGCTCCGTCAAGCCCCACAACATCGTCCATACGGTCGGTAGGCCTTTCCGCCGCGCTGACAGCGAGCCGGATATCCTCGGCGGGAGGCGACGCGATAAGACGCAGCCTTTCGAGCCGTATATTTACGCCGTTCTCTGTAATAACCGGCGAGCAGTCAAAGGCAAGAGACTTGCTCGTCGAGGAGAGCTTCTCCGCCTGCGCTATCATGTAGGTGTTCTTTCTGGCGGTCATAAGAGCCTGGGACATAGCGCTCAGTTCCTCGTCGCCGGCAGGCTCCTTTATCAGGTCACGTGCGCCGTTCTTCATGAAGTACGATATCAGCTCGCCGCCGTAGCTCTGATCTACGGGCTCCAGCATATAAAGCGGCAGCCACGGGCATATCTCGGCAAGCTCCTCGAACAGCGTCTTGCCGAATCTCCACTTTCTCGCGCTCGGCGACGCGGCGACAGTTCTTCCCGCGACGGTGACCATGCCGTTGTCCTCCTTCGCATCGCTGCTTTTCATCGAGATATCTATGAGCGCAAGGTCGGGTTCGCTGTTCTTCGCGAGCTCCAGGATATCGGAGACACGGTCGGAGCACAGGAAGTTAAAGCTCTCCCCTCCCGCTTTGCGAAGCTTGTCCGAAAACTCCGTATCCGCGTATACGAGAACGCGTGTGCGCGATTTTTCGGGGTCGAACAGAGCCGCCGCCTGCGCGGGGGCGTCCTTCATCGAAACGGAAAAGCGCACTCTTGAAATGTCATGGTTTTCGGCAAACGGGAGCACCGACCTGAGGTTCGCCGGTATCAGCCGGTCTACCTTTGTCTCAAACCGTCTGCCGTCCACTCTGCCGCCCTCCGAATACAGGAGAGCCGCGTACACATCGTTGTCGGCGGTGCAGGAAATGCCCCACTTTCTCTCGACAGCCTCCGCGCATAGCGTGAAATTGCGGTGTGCTATGGAGATGAGCGCGTCGGGAGTAAGGCGGTTGAAGAGTATCGGATATCCCGTGGACAGCCTGCTTACGAATGCCGTGGGGAAGAAGGGCTTGCCGGTTATCGGGTCGGTCTCCGTAGCAAGCGCGTTTATCAGCGTGCTCTTCGGTATCAGGGCGCTGTTCATCGCGGAGGAGCTCTCATACAGATCGCGGCCGACATTTGTCGTGAAGATGATTATGGTGTTCTCGAACGAGACCACGCCCTTCGTCTTGCGGATAAGCTCTCCCATCTCCTCGCTGTCACGTTCTCCGCTCTTCGCATACCTGCCCGAGAGAGAAGCGTCCACCAGTCTGCCCTCATCGAGCATCTGATAGAACAGCATAATAACGTTCTCGTCAGCTTTTTCGATCTCGTCGATCACCAGTATGTTATCCGGATCCTGAAGCACCGCCATTGTGAGCTTTCCGGGCTGACTGCTCTTGTAAAACGAGGAAATGCCGATCAAACCCTCATGAGACTGCGGACCGGAATAATCCGTCATGGAGAAGAACAGCGGCTCCTTTCCGAAGAGTACCCTTGCCGCGGTCTTTGCCATAAGCGTCTTGCCACAGCCGGGCGACCCCGCGAAGGTGAATACTGCTCTGGGGCGCTTTCTTTCCGGGTCGGAGCCGCTGCCCGCGTATGCGTTGAAGATGCCGTCGCAGAACTCGTCAACCGCGTGATCCTGACCCTTTATCCTCTCGTGCAGCTCGCGCCGGAGATCGTTTACGCTCCGGGCTATCTCGGCGAGGTTTTCCTGCTTCTGCTTATTCGTTTCCTCCTCTGGCTCGTCGTCATAGTCATAGTCATCGTCAAAGTCAAAGTCATCGTCATACTCTGTTTCTTCTTCCGGCTCAGATAAATCGTCTATTATATCCCCGCTCATCCGGGCTAATTTATTTTCGGCGTGGGTCGCCGAGCTTATCTGTTCGTTGAGCCATTCACGGCTGTAACCCTCGGTCTGTTCCTCCTCACCGTCCAGAATACGTCTCAGCCTTTCGTCGTCCCCGTCGCTCACCTGCTCGCCGCTGAGCCCGTCGAGAACGGTGTTCAGGCTGTATACCGAGAATTCGCCGTTTTTCTTGATCGCGGCGACATACTGCTTATAATCGTCGACCGCCCAGCAGAAGTAGTCCCTTTCATGCATAAAGCTGTTTATCGCGTCGTCCGCGGGCTGTCCGCCGTTCTCATCTTCCGGGATCTGACTTACCCTGATCTTATCGGAGACGAAATTCGATATGGGATCAAAATACATCATATATGTCGGAACGGAAGACTCCTCATCTGCTATAAAAAGGTATTCCGAATCGAAAAACCAGATCGCTATCACGTGATCGTGTATAAAGGCGACCTTGCTGATATACATACCTCTTTCGATGCATACATAGCGCGCCTCGTTCTTTTCCAGATCAACAAGATACAGCATAAGATCAAGGGGCGAGCTCTCGTCCTCGGTCACTGCCGCGGTAAATCTGCCCGAAGCCGATATGGCTACCTTGTAAGCGCAGTCCAGATGCTCATACCATACAGCCTGAGATATCTGCGATTCGCCATAGCCCGCCTTATCCGCTATCACCCTGCGCAGCGCGAATGTCTCCCTGCGTCTGCCGAGATCGGGGAGATTCATCATGCGGTTTATCACTTTACCTTTTGCGGAATAGGTGCCGCGTCTGCGCAGTTTGTCACATAAAGCCGTATACATCTCGGTATACCTTCCGATGACCTCGGCGGTATCTACCATACTGAACAGATACTCGGCGCGGTCTTCAAGAGAGATGGACACGATCTGTATGTACTCGCCCACATTCACGTACATGGCGGCATATATGCTGTGACCTGCCCCATATATCGCAGCCGGTCCGCTGAAAGGCGTAAATCTGAACTCGCGGTCATACCCGCCGTTTTTCCCGGAGATATGTACTATGAGATCGAAGAAGGCGTTGCAGCAATCCTCGTAAACAAATACGTTTACCTTGTCAAGCTCAAACAACAGGCTGTTGTATTTATATTCCGACACGCCGCTGCCGGTATCGCGCTTTTTCTCCAATACGGCGGGCATACCGTCGGGCATCCACTCGATACCGCTGTCATCAAAGCCCGCAGTCTCGCATTCCAGTATCAATTCTCCGCTCTTGGCATCGTACAGCCGGCACTTCTCATTTATATACTCCACGTAAAGCACGAAGCGTCTGTCCATTTTACCGAAGCGCAGTACGGGAGCTTGGTGGGTAACTGGCTCGCCGTCATCTTCTGCGGGCGGAATACTGTATTCGTCGGGAACCTCAATGCTGCATACGACCTTTCTCGACTTGTCAAGCTCCTTTATCTGCTTTTTGACAGCCTTTTCGTCATCGGATATGTCCCGAAGCACGGTATAGAGCGCCTCGTCGTCGATGAGGCCGTTCTTCCACCTGAACAGGGAGTAATTGTAAAGCGACAGGGCGTGCCGCGGCGATACTCTCAGAGCCTCGCGCCAGCACTCCGCCGACTTATCGCCCAGCCCCAGGTCGAGCATACTCAGAGCGCGGTTATTGAGCGAATCGGCAGACTCGAAAAGCGACTCGCGCGTTACCACGGTCACGGACGCGTTGCCGATGATCTCGCCGAGGCATTTCAGTATCTCGGTCTCGTCGGGTCTGTCCCTGGGATCCTTTCTGAGGCAGCGGTCGAGCAGTCCGATCATTTCCCCGGGTATGACCTTTACGGCGGCAGGCTTTCTGAGTATGTTCTGCGGACGCTTTCCCAGCTTCCAGGTCTCCTTGCCGAGATACATCTCCAGTACGGTCACAGCCCACGAATAGATATCCGACGCGGAGGTGAGCTCAGAGGCTCCGTACTGCGCCAGATCACTCGTAAGGAGCGTATGCTCGGGGGACATATATCTCTCGGTCGTAGGATCCGTCGTTACCGTGGTGCTCCCGAAGTCGGTTATCTTTGCTGTCCAGTCGTCCGTCAGCATTATGTTGCGGGGCTTTATGTCCTTGTGGATTATTTTCTGACGGCAGTTATGGGCATAGTAGAGCCCCTTCATTATGTCCGCCGCGATATACGGGATACGGGAGCTGTCAGCCGCGAGCGTGCCGTCCTCTATGCGGTCGGAAAGGCTTCCGCCTCCGCACCACTCGGAGAATATCATCGGCGTGCCCGATATCCTGCGCACATAATAGCAGGTCACTATGTTCGGGTGCATACCGAGCGACGCCCATAGCATGCACTCATGCTCGAACTGCTCCATATTGGCGATGCTTCCCGCGATATCGTCCGTAGGCTGCTTCAGCGCCATATCTATGTCCCATTTTATGTGGTGTACCTTCCATACAAGCGACGAGCCGCCTATCGTTATCGGATCCTCTGTGACCTTGTACAGCCCCAGCAGTATATCGCCCTTATTTATCTTCATAAACGCATTTCTCCCTTTATCTGGTTTTTCCGCTCTTGCTCAGTCTTATTACCCGGAACGCGGTCCCGCCTGCGCAGGTAACCGCCTCGCCGAGAGAGCCGCAGCGTTCTTTCAGCTCATGCAGCAGTCTCTCGCCGTCATAATTCCTGAAATCCTTATTGATGTCGGTAAGCGGCACATCCAGTTTTTTCCCGCAGTACCGCGGTCTCCAGTACGAGACGGACGGATCGGCGCGAGCGCCGTTCCTGCCGACCGGCGCGAGCTTCTTGGTGAGATCGGGCTGCTCTTCCGAACCGTTCAGCGCATTGTCGTTCTCGCCTGCACGGTCGATCACCGCACGCTCAAATTCCTCATACGCGTCTCTGCCGACCAATTCCCTTATGTCCGAGCATATATCGGCGAAGCTCCCGTCATGGTTCACGGCGGAGACTATCCTTTCGGCAGGATCCGCGCCGTCGGCTTCCGCAGTGATATCGTGCAGCACGCAGATATATAACGTGCGGCGGCTGTATACCAGCTCTCCGAGAATCCCGGTCAGCAGATCGAACTGAGCGGGAGGCATATTGTTCAGAGGCTCCGGGAACATCAGCACCAACGGTATATCCGCTGACTTATCGTCGCCGGTAAAGCTGTTCCCGCGCTCAACAAGCACCCTCAGCATATCCTCCCCGACAAGCTCGGCGGACATATTGCCGTTCATGCCCTGCTCGACGAAACGGTATTCCCGTTCTCTCGGCTCCGCGCCCGTGTAGCTTATGATGTACTGCATACCGTGCGTTATCGGCTCGTACGGCGACAGCGAGGCGTACTTTGCCGCCCAGCCGTCCAGGAAGGAGCCCGCTCCCAGCGACAGTATATGAATGATATCCGCAGCCGGGTCCCTGCCCAAGTCCGAGAATATCACGCTGTACATGATACTGTAATCAAAGGCGCGCACGGCTCCGTACCGGCAAAGGCCGTAAAGCTCGCCGAACCGCACGTTGTCTCCCGACATCGCGGCAAGTCCTGTCCCGGAAAGTCCGTAGGTCAGCTTATCCAGACTCCCGGCAGCCCTCGCGAGCCTGCGGGCGAATACGTCAGCGGTCAGAGCTCTCTCTATCGCCTCGGTATTGTACGAATCCCTGATAAGCTCCGGCACGGCGGCGTCATTATGATGTTTCAGCTCATTGAGACGCTCCGTGAGCAGCTTCTTTATGCCGTAATCCTCATCGCTGTCATATTCGTCCGACGTACTGCCGTCGGCGTTGAAGTACAGGACAGGAGGCTCGTCGGTATCGAAGCAGTCCCGCAGGAAGCGGTGCTTGTATTCGTCCTTGTTGCGCTGCTCGGCGAGCTTGCCGGCATTCGGGTTATATCTGTGGTATTGTCCCTGCACCTCTATTCCGAACAGGAACCTGTTGCCCCTGCATACGGCGAAGTCGAGCCTGTACAGTCTTGCGTACCTGTCGTGAATGGAGCTGTGCGGCAGAGCCGACAGCGGCAGCTCGCGTATCACGCTCACATCGTCCGGGAGCCTGCGCTCCAGCTCGTCATACAGGCACAGCTCCAGCGCCGAATCGCGGAAGGTGCTCATGGTGGTGCGGGTATTGTATCTTCTCTTGTATTCGGGCACTCTGTCAAAAACCGATGTAATGCCCGATTTATGGAATCCGAACCTGCCGCCGTAGTCCCGTCCGTCGAGAAGTCCGCTGTATTTCGGGTCGGAATACGCGTCCTTGACATATCTGAACAGTCTGATCATGAAAAAGTCGTTGGGATTGGCAAGAAGAGTGCGGTGGTCGTATGACAGTCCGTAGCCGGGTCTTGAATAATCCGCGGGGAGAGCCCTGAAACCCGTAACGGGCGGCAGCGGAGGCAGCCAGCGCGACGACGTTATCACGCAGACCTCCCTGCGCGCTCTGGACACGGACACATTCACCATTCTGAATTCCTGTCCCCATACCGACGAAGCGCTCATGCTGTCCACATCGTCGCGGCAGGTCAGGATATATACGTAGTCGTAGGTCTTTCCCTGCGACTTGTGTATCGTAAGGCTCGAAAGCTGCCCGTAAACGTTCAGATCCTCCTCGGTGAGCGCGGCGGCGTCTCCGTACGCGGCATTGTAGAAGCCCGTCTGCTCCCCGCCGTCGTCATCACCGGCATTGCCCTCGCCCTCAAGCGCGGCGATACGGTCCCGTTCCTCCTCGTCGAGCCGGTCGAGCTCCTGCTTAAGCACCTCTATCGGATCCTTGTGTGGACATATCACGCAGGCGGAGCGGGTCGGGTAAGCCTCAAGCATCGCCCTGAGCTCCGGGAGCTCCTCCCTGATGAAGATGTCGGTCTGTCTGCGGTTGAGCTTTTTCGACTTCACCACGCGTCCCGTCATGGGAGCTTCGTCCGCTTCTGTCTGATCGTCGGCGTCGATCTCCACATAGTCGTTGTCGCGATTGGTCTCGGCTTCTCTCTCGAAGTAATCGCCCTCATACCACTTTACCCTGACGCGGAACTGCCCGTCGTCATTGGTCTTTATATCGAGCTCGTCATTGTAGATCGTCTTATTGAAAAATGCGGCGATCGACGGGTGGCAGCGGTAGTGCTCGTTCAGGAGCACGCGCGACGCGCTGTCTCCGAACAGCCCGTCGCAGGCTGCCATAAAGCTGCCCTCGCCGAGATATATCTCTTTGAGCTCCTCCCTGGGGTACGTATGATGCAGATCACGCTTCACGGAATTGAGCTTTGCAAGCATCGGAGCGGTTATAACGGGCTGGAGCTGGTTCTCGTCGCCGACGAGGATAATGTGCTTCGTCCTGCACATACCGGTAAGCCCGTGATAGCGCTTCATAAGCGAGCACTCGTCGATTATCAGGTAGTCAAGCTCCAGATCATCATACAGCCTGTGCAGAGAGTGGAGAGTGCTGGAAAAAATGGGGTAATCGTTCAGGTGAGCTTCGGAGAACACAGTGCCGTCGAAGTAACGTCTCTGCCTGCCTGTATAATTGAACCACGCCTCGCGGAACTTCATATTCCCCAGCACCGCGAACCGGCGGCTCATCTCCCTGAATCTCGGGGGAACTCTGTCGGGGTCATAGCCCGTCACATAGCCTCCGTTCACCTCGTCCATGCTGTA
>JAIKZF010000080.1 GCA_024682455.1 Ruminiclostridium sp. | reverse complement strand
TGACAAGAAAACAGAATATCAGGATAATGTTGATCGTATCGAGGTCGAGCGCAAATTTAGTCTGGCTAAGCGGAAGTTCGGTCTCGGCCTGATCCGCACTAAACTTGAAAATACTACAAAGTCATCAATTCTGCTGGCTATTATTGCTATGAATGTTGACAGGCTGACAAGCCTTTTCATTCGTTGGCTTTTCTGGGTTTTGTTTAGGAATCCTGTTGCAGCGGGTTGTTGAGGAGAAACTAGTTAATTCTGTTTTTTACTAACAAAAGTCGTACTACCTACCCCCGCTGCAAGGCGAAGCGATTTGTTTTAGGGTCCAGCCCTTTTTTAAAAGGGCTGGCCGCCGGAGGCACTCGAGCGTAAGCGGCCACTCGAGCGCAAGCGACCACTCGAGCGCAAGCGGCCACTCGAGCGCAAGCGGCTTCTTTGACATTCTCAAAGCCTGCCTTTCCGATAGGAAGCGCGGGCTTTATTATTTTTTCAAAAAAACTATTGCAAATTCCATAAAAATATGATAATATTAATATGTGTAATTGTAATCTGACGAGAAAGAGGCGATGAAATGAAGCGCACCGACTACATAACATGGGACGAATACTTTATGGGAATAGCCCTGCTCTCGGCGCAGAGAAGCAAGGACAATTCAACGCAGGTCGGCGCCTGCATCGTCAATGCGGATAAAAAGATAGTCTCGGTGGGGTATAACGGTATGCCTACGGGCTGCGCCGACGACGAAATGCCGTGGGAGCGCAGCGCAGACAGCGCTCTCGACACCAAGTACCCGTTCGTGTGCCACGCCGAGCTCAACGCAATACTTAACAGCAATATACCGTCGCTTGCCAGAGCAACGCTCTATGTGACGCTGTTCCCGTGCAACGAGTGTGCGAAGGCGATAATACAGTGCGGCATCAGGCGCGTGGTCTACTTCGACAACAAGTACGCCGATACTGACGGGGTAAAGGCCTCATCGATGATGTTCTCCAAGTGCGGAGTGAGCGTGGAGAGGTACACGCCAAGCGGCAGAGCTCTTACTATTGATCTTTGAGGAGAGTAAGCGTCACGGGGCGCTGAAAGGAACTATGAATAAGAAAAAGACTCTCGCGGTGCTGGTAGGCACCACAAACGGTTTTTTCAGAAGCAAATGCCTTTCCGGCATCATAAAGGAAGCATACAGGCTGAACTATAATGTTGCTGTTTTCTCGCTGTTCACAATGCTGGAGGAGCCTACGAAGCATCAGGTCGGAGAGGAGAATATTTACAGCTTCCTCAGCAACGAAAACATCGTGGGCGGTGTGTTCGTCGATTATTCGTTCTGGGCGGACGGTTCGAGACAGCGTATAATGAAGATAGTCCGTTCGCTGCCCGACTTCAAAATGGTCATATTCGACAACAAGGGCATACCGGGCTATGAGGGCGTGGTCTCCAATGACCGCAAGGGCTTCGCGCAGATGGTCGACCACCTCATAGAGGAGCACGGATTCAGGGACATAGTATGTCTGTCCGGAGGCGCGGAGTTCCCCGTTTCCGTCGACAGAATGAACGGCTACATAGATTCGATGACCCGTCACGGCATAGAGGTAAAGGAAGAAAACAAGATATTCGGCGATTTCTGGACGCATGCCGCGACCGAACTCGCCGCAAAGCTGGCGAGCGGCGAACGCAGAATGCCCGAGGCTGTGGCGTGCGGCAACGACAAGTCGGCGGTAACGCTGGTAAACGAGCTGATAAAGCACGGTATACGCGTGCCGGAGGATATCGCGGTGACAGGCTATGACCTGAGCGGCGATTCGATGACCAACGACCCGTCCGTCACGACCTGTACCCGCCCCGACATCTATACCGGAGCCCACTGCGTCTGCAAGCTGCATAAGATGATAACCGGCGAGGACGTCGAGCCGGACGCGAGCGACGATATATTCTTCGTAAGCGGCGAGAGCTGCGGCTGTCACAGAGATGTGGCTTTCGCGCACCGCTATAACGAGATCGACCGCCTTGAGGTCGATACCGAGGGGCAGCTCCGCCTGAGGTGCATACAGGAGTCGCTCATGGCGGCCGACACGTACGACGAGCTCATAGAAACGATATATGGCTTTATCGATCTGATACGCGGGTGTGTAGGTGTGACGCTTTGCCTCAACAAGGACTGGAACCTGTTCCGTGAGGACGACAACGAATATATCCGCAGCGGCTATCAGGACGAGATGTTTGAAGCCTTTTACAGCCATGGACCCGGTACGGGGACGCGCGGCGGGGAATTCCGCTCGTCCGAGCTCTTCCCGCCGAGCATACTCGACGGCGACAGACCGATAGCCTGCTACTTCAACGCCGTGCATTTCGAGGACAGATGCTTCGGTTATCAGGTAGTGCGGTATGACGACGAGATAAACCGCTTCCCCGAGGACGCATACCACTCATGGGTATCGGCGATGTGCGTATCGCTGGAATACATCAGAATGCAGGAGCGCATGAAGCTCATGTACAACCGCGCCTTTGCGAACTCTATCCGCGACGCGATGACCGGCCTCTACAACAGACAGGGCTATGAGCTCTACTGCTCGCAGGTATTCAACACCGCGAAGGAGCGTCACCTGCGCCTGCTCGTGATAGTCGCCGACCTTGACGACCTGAAGAAGATAAACGACCAGTACGGTCATGTCGAGGGCGACAACGCGATAACCGTCGCGGCGAGAGCTCTCCAGACCTGCTGCGGCAACGGCGAATACTGCGTGCGCTCGGGAGGCGACGAATTCATCGTATTCGGTGCCTACGACTACGACAACGCCGTCCCGATATTCTACCACAGCCGCATAGACGGCTATCTCGCGAGGTACAACACCTCCTCCGAAAAGCCGTACTCGGTGGGCATGAGCGCGGGCTTCTTCATAGACTATGCGGACAGCTACGAGAATATTGACGAGTGCCTTAAGATCGCGGACGAGAGAATGTACGCGAACAAGGTCTCGCGCAAAAAGGGCAGAAAATAATAATACGGCGGGAGCTTATGGCTCCCGCCGTTTCTGTATGTCAGATTATCCCGATGAGCTCCTGATAGGAGCGCTTGGCGTAGCTGTCGGTCATGCCGCACACGAAGTCGGTTACGAGCAGTATGCGCAGGTAGAGCCGGTAGTTCTCGTCCTTTCCGTCCGCGTAATGCTCGTAGATGCGGCGGTAATTGCCGGATAACATACGCAGCAGCCTGTCGCTCACAGGGTCGAGCGGCGCGTCGGCTTCGAGCGCTATAGCGGCGGGAACGAGCTTGTCGAGGTAGAAGTTGATTATATACCCCTCGGTCAGTTCGGACTTCATTATCGACGGCGAGCGGAACACCCGCCCGAAGGCGATCCTCCCCAGCGCCTCGGCGAGCGAGCTTGCCGGGGAAAGCGAGATCAGGTCGCTTTTGAGAGTACCGTCCATTATCTTTTCGTAGTGCTTTACGAACGCCTTTGAAGCGCCGAACAGCAGCTTCGACTGCATACTTATCACCCAGTTCTGGACGGCGTTCATGCCCGGATCCTCGGTGCCGCGCTTTTTCGATGCCGCATATTTCTTTTCGAGGCTCTCGATGCAGCTGCGGTAGACTGCGAGATCGTCGTCGTCGCCGGAGCTGTCGTCCGGGTCGAAGGGCTTGGAGATGTATCTGCCGCTTTTCAGGTCGGCAAGCAGGGTATCATATCCGAAGAAGCCCTTTTTCGCCGCGTCCTCGATGTCGGCGGTCTTGTAGGCGATATCGTCCGCCGCCTCCAGCAGGAAGGTCAGCGGGTAGCGGCAGCCCACGGCTCCCGTGGCTTCGGTGATACGGCGGAAGATATCCTCCTCCGCGAGGTAGTAGCCCATTTTATGGAGTTTGATGTCCGGCGAGGATTTATCCGTTTCGAGCGACGAGACCGGGTATTTTATCAGAGTGTTCAACAGCGCGAACGTCAGGTTCATGCCGTTCTCGTCGACGAGAAAATGCAGCTTCGTCAGCAGGCGCAGAGCCTGCGCGTTGCCCTCGAAGTGCGTGAGGTCGCTTTTCATCTGCTCGTTGAGCAGGTCGGTGACGGGTCTGCCCTTGAAGCGATACCTGCCGAGGTGGACGGCGAACCAGCTTCTTATCGAGTCCTCGCCGAAATGACCGAAGGGCGGGTTCCCGATGTCGTGCAGGAGCCCTGAGCATTCGAGGATCGCGCAGCACTTGTCGCGTATGTCGGGGGTGACGCTGCCGGCCGCGATGAGGTCGTTGAAGGTCATCTGCCCGAGCGACTTCGCGAAGGACGATACCTCCAGCGAGTGGGTGAGCCGGGTGCGCACGAAGTCGCTGCTGTCCAGCGTGAACACCTGCGTCTTGTCCTGTAAGCGCCTGAACGACGCGCTGCTGATTATGCGGTGGTAGTCCTTCTGGAATTCGCTGCGCTGATCGCCCGAGGCGGCGCTTACCGACTTTCTTGCGCGTTCGCCGCACAGGAGCCTGTCCCAATCCATTTTGCTCATATCGTACCTCCGGGAAAGTAATACCATTATTATATAACAGAAGCGCCGGTTTGTCAACATTGACAAGCCGGTGCTCTTGTACTATAATACATACAGCGGACATTTTGTTCGTAGGAAACGCGAAAGCGTGACCCGGAAAAAAGCAGGTGTAACAAAGGACGGTCTCTTGGAGTTTGCTCCCGCTCCCTTTAGAAAGTAAAGGGGGGGTTGCCATGGACGTATACATCACATTGTCGGATCTTATTCAGTTCGGCATATTTCTATGTTCGTTCGCGATGCTGTTTTTGGCATATAAAGGCAAAAGAAAATAACCGCCCGGTCTGACAAACTAACGGCGGTTATTTTCTAATAACCTCTAAAGGGAGCAGACCGTTCACATCTGCTCTTTTCTGCATTATAACACATTTTTAGATATTTGTCAAGGGGAAGCAAAAGAAAACAACCGCCCGGTCGCTCCTTGCTCATTTCCGTGGCATGGC
>JAIKZF010000063.1 GCA_024682455.1 Ruminiclostridium sp. | reverse complement strand
GCCGTAATCAGTTGCCCAAAACGCCGCAAGGACGCGGCGATCAAAGGCAACTGGATTGGAACAGGGGCTTCCTCCCCTCTCTCTTCCTCCCCCGGGAAGGGGTCTCTTATACTCTTATACTCTTTTTTCTCTTAATTCTTCTCTTCTCCTTTCTCAACTTAAACCGAGAATGGGCTGCAATTGTTTGCCGGCGAGGGCGCTGGCGAGGGCGTCGGGTATCCTTGTGAAATCCCCTGTGAGCGAGAACGGTTTATTTCTATAATCGTCCTGCATGATAGGCACAAAATAATAATTCTTATAATTCATCAGCGAAAAAATATTCTTCGCCGCCCCCGCGAGAGCGTCATTCGTGGCTATATTGAGCACCACGGGTCTGCTGCCGCGCAGGTGGCTCTTGACCGCCATAGTGACCGGCGTATCGGTTATGCTCGCCGCCAGCTTCGCCAGCGTATTCCCCGTGCAGTTCGCCACAAGCATGATGTCCGTCATATTCTTCGGACCTATCGGCTCGGCGTCGGCTATCGTGTGTATCACCTCGCGGCGGCATATATCCTCCAGCCGCCTGCGGTGCTCCGCGGCACTGCCGAAGCGCGTGTCCGTCGAATATGCGTTGAACGACATTATCGGTATTATCTCGCACCCGAGCTCTGTCAGCTTCCCGAGCGCGTCAAAGCATCGTGAGAATGTGCAGAAGGATCCGCACATGGCAAACCCCACGCGTTTGCCTTTAAGCTCCTCCATTTTTTCCGCTCCTTTCGTCCAAGATGTTCTCAACAGCTTCCGCTATGATATATCCCGCCGTTACGGGAGCGGTTTTTCCGGGCAGTCCTCCCGCCCTGATGACCCTGAACGGAGCCCCTCCGTCGGTGCAGGGCACGGAGGCAAGCTCTATCAGAACAGCATCGCTCCGCCCCGCAGCAGCCTTCCCGCCCGCAAGTACCGGCGCCGGGACCGTGTTCAGTATAATATCCGCCGCCGCAAGAGCTCCGGCAAGCGCCTCTCCGTCCCTTATGTCCGCGGGCGTATATCCGCAGACACGGATCCGCGCGAGATCTCCGGGCTTGCGCGCCGCAGCTGTCACGCGGGCTCCGAGAGCCGCAAAGTACCGTGCTGCGAGCCTGCCTATCCGTCCGAAGCCCAGCACCAGCACTTCCGCGCCAAAGACCGATCTCTCGGTCTCGTTCACCGCGAGAGCCGCGGCAGCCTCGGCTGTCAGCACGGCATTCATAACGGCAAGCTCCTCCCGCTCCAGATAATCGTAAAGCTCCCAGCCGTTTTCGGAGCAGAGCGTGGACAGGCGCGGGAATACCTTCCCCGCGAAAACCACGGCTCCGGGACGCAGCAGCCCGCACAGCTCCTCTATGTGAAGATCCCCGTCCCCGTAGGGGCAGACTATATCCTCCGTCCCCGCAAACACAGGCAGCACCGCACAGTCAGAGCGGGTTTTCCCGCCGGCGCGGGGCAGCCCCGTGATGCCGGCGTTTTCAAAGCCGTACAGAACGGCGTTGTATCGTTCCGCGAGCTTAGCCGCGGCAAATATCATACGGCGGTCTCCGCCGATAATAAACATATCCATAATTCCTCCCGGCGCGATATATCATCGCTTATTTATATTATGTCACCGGGCGGATTTTGGTGAAAAAAATATCCCCGGCGCTTATTGCGCCGGGGATATCCCGATTCATCTTATTTTCTTCTTCCGCGCTTGCGCTTGTCCTTCTTGAGCAGGAGCACAGCGCCTACCGCCGCCGCGGGTATCACTATGAACGCGCCCGCGCCTGTCGCCGGGTTGGCTGAACGCGCGTTGGGGTTCGCCGCACGGCCGTCGCCGTTCGCGGACTTGTCGATAATGCCGGAATAATTGCCGCTGTTGCCGGAGCCGTCAAGTATGGTGATCTCCTCGTCGTCGGGATCGTCACTGTCGATACTGGTCTTCGAGCTGTTGGGGGAGTAGCCGTCCATGTAGATGATCTGTCCGTCCTTGCCGTCTTTACCGTCTCTTCCGTCACGGCCGTCCGCACCGTCGCGTCCGTCCTTGCCGTCCTGACCGCGCAGGGATTCGAGCCACTGCTTCTCGGTGCCTCTGAAACCGTTCTGTACGGCGATATCGTAAGCCGAAGCTCCCTCCAGCGATTCGAGCCACTGACGCTCGGTGCCTCTGAAACCGTTGCGCACGGCTATGTCGTATGCGGAGGCTCCGGCGGTGCCGCCCTGATTATTGTATCCGCCCTGCTGCTGCATACGTCTGAGCAGGTAGTTGATGAAGCCGTCCACGCTGCCGTAGTTCTGATTTGCCCATTCGGTGAAGCTCTGTCCGTCCTTGCCGTCCTGACCGTCCCTGCCGGTGAAGCCGCCGGAGTAGATCATGTCGAGAATGCGGTCGAGCCTGTTTTTGAGCGAATTGATATCCTCGGAGTTGTTGCCTACCTCGTTCTCAAGGTCCGATACGCGGTCTTCGAGTTTATCTATGAGCTCGTTGCTCCAGCCCTTGAGGTAAAGGTCGAGCATATTCTGTATCTGGTCAAATCTGCCGGGAGAAGTCTGCGCCGTCGCCGAGGCGATCGAAACTATCTGATCGAGCAGGTAGCTCGCGAGCTGATTTGCGGTGTCCTTGTCGATATTGTCCGTGAAAGCGTCATATACCGCGCTGAGGATAGTGTTCTTGTTCTTGTCCACATTCAGGTACGCCTCTATGAGCTCGTTGATGTGGTCGCTGAGGTACTGGCTCACGGTCTTCTGCAGATCTTCTGCGGTAACGAGATCCTTTGAGTACTGCTCGATTATATTCTTGACGGCGTTGTTCACGAACTCGCTGATATTCGGGTCGGTAGTCGCTCCGGTCAGACCGAGCGCGTTGTTTATCTCGTCCTTTATCATCTGTAATATTTCGGGCTTGCTCATCAGTTCAAGATAGCTGATGATAGCGGAGAGGCCGAGAGTATCTATCCCGGGAATATTCTTTACGTCGTCGATGAGCTTCTGGAGCTCGGCAAGGTCGGTATTCACCCATGTGCTGAGGTTGTCCTCGATCAGCTTATTTATAGCATATATAAGGTACTGTATATCATAAGTAAAGCCAACGCCGGGCGTGATATCCCCGATAAGTGCTTCTATCGCGGCTTCCGCGTCCCTCGCGATCTTATCTATGATATAATTATATATCGCATCCTTATCGGCAAGGTTCTGAATATCAAAACTGTTATTTATCAGATCAAGTATCTTATTCTGATTGTCTGCATTATCCAGTATGAGCTCCGCGAGTTTTTTCAGACGATCCTCCATTGTGCCGGGATCGGCTGTTTCACCAAAGAAATATTTTGTGATATAATCGTTTATGTCGCCGGAAGTAACATAATTGCCTGTGATAAGCGCTTCTACCTCCGCGGCCAGTTTATCGAGCAGATCGGAATCACCTGTGATCCCGAACATATTCTTTATCTGATCTTTGATCTTATCTGTCAGATCGACGTTATTGAAGTACTCGTCCATTGTATTTTTGTCATACGCGGTTATGTAAAGTCCGGTGAAATATTCGTCGGTCATCTCAAAATTCAGATCGTTTATTTTGTCCTTTTTCGTGATAGTGTGTTCACCGGTAACGTAGTTTACGCCGTCTACGGACTTCTTGTCGACCCAATACATACGGTATCCGGAGCCGGTCGAAATACCCGCCCAATTGAACAGCTTCAATGCGTCGTCATAGGATATATGATAATTTATAGTCTTGCCATTATACTGGTTCTCTGTCTGCGTCGCGGAGCCGTAATTGTTTTCTCTGCCCTTTATGACAAGCACACCTTCCTCGGGACTTGAAAAATCCAATCCGAAGTTGATACCGGCATCAAATATCTTATTTGTCGCGTCAACACCGGTAAAGAAATCTGTCCCGATCGAGGTCTCATACTCTATCGTAGCGGGATTGGTCGGAGTCATACGGAATGTAATCGAAAAACCGGAATGCGTAGAAAGAGCCTTAAGTGTTGCGCCCTCTACTACGGTGTTCGTCCCTAGACCGGTAAAATTCCGTTCGTATGTGCTGGTACCTGTATTTTCATACAAATAATTTATATATGCGGCATATGTCGGCGTGATGCCGTTATCCGTACAGTATTGTTTAAAAGGCTGACCATCCGCGCTGGCAGCCGTGAACTCGGCGGGCACATATGCCGTACCAACCGCCGCCGCAGGCACGGTAAACATCATCGCCGCGGACGATAATGCTATCGCCGCCGATGTGAAAACAGAGGTCAACTTCTTCAGGGTCATTTTTAAAGCCGTCCTTTCATTATATACATTAACCGAGCTGTTCGAGTCTTGCTTTACAGTAAAGCTCGGAGCGCTTCGCTGTGGTGCGCAGTCTCACACCGACGATAAACGCCAGCATGTATACCGCGAACATTATATAACTTACCGTAATATAACTTATATCGGGAAAAGCCGCTTTCATGGGGCTTGCCCAGATATATTCAAGAATATCGGAGACAAAATACTGCGTCTCCCTCATTGCCGTGCCGGAATCTCCAACCGGCGGCAGTATAAGTATCTGCGGCAGGGCGAAGTACATAGCCGAGAAAAATATGAACAGCCATTGTTTCAGAAAGCCCGCCAACACCGCCGAATACAGCCATACGACCGCCATAACGGCCGTCGCGGCTATCCGCAGAGTCTCGTTATCGGCGTTCGCGAAGAAGCCCGCGGCTATACTCGCCGTAATACAGCTCCAGATATTTACGTGGAGCTTAGTTCCGTGGAATATGTCTACGCGTTCCCTCGCGTACTTTGCGAAAGCGGGATGCCTATCCGCAGTCGTGTCAATTGTTCTCGCGATCATAGATCAACAGCCTCCCCGAACAGTCCCGCCGCGAAGCGCGACGTGCCGAAGCAGTCCGACAGTACGATGTAAGCTCCCAGCGCCGTGACGAGCAGCACCCATATCACGGCAGCCGTTCTGCCCGCAGCCTTTTCGTGGCCGGGAAGCATTATCTCTGCAAAGCGCCGGAAGATCGCGAGGGCGTCCGGGGCTATCACAGCCGCCGAGAGCGCCAGAGCAGCCTGCGACACAACCGTGAGCCGCGGCTCGAAGACCGCCGCCGCCGAAAGCGCGGCTCCCGCTGTGAACACGGGTATCAGGCGCGCCGTATTTTCGTTTCTTGTGCGGTACATGGCCGCCGTCAGCATGAGCAGCAGAGCTGCCGCGCACGCGCATACAGCGGGAAGCGCAGGGTTCGCGGGCTTTCCGTAAAGCCCCTCGCACAGAAAGCCGTACACAGCCCCGCATACTCCGGGGAGCATAACAGCCGCGCAGGCTATACCCGCCGTCAATAAGGCGGTAACGAGATTTTTCGGTATAAATGACAGGAACCATACCGGTATCAGCAGCAGGACCGAGATATCAAAGCACGCGGCTGCGAATACCACGGCGGCAAATCTGAAGAACCGGCGTTCCTCGATGTATTTCGCTGAAAAGAGACATATAACGACAGCCGTGAACACATTTGCGTCACAGCACACGACCGGCAGGAACGCCGCCGTGAGCACTGCCGCGCCCGCGTAGGGGATATCGGGTCTGTTATACAGGTACGCCGCCGTCAGGAAGCCCTGCAGGAAAGCCTGCACGGTGATGAAGCCCTGCCCGCCTGTTCCGGTCTCAGCGCAGATACGCACGATCAGCGCGTAGGCGGGAGGGACGTTTATCCCTCCGAGCGAGCTTATCGGGGGACGCTCCGACATTATTGCCGCAAGCCCGGACAGCGTTCCGTTCAGAGCGCCGTACGCGGACACGAGATATACCAAGGCTCCGCATATCAGGCAGAAGAGAGCCCTCTGCTCCTTCCGGGCGCACAGAGCGCCCGCTGCCGCTGTCACCGGCGGTATCGCGATCAGTATAAGGTTTCCGAAGATCATTTATCAGTCGTCAAGTGAAATGTCTATATCCGCCTCGTCGTCGAGCTCTTCGACCGTCTCCTCCAGTACTGCCTTGTAGTCGCTGTCCTTGTTGTACTTTATCGCGCAGTACGTCTTTATCACGCCGAGGAACCTCGCCTTTGACAGAGAGATCGTCGAAAGAGCCGCCCTGAGGTCATTGTGGGTGGTCTTGTTCTCGCGCAGGACGAGCACCGTCCCGCCAGTATATCCGCCGAACAGCAGAGAATCGTTTGCTATGCACAGCGGCGGAGTGTCGATTATTATGTAGTCGTAGTAGTCGTACATCATTCTCACGAGGCGCTCCGTCTCGGCGCTGCCCAGCAGGTCGGACGGGTTCTTCACGCGCGGCCCCGACGGCATGACGTGGAAATTCTTCCGGACGTCGGTGCAGATACCACTGAAAATATCGCTTTCCCTCGTAAGTATCGTGCTCAGCCCGAAGTGATTTTTCAGGCGCAGGGTCTCGTGCACGCCGGCTCTGCGGAGGTCGGCGTCTATCAGCAGCACGCGTCTTTCGAGTCTGCTGAACGACAGCGCGATATTCACCGCTGTCGTGGTCTTGCCCTCCTCGCGGCACTGGCTCGTCACTACCACCGATTTATACGGCGCGTTTTCCAGCGCTGCCATGATGTTCGTACGTATCTTTGAGTAAGCCTCGGTTATCACGGACGGGGTATTTTCATTCAGAATGAACTGTCTTGTTATGGAATCCGCGCCCTGCAAGCCGCTCTGCCCCTTTCGATGTAACGGATACATACTTTTTCACAATACTACATAGTATATTATAGACCATTATTCACAATTTGTCAATAACGTGAACAAACTTTTTCACAGTTTTCCATACATTTCCAACACTTTTTTCAACATTTTTGTTACTGTGGGTATATTTTTCGGGGATTATTCCGGAAAAGCAAAAAGCGCGTATGCTTTCGCATACGCGCTCATGTTTTTTTGTGCTTACTTCTTAGCCTTGGGAGTCTCGGACTTGGCAGCAGCCTTGGGAGCCTCGGGCTTGGCAGCGGCCTTGGGAGCCTCAGCCTTCTTTACAGCGGGAGCAGCCTTAACAGCGGGAGCCTTCTTTTCAGCCTTGGGAGCTTCGGGCTTCTTAGCTGCGGGAGCCTTCTTCTCAGTCTTGGGGGCGTCAGCCTTCTTAGCTGCGGAAGCCTTCTTCTCAGCCTTGGGAGCGGCAGCCTTTCTGGCAGCCTTCTTGGGGGCGATAGCGTTGAAGATATCAGCGCAGCCCGCGTCGTTGCCCTCAACTACGAGAGCGCCGGACTTAAGAGCGTCCGCGGGAGTTGTCTTACCCTCAACCAGAGCGGTGAAGGTGTCTGCGTCAGCCTTGAATGTAGCTGTTGCGTCTTTGTAGTCGAAGTTTTCTACCGAGAGATTACCGTCCTTGAACTCCATGTAGAATGTTCCCGCCGCATCGCCTGTTACGGTGAACTGGAAAGCGAAAAATCCTTCAAATGTCGTAGTATCGGTCTTCTTGATAGATTTCTTCAGGCTTTCATAAACCTTTTCGTATGCCGATTTAGCCATAATGTTTTCCTTCCTTCGATTGATCGAAACGGGCGAATGCACCCTTTTTTATTTGTTTCGAGAGTATTATATCACAAAAAAATGCTAATTTCAAGCGATTTTATAGATTTTTTCGCAAATTGGTGCAATATGTGTTAAAAAAAAACGCATTTTAATGCCACGTTAGGCATTATATACAATAAAAACCGTGGTTTTATACAGATTTGAACGGGATTTCAAAGATATTATACTTCCCTGATATGTCTTTTATTCATCCGGAGGGATATTTTTCAAGTTATTTTTCGCGTTCGGACAGCCTTTTTCGTCATTGTTCACGTGTTCCCGTAATAAAAATGTAATACGGACGATTCAGAAGGGAGAGCGTGTCATGCTTTGTACATTCGACGATATCAGGAACAAGGAGATAATAAACATCAAAAGCGGGAGGAAGATCGGCTACGCGGACGACATAGAATTCGACACCTGCACGGCGAAGATATGCAGGCTCGTGATATTCGGGAAAGCGAAGCTCTTCGGGCTGCTCGGGCGCGAGGACGATATCAGCATTTGCTGGAGCGATATCGAGATCATAGGCGAGGACGCCATACTTGTGACCTGCGATATGCCCATACTTACAAAAAAGCCGGGAGGCCTCCTCAAAAATTTGTTGAAATAAACGAAAAGAAAAATATTGTAAAATAAGGAATAACGTGTTATAATATTAAGGCGACTCACAAGAGCACGCAAATCCTCACGGGTGCTATAAACAGCGGGGGTGCGGCGTTACGGAGTACCGGACGGGTACGGCATAAAGTACCGGACAGGTGCGGCATTGCTAAGTACCGGACAGGTGCGGGATCGGATAACGTCGTCCGCTGCGTTCAGTCCCCGGCGGAAAAAAACAAATTTTAAGGAGGACACTACCATGGCAGTAGTATCAATGAAGCAGCTTCTTGAAGCCGGTGTTCACTTCGGACATCAGACAAGACGCTGGAACCCGAAAATGGCACCGTACATTTTCACCGAAAGAAACGGCATTTACATCATCGACCTTCAGAAGACCGTCAAGAAGCTCGACGAGGCTTATAACTTCGTGTTCAACATGGCTTCCGAGGGCGGCGAGATCCTCTTCGTAGGCACAAAGAAGCAGGCTGCCGATTCCATCAAGGAAGAGGCTGAAAGAGCCGGCGCGCATTTCGTCAACGCAAGATGGCTCGGCGGTATGATGACAAACTTCAAGACTATCCAGAACCGCATCAAGAGACTCGAACAGCTCCACACAATGGAGACCGACGGCACCTTTGACCTCCTCCCCAAGAAGGAAGTCAGCAAGCTCTCCCTTGAGATCGAGAAGCTTGAAAAGTTCCTCGGCGGCATCAAGAACATGAAGAAGCTCCCCGGCGCTCTCTTCGTCGTTGACCCCCGCAAGGAGAAGATCGCCGTATCCGAGGCGAAGAAGCTCGGTATCCCGGTAGTCGCGATAGTAGATACAAACTGCGACCCCGACGAGATAGACTATGTTATCCCCGGCAATGACGACGCTATCCGCGCCGTAAAGCTCATCGCGGGCGCTATGGCTGACGCGGTCATCGCCGCAAGACAGGGCTCGACCGAGTCCGCGGAGACCGAGGACAAGGACGCCGCTGCCGAGGCCGAGGAAGCCGAGGCTCAGGACTGATCCCGAAGACACAGCTCGTTATCCCCTGCCGCCGGCGGGGGATAATAAAAATATGAATATCAACGAAATAACTATAAAGGAGAAATAAAAATGGCAATCTCAGCACAGGACGTAAAGCAGCTCAAGGAACTCACAAACTGCGGAATGATGGACTGCAAGCGCGCTCTCGAAGCGACCGACGGCAACGTTGATGAGGCTGTAAAGTATCTTCGTGAGCAGGGTCTCGCGAAGCAGGCCAAGAAGGCGGGCAGGATCGCAGCCGAGGGTCTCGTTGTAGCAAAGATAGACGAAGCAAAGAAGATCGGCGCGGTAGTGGAGATCAACTCCGAGACAGACTTCGCGGCGAATTCCGATAAGTTCAAGGCTCTCTGCGAAACCGTCCTCCAGACTATCATCGACAACGACGTTAAGGACGTTGAGGCTCTCAAGGAGACCACAGCGAGCGGCACAAGCGAGAAGATCTCCGAGGTTCTTACCGACGCGGTAGCTACTATCAGCGAGAACATCCAGATCAGACGCTTCGTAAGAATGACCGGCGACGTTTACAGCTATGTTCACAACGGCGGCGGCTCGATCATCGGCTCGATCATCAAGCTCGAATCGGACAACGGCGCTGACGACGCGGTCAAGGCTGTTGCGAAGGATCTGCTTCTTCAGATCACCGCAAGCGCTCCGCAGTATGTTTCTCAGAGCGACGTTCCCCAGTCCGTTATCGACGCGGAGAAGGAAGTTCAGCTTGAGCTCGTGAAGAAGGAGAACTCCGAGTCCAAGAAGCCGAAGCCCGAGAACGTTCTTGAGAAGATCGTTGAAGGTAGAATGAGAAAGTTCGCGGAGGAGATCTGCCTGCTCGATCAGCCTTTTGTCAAGGATCCTTCCATTACGGTAGCAAAGTATATCGCAAACGCCGGCAAGAACATCAAGGTCATCGAATTTGCTCGTCTTGAAAAGGGCGAGGGCATCCAGAAGAAAGAAGACGACTTCGCAGCAGAAGTAGCCTCCATGGTAAAGTAACGCGGAGCCCGCGCTGCCATTCCGTATGAGGCTTTTCAGTAATGGACTGGCTATCTGCCTCGCAGCCGTAAGTCTCTTCTATATGATAGCAGTTCTTCCTGCGGAGAATCATCTGAACGACAACAGCTCTCGTTACGGAATAAATGATAAAAACCTGCGTCTGTCATTACGACAGGCGCAGTTTCAGTTTGTCAAAAAATTGCAGTGTTGGGTCATTTTTGTTCCTTTTACTAACAAAAGGAGCACTACCTACCCCCACTGCAAGGCGAAGCGGTTTGTTTTAGGGTCCAGCCCTTTTTTAAAAGGTGGTCTCCCCGTTAGCGGGGAGGTGTCACCGCAGGTGACAGAGGGGCTGACCGACAGACCTGGCCGCCGGAGGCACTCGAGCGTAAGCGGCTTCTTTGACACTCTCAACCTGCGTCTGTCATTACGACAGGCGCAGTTTTTTGTATCCAAAGAAGCGGATTACTTTCTTCAGCATACTTTTCCCACCATTATAATATAATGACATATTTTTATAAAAAATAACAAGAAATGTATTGATTTTTTAATCGGAATATGTTATTATAAAGGCTCGGTGATAAAACGATTACAACACCGTATTAACGGAAAGGAAACAGGTGATCGCGTATGTTCCTGCTGCGGTGGCTCTGGAAAAATATGAAGGGCGACAGACTGATATACTGCACGGCGCTGTGTATGACTGTGGTATGTCAGGCTATGCACCTCATCGCCCCAAACATTACCCGACAGATAATAGATACATTCCTCGTCGGCGAGGAGGCAGCCGAAAATCTGCGTAACGGCACGGACAAACTGCTGCTCATGCTCGCGGCGATGATAGGCTTTACCCTGCTGAGATGCGTGGTGCAGTACAGCTCGAATATGTGCTACGAGCGCACCTCTCAGGGGCTCATCTACCGCGTCAGAAAGGTGCTCTTCGATAATATCGAAAAGCAGGACGCGGGCTTCTACGATACCCACCGCACCGGCGACGTTATGACCGTCGTTACCGGCGACCTCGAAATGGTGCGCCATTCCATTGCGTGGATAATCAAGACCACCCTCGAATGTGTGGTGCTCTATACCGCAACTATGGTCTTCTTCTTCACGATAGACTGGCTCATGGCGCTGTGCATGATGGCTCTTACGCCGTTCATTCTGCTCATAACCAAGGGCTTTCGCCGAGCCGTGGGTCCCTTCTATGTCGACCTTCGCGAGAAGCTCTCCGCAATGAATACCGCCGCCGAGGAAAATATCTCCGGAAACCGCGTCGTAAAGGCGTTCGCGCGCGAGGATTTCGAGATAGAAAAGTTCGACAAATGCAACAAAGCGTATAACGAGGCGAACAAAAAAGCCGCGTTCACATGGCTGAAATACTTCCCCGCCCTCGAAATTACCGCCCAGAGCCTGAGCGTGGTCTGTGTGCTGTTCGGAGGCATATTCGTCGCGTGGGGCAGAATGACGTTCGGCGAGTACGCGACGTTCGCGGGACTTGTGTGGACGCTGTCCAACCCGATGAGAACGCTCGGCAACATCGTCAACGACTACCAGCGTTTCACAGCCTCGGCTCACAAGATCATCGAGCTCTACTACGGCAGACCCTTCATCGTCGAGCGCGAGGACGCCGTGGACGTTCCCGGCAGACTTAAGGGAAAGGTCGAGTTCAGGGACGTTTCCTTCGGCTACGGGAATACCGAGATACTGCATGATATAAGCTTCACAGCGGAGCCGGGCGAAACGATAGCGATAATGGGAGCCACCGGCAGCGGAAAGACCTCGCTGATAAACCTTATCCCCCGCATCTACGACGTGACGGCGGGACAGGTGCTCGTCGACGGACACGACGTGCGGAAAATGAAACTGAAACAGCTCCGCGGAGGCATAGGCATAGCGACGCAGGACGTGCTGCTCTATTCCGACACTATCGAGGGCAATATCTCGTTCGGGAACATCGACCTGCCCGAGGACGAGGTGATAAAGTACGCTAAGGCAGCCGACGCGCACGGCTTCATAGAAAAGACCTCCGACGGCTATGATACGATAATCGGCGAGCGCGGAGTCGGGCTCTCCGGCGGACAGAAGCAGCGTATCTCGCTGGCAAGGGCTCTGGCAGTCAAGCCCTCGGTGCTTATACTCGACGACACCACCTCGGCGGTCGACCTGGAGACCGAGCGGAATATCCGCGAGGCGCTGAGCAACTTAGACTTCCCCTGCACGAAGATAATGATAGCTCAGCGCATTACCACAGCCCGCAGCGCCGACAGGATCATAGTGCTTAAGGACGGCACGATCGCCGAAATGGGCACACATGAGGAGCTAATCCGGCAGAACGGCTATTACCGCGAGGTCTATGAGCTGCAAAAGTGAGGTGAGAGCAAAGTGGCAAGAAATAAATTCGATATTGACGAGACTTTAGAGACACCGTTCGACATAAAGCATCTCAAACGCGCGCTTACATACGCGGGGCGCTACAAAAAGCGCATCTTCCTCTCCCTGTTCATAAGCGTCATCGCGTCCGTGACGGGACTGCTCTCTCCGCTGATAGTGCAGTACGCCGTGGACAACTGTTTCAGCAGCGAGGGCATACCCATGCTGACGCTGTGCGCCGCGGGGCTGCTGGCGTGCATAGTCGTCAGCGTGTTTCTGTCGCAGACCCGCTCAAAGATGATGACCCGGGTGGGGCAGGATATCATATATGATATAAGGAAAGACCTGTTCAGGCATATGCAGGAGCTTCCTTTCGAGTACTACGACAGCCGCCCGCACGGCAAGATACTTGTTCGCGTGATAAACTACGTCAACAGCGTATCGGACATCATGACGAACGGTATCATAAACTTTGTTCTCGAAACCGTAAACATACTGTTCATAACGATATTTATGATGTTTGTCTGCTGGCAGCTCGCGCTGACTGTGCTTTGCGGACTTCCGATATACGGGGCGATCATAATGTTCATCAAGAACCGTCAGCGCAAGGCGTGGCAGAAGGTCTCCAACAAGAGCTCCAACCTTAACGCCTACCTGCACGAGAGCATTGTCGGCGTGCAGATATCCCAGGTCTTTACCCGCGAGGAGGTCAACGCCGAGATCAACGACAAGCTCGCCAAGAGCTACCGCAGCGCGTGGATGAAGGCTGTGGGATATTCCAACCTTGTGTGGCCTGCGACGGACGTTGTATCTATTTCTACCCGCGCGGCGATATATCTTATAGGATTGCTGTTCATGCCGGGAGTCTCGCTGGGCACGATACTTGCCATGGGCGACTATTCCGGGCGCTTCTGGCAGCCGCTCATGCAGCTCTCGAACCTGATGAACACGTTCATCAACGCCGTGGCGTACCTGGAGCGCATTTTTGAAATGCTCGACGAGCCCGCGTCGATAAAGGATAAGCCCGGCGCAAAGGAGATGCCCGAAATAAAGGGCGACGTGCATTTCAGGGACGTGACCTTTGCGTATGAGAACGGCGTGAACGTGCTCGAACACCTGAGCTTTGACGTAAAGGCGGGTCAGAGCATAGCTCTCGTCGGACCCACCGGAGCCGGCAAGACGACGATAGTAAATCTGATCTCGCGCTTCTACGACCTGAACGGCGGCAAGGTGCTCATCGACGACAGCGACATTTCCGAGGTCACGCTTCACTCGCTTCGCAGTCAGATGGGGATAATGCTCCAGGACAGCTTCATATTCAGCGGCACTATCATGGATAACCTGAAATACGGCAGGCTCGACGCCACCGATGAGGAAGCCCGTGCCGCCTGCCGCATCGTGGGCATAGATGATTATATCACAACGCTCAAGGACGGCTACCGCACAAAGGTGAGCGAGCGCGGAGGCGGCCTCTCCCAGGGACAGAAGCAGCTCATCGCGCTTGCGAGAACTATCCTGTCCGACCCGAAAATACTCGTGCTGGACGAAGCCACGTCTTCTATTGATGCAAAGACCGAGCGCTACCTCCAGAACGGTATCGACCACCTGCTCAAAGGAAGAACGTCGTTCATCATAGCACACCGCCTCTCCACGATCAGAAGCTGCGACCGTATCATGTACGTGTCCGATAAGGGTATCACCGAAAGCGGCACCCACGATGAGCTCATCGCCAAACGCGGCGATTATTATAAGCTGTATACCGCCCAGGCAGTCTGAGCTTTCCCGGAGGGAAAGAGGAAGAGTGTGAGGAAGGGAACCCCCTTTCTGAAGCGGAAAGGAGTTTCCCTCTCTCCCGGAAAGCCCCCTATAAACTCTGAACTGCGAGGCAGATGACCCGCCCACAGCAGAAAAGTATCATACGGATCGGGAGCGCAGGCTCTGCATAAAAAAGCAACATTACCGCAGCCGCCAAAGCGGCTGCGGTAATGTTGTTGAGATAGAGATATTTAACTGTGAAGTGTGGCGTAGATCAGGCTTTGGCGAGGACATCGTAAACAAGCTTGAGCGCCTCGCCGCGCGTAAATGCCTTGTTCGGACGGAACTTTCCGGAAGAATTGCCCTTTATGAAGCCCGCCGCGTCGGATATCACAATATAGCCGACAAATTTGCTGTCCTCGGGAACATCGCTGAACTTCGATCTGTAAATGCCCGGGAGCTCCGCAACGTCCTTGCCGAATCTGGACGATACCAGCAGAACGGCTGCCGTCTGACGTGTGAGCTTTGTGTCTTCCTTTATATCCGTAATGGTGACTGTGCTGAGATCGAACCAGCCTAAGCCCGCATTGCTGATAAGACTATTGAAGTCTCCCGCTGTGATAGCCTCGGACTCGTTGAGTCTGCCCTCCTCGTCAGCAAGGAAAATGCCGTACTTCGCGAGCTTCTCGGCGTACTTCGCGTACTTGCTGCCTTCAAGGTCGGTGTACTTGCCTTCCTCAAACTCAGAGATCTCCGAGCCGTCGTAGTTCACGACCTTGCCGGTAAGAGCGTCCACGCACAGCGAGCCGCCGTTCGCCGAATAAACGAGAGCGGAAACTATCTTCTTGGTGTCGCTCTTGTATGCC
>JAIKZF010000037.1 GCA_024682455.1 Ruminiclostridium sp. | reverse complement strand
GCGAGGAAGCGGCTGTAAGCGTTCCCTTATGCTTGTCGGCTATGGCTTTCGCGATAGACAGCCCCAACCCGAAGCCGCCCGTTGATGATGTCCGCGATTTGTCGGTGCGGTAGAAGCGGTCGAACAGCTTTGACAGCTCCTCGGGCGGCTTCGGGTTGGGGCTGTCTATCGCGAAAGCCATAGCCGACAAGCATAAGGGAACGCTTACAGCCGCTTCCTCGCCTGACGGACTGACGACATTCACGTTTACATGGCGGGAATAAATTTTTTTTACATTAAAGATTATTTTAAGGAAAACGTGTTATTATGTGTATATCAAAGCAAACCCCTATAGAAATCAAAAACGAAAGGAACGTGATCACTATGAGAAGAACAGTAAAAACCGCGGCTATTCTTTGTGCTTTGATCATGGCTGCAACATCGGTATGCGCTGTCACCGCGTACGCAGATGACACCGCACAGCCCGCCGTGACCGCTCAGGCGGAAACGCAGAAGCCGAAGGCGAAGAACGTCAAGGTCGGCAAAGTTACCGCTGTCAACGGCAGCGAGATAACTCTCGCTCTCGGCGAGTTCGCGAAGCCCGAAAAGCCCTCCGACAGCGCGGAAGCCGGTGACAATGCGGCAGCCGAAAAGAAGGAAAAGCCCGAAAAGAAGCAGAGAGTGAAGCCCTCCGACAGCTCAGACAGCACCGCAGATGAGACTGCCGAGTCCGCAAAGCCTTCGGGCAGGCGCGGAAAGCACAAGAGCGATAAGAAGGGCGAGTTCACCGAGAACGGCAGCACTCTGACCATTACGCTCACCGACGGCATTTCGCTCAAAAAGGGCGGTAAGACTGTTACCGCGGCTGATATAGCGGTCGGCGATATCCTCACTCTCAAATACAACGACAGCGGCGAGCTCGTCGGGATAAAGGTCTCGGGAGAGAAGAAAACTGCCGATAAAGCCGCTGACGGTACAAAGGAAAAGCGTACGCGCAGGACAAAGAAAACTGCCGCAGAGCAGACGGTCACCGCGTAAAACGAGCATACCTCTGACAGATAAAAGCCATTGAAAACGGACCCTCAGAGCCGATAAATGTCGGTTCGGGGGTCCGTTTTCCGTATAGGTGCTATGCCGATCGAAGCAGCCGGGTCCCGCAATGCGTCCGCAGCTGCAAAACCGGAACGCTTTCCGCGCTGTATTCGGGGGGAAGGCTTGACAATGCGTCCGGCACGGGATATAATATAAATTGCGGAAATATGATACGACCGAGCGCGGGGAGAATAACAGATGAACTATGTAATGTCCGATATACACGGAATGTATGACAAATATATGAAAATGCTGGAGCTTATCGGCTTCTCGGATGACGACGATCTGTTCGTCATCGGAGATGTCGTTGACCGCGGCGAGCACCCTGCCGAGATACTGCTCGATATGATGCGGCGACCCAATGTGTTCCCGATAATCGGCAATCACGAGCTTATGGCTCTGAGCGTTCTCGATGTGATGTTCAGCGGGGAGAAAGGCGAGGCTTCCGTTCCTGTGGAGGCTATGCTGGGCGACTGGCTGATGAACGGAGGTGCTTTTACCCTGGAAAGCATAGCGAGGCTGTCGGAGGCACAGCGCCTCGATGTTATAGATTATCTTTCGGAGTTCGTGAATTACGAAACTCTCGATATCGGCGAAAAGTCATTCATACTGGTACATTCGGGGTTTGAGCATTTCCGCCCCGACCGCAGTCTTTCGGATTACCGCGTTGAGGAGCTCGTATGGTACAGGACGAATCCGGCGGTGAGGTACTTTGAGGACGAGAACATCTTCGTCGTTTCCGGACATACCCCGACGTTAACGATGAGCGGAAAGACCGAGATAATACATGGGAACGGGAATATCCTCATCGACTGCGGAGCGTGCTTCCCGGAGGGCAGGCTCGCCTGCCTCTGCCTTGATACGATGGAGGAGTTTTATGTGTAAGAAAAGGACCGGGCGGAGCCGATGAGAGCGTATTATCGCTGCTGAACAGGAGGTAAATATGACTCTTCCCCGGCAAGAGCAGCTCGAAACAGCGGAGAACGCGAAGGTACGCGCATCACCGTGAAAGCCTGTCGATCTCGGCAAGCTCGTCGGCTGTGAAGGCGGTGTTCTCCGCGGCTTTTATATTGTCGAGTATCTGTTCGGGCTTTGAGGCTCCCACCAGCACGGACGTTATCGTTCCGTCGTGCAGCAGCCACGCAAGAGCCATTTCAGCGAGAGTCTGACCTCTGTTCTTTGCGATATCGTTCAGCTTTCTGATATTATCGAGCTTGTCTCCCGTGACCTGATCCTCCCGCAGGAACCTTCCGTCGGTGCGGACGCGGCTGTCGGCGGGGATACCTTCCAGATACCTGTCCGTCAGAACGCCCTGCGCAAGGGGCGAGAAGCAGATTATGCCCTTCCCGAGGCGGTGAGAGGTCTCCTTAAGACCGTTGTTCTCGATACCGCGGTCAAGTATGTTGTAGCGGTTCTGGTTGATGATGAACGGGGTATGGAGCTCGTTCAGGATAGATACCGCTTTTTCGAGGGTCACGCCGTCATAGTTCGAGAGCCCGATGTACAGCGCCTTTCCGCTGCGGGCGATCTGATCGAGCGCGCACATGGTCTCCTCAAGCGGAGTGTCGGGATCCATGCGGTGGTGATAGAATATATCGACGTAGTCGAGACCCAGCCTCGTCAGCGAACAGTCAAGGCTGGAGATCAGATATTTGCGGCTCCCCCATTCGCCGTAGGGTCCCGGCCACATATAATAGCCCGCCTTTGTGGAGATGATCATTTCGTCACGGTAGGGTCTGAAATGCTCTCTCAGTATCCTGCCGAAGTTCTCCTCGGCGCTGCCCGCCTTCGGGCCGTAGTTGTTGGCGAGATCGAAGTGGGTTATGCCGTTGTCGAACGCGGTGAAGCACATCTGCTCCATATTGGAGTAGACGCCGGTGTCTCCGAAATTGTGCCACAGCCCCAGAGACACCGCGGGCAGCTTAAGTCCGCTGTTCCCGCAGCGGTTGTACTTCATTTTCCCGTAACGATCTTCATTTGCCTTATACATGATGTTGTCCTCCTTATCGGTCGCTGTTGCCGGCGCGCGGAACGGCTTTTTTTTATTTTATCATAAAACGATACGGAAATCAAGCGGAGAACGGAAATTTTTCGGTGTGTCCGGAAAAGCGGCTGCCGGGCGGGGGGCTTCTTTTTTTGATGAACTATTGCAAAACGGTTTTATATATGATACAATAATTTATGAATCAGGCGGCAAAGGCTGCCGTCGGTATGAGATACGACAGATCGTGAAACAAGGGGGGGCAGAGCAGTGACAGAAAATTTTGAGCCGACATTTGGATCCCTGCGCCGTTATACCGCTCCGGAGTGGTTCCGCGACGCGAAGTTCGGTATCTGGAGCCATTGGGGGCCTCAGAGCGTGCCGATGTTCGGCGACTGGTACGCGCGCAATATGTACATAGAGGGGACTCCGCAGTATGAGTATCATTTACGCCATTACGGCCACCCGTCGAAGTTCGGGTATAAGGATATCTGCGCTCTCTGGAAAGCCGAGAGCTTCGACCCCGACGCGCTTATTGAGAAGTATTTCCGCGCGGGGGCTCGCTACCTTATGACGCAGGCAACGCACCACGACCATTTCTTCAACTACGATTCCGCGATAAACCGCATGAACAGCGTGAAGGTGGGGCCTCACAAGGATATCCTCGCGATGTGGAAGGCTGCTGCCGACAAGTATAATCTGCCCTTCGGCATAAGCGAGCATCTCGGGGCTTCGTTCTCGTGGTGGCGCGTGAACAAGGGCTGCGATAAATACGGAGCTTACGCGGGCGTACCCTATGACGGGAACGACCCCGACTGGCAGGATTTCTACCACGCAAATAAGGAGCACGGTACGGAAAACCCCGGGGACTTCAATCCGTGGTACACTTCAAACAGCGCGTTCCGGGAATACTGGCTGCGCTGCGTGAACGAAATGATCGAAAAATTCGAGCCCGATCTGCTCTACACCGACGGCTCTCTGCCGTTCGGGGATCATTGGGCTGCCGGTCCGTCGGGCGCGATCGACGAGAACGAATATTCGTACGGCTTGCGGGCAGTCGCGAAGCTGTACAACACATCTGTCGGGAAGTACGGCGAAAACAGAGCCGTTTACCTGCAAAAAGACCGCCGCCCGGAGATATACAGCGTCGGAGTCCTCGACATCGAAAAGAGCCAGCTCCCCGGTATAATGCCGGAGCCGTGGCATACCGACACCTGCATAGGAAACTGGTTCTACGATGTCCACAGCCCGTACAAGCACCCGGAGCAGATCATAGAAATGCTCGTTGACATCATCTCCAAAAACGGCGTTATGCTGCTGAATATCTTACAGCGCCCCGACGGAACGATAGACGATGAGGCGGACTATATCCTGCGAAGGCTCGCGGAATGGTTCGCGGTGTGCGGCGAGGCTGTTTACGGCACCCGTCCGTGGCGCGTTTTCGGCGAGGGCGATACGTTCGTGCGGATCGAGGGCTTCCGGGAGGACAAGACCGACTGGAGCCGGAACGATCACCGCTTTGTGCAAAAGGACGGCTCGGTGTACGCGTTCCTTATGGGGGCGCGGGGAGGCGATACCCTTACTGTCCGCAGCTTCGGGGACATGGATATACATTCCGTGGAGCTGCTCGGGTACGGGGCTGTGCCGTTCGGGAAGGAGCTCGGCGTGCTGATCGTTTCGCTGCCGGAGAACCTGCCCGTTTTCTGCGCGAACGTGCTGAAAATACGCTGAGCGGCTTTGTGCCGTTCCGATTGACACAAGCCCTGATTTATGGTATACTTTTGTCGGAGAAGGGCTATCTCGATACGGGAGACCTCGTTGTTTTCACGGCGGGCGGCATAGTCACCGAAAAGGGCGGCGAGGCGAGCCATGCCGCGGTCGTCGGACTGTCGCTCGATATCCCCGTTATAGTCGGAGCGGAGAATGCCGTGAAGATACTCAAAAGCGGCACGACCGTGCACCTTGACGCGAAAAAGGGCATCGTGACGGCGAATTGACAAAAAACAGGCGGATACCCTGCTATGTGAGGTATCCGCCGTTATTTTGTTATCCGCACCTGCCGCAGCGTTGAGCGGGGGTGTCCGGCGCAGGATCAGGATATTTTTAATATGATGTTTTTGGTGTCTTTTACTGTGAGCGCCTTGTCCGAGACGATAGAATAAGTGTTTTTGCCGTCATTCCATACCGCGCAGTTCACGCCGCTGCCGTTTCCCTTGAGGGTGACCGTGTACTTGCCGATCTTCTTTTCCCTTACGTTCTTGTA
>JAIKZF010000029.1 GCA_024682455.1 Ruminiclostridium sp. | reverse complement strand
CTCCCTCTTTCGGGAAAGGCGAACCGCTTCGCCTTGCAGCGGGGGTAGGTAGTACTCCTTTTCGCAGAATAATAAATAAAAAACCGCTCCTTTTCCTACAAAAGGAGCAGTTATCAGGCTTGGCAGCTAAACCGTCTCCGGCATCTCCCATTCGTCTGCCATGCGGCGGTATTCGGTGGCCTTGTCCGCGTCGCCGGTCTTTTCGTAACATTCCGCAAGCAGAGAGAGCGTTTCAGTCCCCTGCGAGAATACCGATATCACCGCCTCGGTCTCGAACGCCGCGTCGTTCAGCCAGCACAACGCCTCGGCATAGTCCCCGCTGTCGCGGAAATACCGTCCTATCTCCGCGCACATCTCCGAGCAGGGCGACGCTATCACCTCGCGAAGAGCGAACCTCACGAACCCGGCAGTATCCCCCGTAAGCCTGTACGCCCTCGCCAGCACGCACCGAGCCTCCCGGCGCTCGTCCTCGCTCCTCGACGGGTCGTTCACGCTCTCCGCGAAGAACGGCATCGCCTCGCGCAGATCGTCCTCGTCCCCCGCAATGAACAGCTCCTTTGCGTACATGGAGTGCAGCGTCCTGTCAAGCCTCACGCCCTTGTCCAGAGCCTTCCGGAACGCCGCGAGATCGCGCTTTGCGTGGTGTCCCTCGGCGTTGTGCCTTATCTCGATGTCGGAGTTGTAAACGACAGGGTCGAGCCGTACGGTCTCGTGTATCGGATTGACCCACTCGAACGTCCGCACGCGCTTGTACAGCTTCGGGCGCAGCTCGCGCTTTGCGTTGTACACCGTGTTCTGCTCGCCCAGATTGAGGTAGTGCATCTGAACTATCTCGATCTCCGGCGTGAGAAAGCGTTTCAGCAGCCTGAACCTCTCGATATTCGCGCGGTCTATCGTCTCGTCGGCGTCGGCGGTGTATATGTAGTCCATTGCCGCCTTTGAGAACGCGAAGTTCCGCGCCGCGGCAAAGTCGTCTATCCACGGGAAGTCGTATATCCTGTCGGTGTAGCGCGCCGCAAGCTCCTTTGTACCGTCCGTTGAGCCTGTATCGACGACAATGATCTCGTCGGCTATCGGCACAAGGCTGTCAAGGCACGCCGCAAGCCTCTTTTCCTCGTTTTTCACTATCATGCAGACCGAAATAGTCATAGCCCTCTCCCTTTCAGCGCATTTCAGATCGTCGGCGCAGCCGACACCACAATTATTCACCATTCATTATTCACTTTTTCAGGACTATCGCGTTCCAGCCCTCGGCTTTGCGGATCTCTGCTGCTTTCCAGCCCGCTTTTTCGAGGGTGAAGCTCACCTCGGCGAGGCGTTCGTCGATGATGCCGGAGACTATCAGAGTGCCGTCCGTTTTCAGGAAGCCCCCGAAAAGCCCGCTCATTGCGATTATCACATCGGCAACGATATTTGCCGTTATGATGTCGTAGCCGCCGCCTATGGCGTTTCTGAGTGCCTTATCGTCGATGATATTGCCGCGCCGTGCCGTGAACCGGTCGTCCCCGAAGCCGTTCTTGCGGATATTCTCGGCTGCGGTATTGACGGCGTTCTCGAACACATCGACCAGATACACGGAGTTTGCGCCCAGCAGGAGCCCCGCTATCGAGAGTATGCCGCTCCCGCAGCCCAGGTCGAGCATCTTCTCGCCGCCTTTTACAACGCCCTCCAGCAGCTCCATGACCATTTTGGTGGTATGGTGCTGTCCCGTGCCGAAGCTCGACGCGGGGTCTATCTCCAGTATCTTTCTGCCGCCGGTATCGCCGACCTCCTCCCACGAGGGCTTTATTATCAGCTTCTCGCCGACATTGAAAGGCTTGTAGTACTGCTTCCAGTTGTTTGCCCAGTCCTCCTCGCGGACGCTGCCTATCTGTATTTCGAGGCTGCCGTAGAAGTCCGGGTCGGAGGCGCGCAGCTCACCGAGTGCTCCTTTCAGCTCCGCCAGAGTTTCGAGCCCCTGCGCGTTGTTCTGCAAATACAGGGTTATGTGAGTCGGGACTGTTTTCAGTCCCATCAGTTCATCGTCCACATAGTCCCAGTTTGCGTCCTTATTTTCAAGGAATTCGTCGAAATCGGCGCTGTCGTGTATCTCGAAGCCGGTTATCCCCAGCTCCGAGAGCCGCATAACGAGCACGTCCACCGCCGCGGAGTTTGTATATACGTCTGTTTTCAGAAAATCCATTATGTATCCCTCGCTTTCTTCTCCTTCTATTATGCACTATTTTGAGAAAAAAAGCAAGAGTTTTTTAATTGCCGTGTCATCTGCCTCGCAGGCGCGGAAGCCGCGCGGCCAATCCGTATGATACTTTTCCGAAAGGGGCGGGGTTTTCTGCCTCGCAGCCGGTAGTTTCATCTGATTGAGACCAGTTCTCTATTGTCAGTTACTTGTCAAGGGGTATACCTACCCCCGCTGCAAGGCGGAGGGGAGCGCCCCGCGGCGAATCCGTCTGTTACTTTTCTTCTATGGGCGGGTCATCTGCCTCGCAGCCGGTAGTATCATCTGATTGTGCTAATTTTTTCGTTGTGAAATTCATGGATAATCTCCTAATTTTTTGATATGAGTTTAGTA
>JAIKZF010000012.1 GCA_024682455.1 Ruminiclostridium sp. | reverse complement strand
TAATACTGATATTCGATATGCTTGCCGGAAGGCTTGAGCTCTTCCCCATGCTTCTCCTGTTCTCCCCCAAGACATGGAGAAAATAGCGGTGAGCCACCGCTCCCGATCCGTATGATACTTTCTGCGGCGGGCGGGTCATCTGCCTCGCAGCCGTTATATTCTGCTGTAAAGTTCGATTGAAGCGAGCCGCTGCCCCCTATCCGTATGATACTTTCTGCGGTGGGCGGGTTTTCTGCCTCGCAGCCGTTATATTCTGCTGTAAGGTACAATTGAAGCGAGCCGCCGCCCCCAAACCGTATGATGATTTCTGCGGACGACGGGTCATCTGCCTCGCAGCCGTTATATTCTGCTGTAAAGTTCGATTAAAGCGAGCCGCTGCCCCCAAACCGTATGATGCTTTCTGCGGCGGGCGGGTCATCTGCCTCGCAGCCATTATATTCTGCTGTAAAGTTCGATTGAAGCGAGCCGCCGCCCCCAATCCGTATGCCTACGGACATATCGGACAGAGCGGTCTGTACTGCATACGCGGCGTTATTTGAACGGAGCTTTTATGATACGAGAGATAAACGAAAACGACCTTGACGGGCTCATGAAGCTGTATATGCAGCTCCACGGGAACCCGTTCCCAGAAATGACCGCCGATGTCATGCGCAAATGGCGCAAGGTGCTGGACGACCCCGACCACCACATAATCGTCGCCGAGGAGGACGGGAAGATAGTGTCCTCCTGCGTATGCGTCGTGATAACGAACCTGACACGCGGGCAGCGTCCCTACGCCCTCATCGAGAATGTCGTCACTGACGAGGCGTACAGAAAACGCGGTCTCGCGTCGGCGTGCCTTGATTATGCGAAGGATATCGCGCTCCGTGAGAACTGCTACAAGATGATGCTGCTCACCGGCTCGAAGGAAGAGAGCACTCTGCGCTTCTACGAGCGCGCCGGATATAACAGGAACGACAAGACCGCGTTCATACAATGGCTCTGACAGCGGGAAATTTTCTTCCGGAGCACTTGAAATCTGCGAACCGATATGCTATAAGCGCGGAGCCCGCGCCGCCGTTAATACCCCGAATAGTATTTTTATATTTTTACTCTCTTCTCCCATTGCATTTTTCAGCTTTATGTGATATAATGGATATATGCTGTAATCGTTTACAGAAATACTTCTCTTGAAAGGATAACGATACTATGAAATTTTCCGACGGATTCTGGCTCAACAAGCCCGGCTACAACGTAAGCTACGCGGCGCAGGAATACGAGGTCACAGCGGACGACAGCTCGGTGACCGTGTTTGCCACAGCGCAGTGGATACGCAACAGGGGCATGACCCTCGGAGGTCCCTGCATCGAGATACGCTTCACCTCGACGCTGGAGAACTCGATAAAGGTCACGCTCGACCACTACAAGGGCGTGCCGGAGAAGGAACCGTCATTCGAGCTGAACGAGGACAGGAGCTTCAAGCCTGTGATAAATAAGCTCGCCGACGGAGGCTATGAGCTGATCTCCGGGAAAACAAGGGTCGTCATAGGCGCGGAAAAGGGCGCCTGGGACATAAAGTATTATTACGGCGACAAGCTGCTGACAAAGCAGGGCTGGCGCACCGCGAGCTATATCGAGGAGTCCGCTCAGCGCACGGAGAACCGTATGCGCGCAAAGCTGACCGAGGCATTCTACGCAGACAGCGAGACGGCCGACAACGCCTATATGCGCGATATGTTCAATATAGCTGTGGGCGAGAATATATACGGCTTCGGCGAGAAGTTCTCGACGTTCGTGAAGAACGGTCAGACCGTCGAGGTCTGGAACAACGACGGCGGTACCTGCACCGAGCAGTCCTACAAGTCGATACCGTTCTTTGTGTCATCCAGAGGTTACGGCTGCCTTGTGAACCACCCCGAAAAGGTTATGTTCGAGGTCGCAAGCGAGACCGTCTCAAAGGTCGCCTTCGCCGTGCAGGGGCAGCATCTCGAATACTTCGTGTTCGGCGGCGATACGATAGCCGACGTTCTGCGCGCCTACACCGACCTCACCGGCAAGCCCGGCCTGCCGCCGGCATTCTCCTTCGGTCTGTGGCTGACCACATCGTTCACCACCGACTACGACGAAAAGACCGTCTCCTCGTTCATCGACGAAATGGAGCGCCGCGATATCCCGCTGGAGATGTTCCACTTCGACAGCTTCTGGATGAAGGGCTACAACTGGTGCGACTTCACATGGGACGAGAATATGTTCGACGACCCCGCTGGAATGCTCGGAAGGCTGCACAAAAAGCACGTCGGCATCTGCGTGTGGATAAATCCCTACATCTCGCAGCGCTCGTCGATGTTCGCCGAGGGCTTCGAGCACGGCTACTTCATAAATAAGAAGGACGGCTCGGTATTCCAGACGGATATGTGGCAGCCGGGAATGGCGATAGTCGATTTCACGAATCCGGCTGCGCGTGAGTGGTACGCAGGCAAGCTCAAGGCTCTCTGCAAAATGGGCGTAGACACCTTCAAGACGGACTTCGGCGAGAGAATACCCACCGACGTCGTGTACTACGACGGCTCCGACCCTTATAAAATGCATAATTACTACACCTATCTCTATAACAGAACGGTATTCGACGTGCTGGAGAGACACTACGGCAAGGGCAAGGCGTGCCTCTTCGCGCGCTCCGCGACCGTGGGAGGACAGAAGTTCCCCGTGCACTGGGGAGGCGACTGCTTCTCCAACTACGAGAGTATGTGGGAGACCATACGCGGCGGGCTTTCGCTGTGTATGTCGGGCTTCGGCTTCTTCAGCCACGATATCTCGGGCTTCGAGGCGACCGGCACCCCCGACCTTTACAAGCGCTGGGCGGCGTTCGGGCTTATGTCCACACATTCGAGACTGCACGGCAACAGCTCCTACCGCGTGCCGTGGAATTTCGACGAGGAGAGCTGCGACGTGGTACGCCACTTCACGAAGCTCAAGGGCAGACTTATGCCTTATCTGTACGCAAACGCGGTAAAGACTCACACAACGGGAGTCCCGATGATGCGCGCCATGGTCGTTGATTACACGTCCGACCCCGCCGTGCAGTCCCTCGACAGGCAGTATATGCTCGGCGACTCGCTGCTCGCGGCTCCGGTGTTCAACGAGGAAGGCACGGTGCAGTTATACCTGCCCGGCACCGGCGTATGGACGGATATCCAGACCGGCGAGGAGCTTGACGGCGGCAAATGGTACGAAAAGACCTACGACTACTTCGGTATGCCGCTGTACGCCAAGCCCGGCGCGATGATCGCCTACGGTGATTTCAGGCGCAATTTCACCTACGACTACACCGATAACGCGAAGATCATGATATACGGTCTGGAGGACGGTCAGAGCAGCGAATGTGAGATATTCGACGCGGAAGCGAACTCCGTGCTCAAAGCAACGGCGGTAAGGAACGGCGGCACAATAACCGTCACCGCGGAGGGCAGGACGGACAGCGTCACCTTCGCGAGCAGTCAGGGTCTTGACATAGTCCGTTCATAACGGGCTGTGACGCAATAAGACAATATAACAAAAAGGAAGGTACATGATATGAAAAAGTACATTGCGGAATTCATCGGCACCTGCGTTCTGGTAACGCTGGGCTGCGGCACTGCGATGCTGGTCGGCTGTGACGCCGCGAACGGCGGCGGCTACATTCTCACCGCGCTGGCGTTCGGTCTCGTTATCGTAGGCATGGCATACTGCGTCGGCAACATCTCGGGCTGCCACATCAATCCTGCTGTATCGCTGGGCGTGCTCATAAACGGCGGCATGAGCGGCAAGGACTTTGTCGGCTACATCGTAGCTCAGTGCCTCGGCGCGTTCGCAGGCTCGGGCATACTCGCCGCGATATTCGGGCTCGGCGGAGTCGAGGATAAGACGGGAGGCTTCGGAGCCAACGGGCTCGGCGGAGTCAACGGCAGCATAATCTCCGGTCTCGTTGTGGAGATCGTGCTTACCTTCATTTTCGTGATGACCATACTCGGCGTGACCTCCAAGAAGGCGAACCACGGCTCCTTCGGCGGTCTCGTTATCGGTCTCACTCTAACTCTCGTTCACATTCTCGGCATAGGCCTTACCGGCACCTCCGTCAACCCCGCGAGAAGCATAGCTCCGGCTGTGTTCGCGCTGATCTACGGCAACACCGACCCGATAGCGTCGCTGTGGGTATTTATCGTGGGTCCGCTTGTCGGAGCGGCACTTGCGGCGTTCGTATACAAGGCTCTCGAAAAAGAATAAGCTCCGCCTCTCCTCCGCCGTCCGGTCTGTTCCGGACGGCGGGGGGAGAAATGCCTTTTCGCCGTTAAGGCGAAAATAATTCCTGCGGCGGGAAACGCCTCCGCAGGCAAAGCGTGCGGCGAGCCGTTTCTTATCGGCGATGACCGCTACATAACACAGATTTTTGCTCGCTTACCGCCGATTTTGTAAGTGTTTGAGATGAATAAATTATACCATGCGTATAATATTTACGGCAATTAATGAATAAAATGTGAAAACGCGGTTTCACATTTTGTATAAAATATACAATTATTCAAGAAAATTTCGGTAATAATGAAAAAACCATTGACTTTTGTGCCGAATATGTGCTATAATGTGCTTGCCAAAAGAAGAAGTGCGTTATTTTATGGATTTTCGCGCTTTTTAAAGGGCATAACAGCACCGGAAGGGGTTCGTCGATGAGCGAACAGGAAGAAACGATAGATTTGCGGGCGTTCCTGAAGGTCTTTATCGAACATATAATACCGATAGCCGCAGCAGCCATAATAGCAGCGCTCATCGGATTCGTCCTCGCAAAATTCGTCGTTCCGAAAAGCTATACGTCGGAAGCTATGATGTATGTCGAGAATTCCGGCGGCGAGCGGGAAAGCGAAGCTCTCAACATAAACGACCTGACCGTCGCGCAGAAGCTCGTAAGCACCTGCCAGATACTTTTCAAAAGCCCCGATGTGCTCGCCTCCCTCAGCGGAGAGTTCCACGGTGAATATTCCGCGGGACAGCTCGATAAAATGATAACAATAGAATCGGTAAGCAATACCGAGATCCTTAAGATAAAGGCCCAGGCGGAAAGCGCCGAGGCAGCCGAGCGTGTGTGCGCGGCCGCGGTAAGAAGCTCCGTTTCGGAGTTCAGACGTGTGATAAAGGGCGGCTCTATCGAGACCGTTTCGGCTCCCACCCTCCCCGAAACACATACCTACCCGAGCGAGTTAAAATTCACGTTGATAGGCGCCGCTGCAGGATTTGTCGTACTGTACGGCATCTTCATCCTGAAAGAGCTTTTCGATACCAAGGTAAAGTCCGGCGACGATCTCGCCGTGATGTACGGGATACCGGTGTTCGCCGAGATACTTGATTTTGAGACCGCCGAAAAGAGCGGATATTACAAATACTCGAAATACGGCGCGTATGACGACGGCGGCAGCAATGAAAAGAACTCCGCCGACGGTCACGACGGCCTCTACGAGGAGGACGAGAAAGAATAAGGCCCGGAGAGGTAAAGTCAGAAAATGGCAAAAAGAAAGAGCGAACGGCTTCCGATAAGCTTGTCGAGGAAGTTCATACTGAGCGATGAGACTCAATTTGCTATAAGAGAAGCTTATAAGGCCGCCAGGACCAACCTCATATTCTCGCTCGCTTCAAGTGAAAGAAAGATGGTTGTGGTAACATCGTGCGGACCCTCCGAGGGAAAAAGCACAAATTGCCTGAACCTTGCTATAACAATGGCGGAGACGGGTGCCTCCGTGCTGCTGATAGACTGCGATATGAGAAAACCCGTGCAGCATACGCTGCTCAGGCTCGACAATAAGATCGGTCTCTCATCGGTGCTCGGCGGCATAGTGCACGATATCTCCAAGGCGATAAACCGCGGAGTAAGGACACGCCTTGACGTGCTTACCGCCGGTCCGATACCGCCGAACCCCGCGGAACTGATATCCGGCAGTATCATGGATCAGCTCCTCGATCTCGCAAGCAGACATTATGATTATGTTTTTATAGATACTCCCCCCGCGACGGTCGTCACGGACGCGCTCCTGTTCAACAGCAGGACAGCGGGAATGATATTCGTCGTCAAGGAAGGGAACACGACCCACGGAGGAATCCACGAAGCGCTTGAAAAGGCAAAAATGACAAACGGAAAAGTGCTCGGCTTCCTCAAGGTCAATTGTTCCGCAAAAGGCGGAAAAAGCGGTTACGGCTCATACAAATACAATTATTCTTACGAATGATTCCCGGAAGGGAGACGAGGGAGAAAAATGCCGGTCGACACACACACGCATATTCTTCCCGGTATAGACGACGGCTCCCCCAATGCGGCTGTTTCCGGAAAAATGCTGGAGGCGCAGAAAAGGCTGGGTATTGACAAGGTCATACTCACCCCGCACTTCTACCTCTCACAGCAGTCGCTTGACAGCTTTCTCGAAAAACGTGCCCGCGCGATCGAAATATTTTCTCCGATCGCGGAAAGCCTCGGCATAGAGGCAAGATACGGCGCGGAAGTGCTATATACGCAGTCTCTCGCCGACACGGAGCTCGAAAAGCTCTGCATAAGCGGTACAGACTATATGATGATAGAGCTTCCTTATCAGAGGCTCACAAACAGCTTTATCAATGAGTTCAGGAGCTTCGCGGGGAGTCTCGCGCCGGATATCCGGCTGATACTCGCACACGCGGAGAGATATCTGGATTATACCGACGAGAACAGCCTTTATGAGATCATGGAGTGCGATATGCTCGTCCAGCTCAACTCGGGCGACTTCAGAATGTTCTCAAGGCATACCGGCTTTATGTATGAGCTGCTTCGTCACGGCCTCGCTCACCTGCTGGGCAGTGACTGCCATAATACAACATCGAGACCCCCGAATATGGATATCGCGAAAAAGGCGGTCTCAAAAAAGCTGTCACCGAAGCTGTACGCAAGGCTTGACCATAACGCCGAGGCGGTGTTCGAGGGCAGATCCGTATAGACTAAGGGGAAATATGTTGATCTATATGACGCTTCTTGCCGCGATCGTGCTTATCGGCATACCGCTGTGCAGGAAAAAGGCAGGTAAAGCGATTTACTGCGGCATAGCCGGCTTTGTTCTCTTCTTCATGGCGGCGGTCCGCAAATATACCGGATATGATTACAACCTATACGGTCAGATATTTCTTGACTATCTGAGATACCCGGACCGGAAGGTTTATGCTCATAGATTTGAAAAAGGCATAGCAATGCCGATGAGGCTGCTCGGCAACCTGTTCTTCGACGATTATCAGACGATGTTCGTGGTATTCGCGTTCGTCATCGCCCTGATGCTCATGCTGATACTCTACAAGACCAGCGACAGACCTTATCTCGGAGTATTCTTTTTCCTGACGATGGGAATGTATTTCAATACGATGAACTTCATGCGACAGATGATAGCCGCGTTCATAGTGGTTCTCGGAATGAGATATATAAAGACAAATCAGTTTTTCAGATATACGCTCGTGGTGCTGTTTGCTTCGTGCTTCCACCTCTCGGCGCTGATAATGATACCCTTCTACTTTATCATGAAGATAAAGTTCAATTATATCACCCTCGCGATCTACTCCGGACTCGGAGCCCTGGCTTTCATCTTCTCAATGGAGATCATGCAGTCATTCACCCTGTCACGCCTGTTCGTGCAGAGGTATTCCGGTCCCGAAGGCAGAGGCGAGCTGAACGGCAGTACATGGCCATTATACACTGTATTCTTCGGATTGTGCTTCCTGTTCGTTTTACTGTTCAGGAAACGCCTCATCGAAAAGGATCCGTTCAATAACGTATGGATCTGGTGCGCATTCTTCGCGTTCTACTTTGAGGCTCTCGGACTTAAGCACAATATATTGGCAAGACTTGAGATGCCTTTCCTGATAGCCTGCGGAACTGTGATACTCCCGAGGACCGTCGAATGTATGCTCGAATGGTTCAGGAGCAAATTCCCGGAGGACAGGAGAAAAAGAATTATCTCCTCGGCTGCTGCCGTCGGCTCCGCCGCGATAATATGCGTCGGTATGTACGGCTATATGATCGAGCACAACTACAATGGCGTCAATCCGTATCAGACGATATGGTACGCAGTGTGGGAGGACCCGAGAAAATGAATTTCAGCCCGTTGGAGCTATTCAGAAAAGCCAGAAGGAACACACTCCCGGAGCAGATCTGGGCTTGTGTCGCCGCGGCTCTTACCGCAACATTCTACTTTTACGAGTATCAGTTTGAATCTGTTCTCCATATAAGAACACCTCTTCTGCTGTGTATGGCGGCTGCGATATTCGTTATCTGGACGATCTGCTCGTTTTCAAGCGGGCGGAGCGAACAGTTCGGTTTCGCGATATTCACCTTCATTTATTGGGGATTTCCGTTCATATACACGCTGTATTACTCGGGCAGGGATAACCTGAAGCACTATAACAAATGGCTGTCCATGCTGAACAAATCCATGACCGCTGTGCTGTGCAATCCCTTTTCGGAAGCGGCGGCAAAAGTGCATACCACTCCACAGACTATTGCGTCTGCATTGGTTTTTATAAGTATGATGTCCTATATCGGCGGGCTTCTTCTCGGTCGCTATTTCGACTCGAAGGCACAGAAAGGAAGCGTCACCGGAACACAGGATGTCACGGTTTCCTCGGAAAAGCCGGAAACGGCGCCTGTTCCGGAGCGGGAGCCCGGTGCGATACCGGCATTTATCTCGGCGCTTAAGCTAAAGTTTTTCTCTAAGCAGGAACCGGAGCCGGAGGCGGAGTCAGAACCCGAGCCTAAG
>JAIKZF010000003.1 GCA_024682455.1 Ruminiclostridium sp. | reverse complement strand
TTCCTTAAATCTATACCGTTGAAAAATGCTGAGATCGAGTACAAGGATATGATCCGTTATGTCGATGATGTACTCAAGTTTAAAGGCGAACACTAAACGCAGATCCTGCCCGTAATCGGCAGGGTTTTGTTTTATTGGCGTGGAGTATTTGACGGTTACGGATATCAATGATATAATCTCCAAATTCAGCAGATGAACCAAAAATCACCGCGCTTAAACTAAGCGCGGTGATTTTTTTGCGTTCGTTATCAGAAAACAAAAAAGCTCATCGCGCCGCGATGAGCTTTTTGTTTATGTTTTACTTTTTCTTCTTGCGTGCCTTGATAGCAATTGCGAGGGAGGCTATGGCAGCCGCACCTGCAGCAGCGGGAGAAGCTGCGCCCGTAGCGGGATTGTCGCTCGAACCGAAGCTCGGGAAATCACCGAGAGGCGTGGGATTCTCGTCGAAATCGAAGAAGCCGCCGAGAGGAGTGGGATTCTCCTCAAACTCGTATGTATCGTCGTCATCATCGTAGGTTATCTCGGTGAGTACAAGCGGCATCTCCTCGGGAGCTGTTGTCTCTTCGGGGGTTGTGTCCTCAGGAGCTGTTGTCTCCTCGGGAGTGGTTGTGTCCTCAGGAGCTGTTGTCTCTTCGGGAGTTGTGTCCTCGGGAGCTGTTGTCTCTTCGGGAGTTGTGTCCTCAGGAGTTGTTGTGTCCTCGGGAGTTGTTGTTTCCTCAGGTGTTGTTGTCTCCTCAGGAGTTGTTGTTTCTTCGGGAGTTGTTGTTTCTTCGGGAGTTGTTGTTTCCTCAGGAGCTGTCGTATCCTCGGAAGTCGTTGTCTCCTCGGGTGTTGTTGTCTCCTCAGGCTCTGTGGTAACAAGATAATCTATGGACGTGTCCTCTGGAACGGTTATCTCATGATATTCCGTTGTCTCTTCCTCGGGCGTGCCGTTATCGGGAGCTGTCGTCTCCTCAGTCGGAGTTGTTGTGTCCTCGGGAGCCGTCGTCTCCTCAGGCGGTACTATCGAATCTTCGTCCAGCTCGGAAGTCTCGGGTTCGGTAGTAACAAAGAACTGTATACTTGTATTCTGCGGAGCCGTTATTTCCTGATAATCCTCACCTGTCGTTGTGGTAACGGGAGGAATAATGTTCTGAGGAGCAGAAGTGACCTCGGGAGTTGTTGTGTCCTCGGGAGCTGTTGTCTCTTCGGGAGTTGTTATCTCTTCAAGAGTTGTTGTGTCCTCAGGTGTTGTTGTCTCCTCGGGAGTTGTTATCTCTTCAAGAGTTGTTGTTTCCTCGGGAGTTGTTGTCTCCTCGGGAGTTGTCGTCTCCTCGGGTGTTGTTGTCTCTTCGGGAGTTGTTGTTTCCTCGGGAGTTGTTGTTTCCTCGGGAGTTGTTGTTTCCTCGGGTGTTGTTGTTTCCTCGGGTGTTGTTGTCTCCTCGGGTGTTGTTTCATCAGGAGCAGTTGTTTCCTCAGGCGTTGTCTCCTCAGGAGCTGTTGTTTCCTCGGGAGCTGTCGTCTCCTCAGGTGTTGTTTCCTCGGGTGTTGTTTCCTCGGGTGTTGTTTCCTCGGGAGTTGTTGTCTCCTCGGGAGTTGTTGTCTCCTCGGGAGTTGTTGTCTCCTCGGGTGTTGTTTCCTCAGGATCAGTTGTTTCCTCAGGCGTTGTCTCCTCAGGCGTTGTCTCCTCAGGAGTTGTTGTCTCCTCAGGAGTTGTTGTTTCCTCAGGTGTTGTTGTTTCCTCAGGCGTTGTCTCCTCAGGAGCTGTTGTTTCCTCAGGTGTCGTTGTCTCCTCAGGAGTTGTTGTCTCCTCGGGTGTTGTTTCCTCGGGAGCTGTTGTTTCCTCGGGAGCTGTTGTCTCTTCAGGTGTTGTTTCCTCGGGAGTTGTCGTCTCCTCAGGTGTTGTTGTTTTCTCGGGAACTGTCGTCTCCTCAGGTGTTGTTTCCTCAGGAGTTGTTGTTTCCTCGGGAGCTGTCGTCTCCTCAGGTGTTGTTTCCTCGGGAGCTGTCGTCTCCTCAGGTGTTGTTTCCTCGGGAGTTGTTGTTTCCTCGGGAGTTGTCTCCTCGGGAGCGGTTGTCTCCTCAGGTGTTGTTGTCTCCTCGGGAGCGGTTGTCTCCTCAGGTGTTGTTTCCTCGGGAGTTGTCGTCTCCTCAGGTGTTGTTGTTTCCTCGGGAGCTGTCGTCTCCTCAGGTGTTGTTTCCTCAGGAGCTGTTGTCTCCTCAGGAGCTGTTGTTTCCTCAGGAGCTGTTGTATCGTCAGGATTCTCTTCCTCGTCGCTTACCGTGGTCTCTTCGGGAGTCTCTTCCTCTTCATCTGCTGTGGTCTCTTCGGTTTCCTCTTCCTCTTCCTCTTCCTCTTCTTCCTCGTTCTCCTCTTCCTCTTCTTCCTCGTTCTCCTCTTCCTCTTCTTCCTCGTTCTCCTCTTCCTCTTCTTCCTCGTTCTCCTCTTCCTCTTCCTCTTCTTCCTCGTTCTCCTCTTCCTCTTCTTCCTCGTTCTCCTCTTCCTCTTCTTCCTCCTCTTCTTCCTCTTCCTCTTCATCTTCGTTCAAAAGCTCGTCAAGGGGAGTCTCGTCGAAAGTACTGGAACCAAATTCGATATTTCCGGAGAAAGAAGCTCCTATGACCTGTCCCTCATAGTGAGCATTTTCATAAGCGTGAGGGCTGGAAACTATGTTGGAGTCGGGCGCCAGCAGACAGCCGACACCGGAGCCGATAACTACATTATTACCGCCGGGAATATTGAAGAGCACCTTGGAGTTGCCGTACTTGTTGCCTGACGTGAGCTGGCTCAGGCAATAGAAAGCACCGTAGTTAAATGTGATATCAACCGCGTTGGAGCCTATTATGTTGATAATTACCGTTGAGCCGTAAGGTACATTGAATCTGATCGCCTGCATAGCGGACTGCTCGGTAGCCGCGTTTGCGCCCTTAAGCTCGTTCCACTCATCTACAGTAAGAGTGAATATGTTTAATACCGGATCAACGCCTATAAAATCTATCTGTCCGTAAGCGGACTCGATAGAAGTGCCGAATGTCGAGGGAAGTGCAGCTATTGCAGCGCTAGTGCTTCTGAGCTTGTCAAATGCATCAGCAAAGTTGATATCGCATTCAGAACCTGCCTTAACATAACTCTGCGCCTGTATCTCGCCGCATATATCGCCCGCTACGACAGCGCTTCTGAGCTTCTGGTAGTGACCAAAGCCTATATCGTAATTTCCTCCGACAGCTATCGTGCCGTTACCGTCGCCGAGATCAATGTTATTGGTCACGGTCTGTCTGTAATTGCCGCTGAGGAAGACATTAAAATCAGACGCAACGCCAAGCAGGCTCTGCGCAGATGTACCAAGACCCTCTTCATTGTCGTTGAAGGTATCGTTGTTTTTGTCGCCGTCATCATTGTCGTAGGCTTTGACATTCATATTCCCTATTGTCGAACCTGTGACTGCGGCTGAGAGCACGAGTGCGGCGAGAGCCTTACTCAGAATCTTTCTGCTCTTTATATCCATCGTGACCACTCCTTTTTTATTCATATCCAATCCCAACCCGGGCTTTTCTTACCGATACGCCCTTCCGTAATTCCACTATATTACTTTTCCCGATAAAAGTCAATAGGATTTTGCGCTTATTTTTGCTCGTATAAGCTCATTTTTACTCGTTTTCGGATCGTAACCATAAAGAAACTATCGCTTGTTATATTGCACAAATTTGAGAGTGCGTATATGTCATAGCTGTACAATTTTACATCGTTCTATGTAAATGAAAGCGCTTTCATTTACATGATTTTTTCAAAGAAACATATCGGCAGTATGTAAAATGATGTAAATGAAAACGTTATTTTTCGTCAGACAAAATACGCTCTCCGGAGACCCCGGAGAGCGCAAAAAAAACTATAATTTATATTTGTATACGTTTGTTCATCAGTTCGGGATTGTACGCGTACTCAACGGCTGTCTCCGCGGTGATTATGCCCTTTCGGTACATATTGACTATGCAGTTGTCCATAGTCTCCATGCCCTGCGACGACTGAATTACAGCGTCAATCTGGTGGGTCTTTTCCTCGCGTATCATCGTCCTTATCGCGCTGTTCATCGTCATTATCTCAAACGCGGGAACAAGTCCCCCGTCAACGGAAGGCAGGAGCTGCTGAGAGATCACAGCCTTCAGCACCATGGAGAGCTGTATGCGTATCTGGTGCTGCTGCGCAGTCGGGAATACGTCTATTATACGGTCGATTGTGTTAGCCGCGCCGAGAGTGTGGAGCGTCGAGAAAACGAGCTGACCCGTCTCGGCTGCGGTCATGGCGACATTGATCGTCTCATAGTCGCGCATCTCACCGAGCAGGATAACGTCCGGCGACTGACGGAGCACCGCGCGCAGAGCGTCAAGGTAGCTGTTTGTATCTATGTTTATCTCGCGCTGGCTGATTATGCACTGCTTATGACGGTGCAGGAATTCGATAGGATCCTCTATCGTAATTATATGCCCGCTCCTGGAAGAGTTTATGTAGTCGATCAGGCACGCGAGGGTCGTCGATTTTCCGTTGCCCGCAGAGCCGGTGATAAGCACTATGCCGTTCTTGCAGTCGGCAAGCTCCATTACCGAGTCCGGAATGCCGAGCTCCGACGCCTTCGGCAGATCGAAGGGGACGAAACGCAGTACAGCCGAATACGATCCGCGCTGGCTGTATATGTTCGCTCTGAAGCGTCCCACGCCTGCCACAGCAAACGAGAAATCGAGTTCCTTGCGCATATCGCCGTGCTCGTATTTGTCGATACCCGCGATCTCATAGATCTGATATACCAGATCCTTCGTATCCGGCGGCAGCAGGTGGACATCATCCTTCTGCACCAGCTTTCCCGATACCTTGTAGCTCAGCACCGCGCCCGTGATTATGAACACGTCGGACGCGTTCATCGAAGCGGCTTCCTTGAGAATGTCAATAATTTTCATCTTATGTTTTCCTTTCGGCAAATTATTATCAGAATGTTCCGTCCCAGACGTTGACAGCAGTATCCGCGTTCATATCCGCGGGCACGGTCTGCCACTCGGTCACTATGTAGCGTCTGCCCTCATGCTGCGCCGGCTCCTCGCAGACGGTAACAGCGCATACAAGCGTCAGTTTTTCCGTCACCGGGCAGCTCCACGAGCAGTTATACCCGTCGGGGCAAGGCGTTACAGTCACGCCCTCCGTCAGCGTAGCGGTATCGGCAAAGGTCATAAAGAGCCCGCTCTCTGCCGCGTTATATGCCGCCTCGTCGATCTTCATCAATATCCTGTTGGCGTTTCTTTCCGCTTCGTAGTACGCCGCCGCGTTCTCACGATGCCTTTCACGCATACTGTCGTTCATGCCCGCCGCGGAGAAAGACATCACCGCAAGCGCGGTAAGGCATATCATAACGAAAATCATTATCAGCGAGACATAGCCGGTGCCGAACCCGTTCACGGAAACGCCGTCATTGTTTTTCTCACGCATCGCCGCTGCCTCCGTTCCCCGCCGCGAAGGACGGAATATATGCCGAGCAGGTCTGCTCTATGATCATATCCGCTTTGCTTTCCGTACGGAATACAAGTATCTCTACCTCGGAATACCTGCCGCACACGGTCTCCTCCGCCGTTTCGGAGAAACGCACCATGAGCCGTCCGTAAGCCTCTCTGCCCTCGGGGGTTATCAGAGGCTTGTTGGCCTCGTCGAGCACGGCGGTAAAGCTGCCGTCCGCGCCCGCAGTGAGACACTCCCTGCCGTAGACCCTGTCGGCGGACGCTTTAAGGTCGCCGGTAAGCGCGTATATCTCGGAAAAGGACTGCACATCGGTGAGCGCCTGCTCATACACGGCACTGCGCACAGCCTTCCTGTCCGCCATCACGAACATATTCAGCACTATCGCTCCCGCGATGCTCATAAAGAGCAGCACGATGAGCAGCTCGATAAAGAACAGGTTCATGGGCGTTTTTCTGTACTTTTGTTTCATTCTAAGCAGCTCTCTCACCCCTTGCTCCTGCATAATGCCGTATATGTTTTCTCGCCGGACAGCACTGATATCGAGTAGAGCCCCGGCTCGTCCTCGGAGACCGAAAGCTTCGCCATGGGGAATATCACGTCACCGCCGTCATAGGTCACGTCCGATGAGGCACGGATATTCTTCTCGGCTATGCCGCCGTCCGAATTCATTATCACACACGCGGACTCCCCGTCATACACGATAATACCGCCGCTGCCGAGTGCTACGCTCTCGCCGCCGCGTATCTTGTTGGTGACATAGCTCACCGCCGCGGAGGAGCTGAATGTATTCCTGAAATTGTCGGATATGCGCGAATACGTGCTGACTCCCGCCGCGACGATTATCAGCGCGCACACGGCGAACAGCAGGAACAGTATCATGCTCCCGACAGAACTCACCGAATTCGCGAGCTTTCTTCCCAATAGGCTACGCATCTTCCTACCCCTCCGACTGTCCGTTCAGGATCACCGTCACCGAGGGCATGATGTCCGCGGCGACATATCTGTAATGGACAAGATATTTGTCCTCTTCGTATTTCACACCGTAATTCTCACGCAGGTACTGCAGGCTCTCCGGGTACACTCCCTCCACCGAGTAGCACAGCACCGCTCCGTTCACGACCGACTGCTTCACATTGTCCAGCCTCGTTTCCTCGGTCATCGAGCGCGCGGTACCTATACCCGCTATGACCCAGACCATAAGCGCCGCGAACAGAAGTATTCCGAATACGGCGACGAAGGTCCTGAGTCTGTACAGCTTTTTTCCGCTCATAACTCCTCCGTCCTTATCCGAGCACCGACATTATATCCATCATAGGCAGCATAACGGTCAGCAGTATCGCACCGATCATCACCGCCATAAGAGCTATCATCACAGGCTCTATTACCGCGACGAGATTCTCGCTCGTAGCGGTAGCAGCCTCGGTGCAGCGCGAGCTTATCTTTCGCCATGAATCGTCAAAGGAGCCGGACTTGTAAGCCATTTTCAGCGAACGGGAATATATAGGAGGAAGTATCCGCGCCTTACAAAGCGCGTCCGCGAAGGGCTCGCCCTCGATCACTTCCTTGCGGCACTCCTCAATGCGTGCCTTCATTTTCCTGTCGTTTATCAGCAGCTCTACGTTCTCAAGAGCCTCGGAAGCCTCGATGCCGCTGGACACCATCATGCTCATGGCACCGGCGAATTTCGCCTGCGAGAAGTATGCGGCGGTCTTCTTCGTCGCGAAGAAGCCTGCGACGAACTCGGCGAGCTTGTTTCTCACGCCGGGTATCTTCGACAGCAGAGCGGTCACTATGGATATCACAAGTATCGCGAAAAGCACCGCGAGTATAACGGTACCGGTGGTATACGCGTAACGCACGCTCGCCTCGACAGCCTCGCGCACGCTGCTGTCGAACTGTCCGAAAATGTCCGAGAACATCGGAATGACCTGCAATATGAGCACTATCATTATAACAGCCATCATAGCTATAAGTATCAGCGGGTGGAGCACGGCGCTGCGTATGCTGCGGAGCCTGTCCGCCATATCCTCGTAGTATTCGGACAATCCCCTCAGAACGTCGTCAAGGCGGCCCGACAGAGTGCCTATCCTCACCATATTTACCGTGTACTGCGGAAAGGCTCCGCAATCCTCCATAGCCTCGAACAGCGTTTTTCCCTCGGTCAGGCTCTTTTCCAGAGCCTCCGCAGCAGCGCGAACTGCGTTGTCGTCCGCGTTCTCGCCTATCATCTCGGCTCCCTCGGAGAGCGGTATGCCCGAATTTATCACAAGCCCGAGCTGCTCGCAGAAGTACGCCACCTCATCATGGTTCAGCTTTTTGATCTTTGCCATATATCTGCTCCTTTAATATACATAAACGTTGGAATAGTTGTTTTTATCCGCGATATAATCGGCGAAGGATTTCTTATCCTGCGCGCTTGCGTAGAACGTAGCGTCGATGCGCCGGAAGCCAGTTCCGTCGAGCATTATCTCCACGGTTATCCAGCCCGTGCTCGGGGTGTAGACCTCGTTCCACGCGTGGTAGATGTCTGGCTTCGCGTAGCCCGTTATCAGCCGCGTCGGCACTCCCTGCGACCTCAGCATTGCAGCCGTCAGCGAGGCGTAGTCGAAGCATATCCCCTTCTTCTCCGCCAGCACCGTGTCAGGGTCGGGGATATAGCCGCTCTTTACGGTCTTTGCTTTCTCCTTGTCGTAGGATACGGTATCCGTAACATATTTAAATACCGCGGCGATCTTCTCCAGCGGGGTCGTGCAACCCGCGCATACCTCCGAGGCTTTCGCGACACATTTCGAGTTCTTGTCGAACTCGATGAAGAAGTTTTTATACGTGAACATATTTATCTCATCGGCTATGGAGGCATTGAACGTGCTGTTCACCGAGCTCACGAATTTTCCGTTGGAGAGCATTTCGTAAATCTCCACCGTATAATTCCCGCTGCCCTGCGCGAGGGTTATGTACTGCACTCCCCTTCCCGGGTATATATCGTAGTCGAACCTGCTCTCGCCGAGCTTCAGCAGCAGCTTCAGCCGCGTGCTGCCAGAATAGTCGACCGAGACATAGCCGAGTCCGGCGTTCGAGTAGTCGAAAACGATGTTATCCGCCTTGAATGTGTCCTTTCCCGGCGACGATACCGCGTTTATCTGCGGCGGCGACGGTGCCGCGGCAGGCGGAGCTGCGGTCGTGGCGGCGGTAGTTGTAGTAGTTGTAGTCGTTGTTGTGGTCGTTGCCTCAGTCGTTGCCTCAGTCGTTGCCTCAGTCGTTGCGGCGGCAGAAGTCGTCGTGCTCTCTGCCGAAGTCGTTGTTTCCGTGATCTCCGCGCTTGTATCTGCGGGAGCATCTGTCTCCGGAGCTTCCGTCGGAGTCTCATCGGCTGAAATTTCCGCGCTTTCCGGAGCCGGGGTGCTTTCCGCCGTCACGGACTCGCTTTCCGGGCTTTCCGTCGCGGAGGTCCCGGAGGCCGAAGCCTCAGTCGGCTCGGTATCGGTCACCTCCGCGCTCGTTGACACGGCAGCCGTGACCGCCGCTGACGTCGGAGACTGCGCGGGGGTATTTCCTCCCGAGCAGCCCGCGGCAAGCGATATCGCCGCTATGAACGCGAGTATATATGAAGTTTTCCGGTAACAGTTCCTCATAGGACATTCCTTCCATTAACCTGAAAATGACATAATTTTATTGTCGGTTTTTACAATACCGCCTTTCTATTATAGCATATCAAACATAAAAAATCAATGGGAGAAGTGACAGAAAAGTAAAAAATTACTTCCGGAGGTATTATTGAGAAAACGGGCTACGCGCTCACCTGTTTTTTAGCAAATCAAAAAAAAATTTATATTTTTGCAAAAAACGCTTGACAAATCTGTTATTTGTGGTATAATAAAATTTGCTGTAAACCGCCGAAGGTTTACACCCTACCGACGGGAGGCACATTATGTCCAAGGATCTCGACCACACGATACTTTTTGATATATATGGAGCTCTTCTGACCGACAAGCAGCGGGAAACTCTCGACCTGTACTATAATGAGGACCTCTCTCTCGGCGAGATAGCTGAGAATTCCGGGGTCACGAGACAGGCCGTGCTGGGCTGCATACAGTCGGCGGAGGAAAGGCTCGCCGAGCTGGAGTCTCTGATGAAGCTCGCGGAAAGGAACCGTGAGATAGAAAAGCTACTTGCCGGGATCGAGCGGCGCGCCGCGTGGGAAAAAGTACAGAGCAGCAGCGTGCAGTACGGCTACAATATGGATACCGACGAGGTCAATATGTTCCAGCCATACGGCAGCATCGGGATCTCCACGGGACTCGACATTGACCCGGACAGGATAAACGACCTCATACCGGAGGATCCGTTCAACGCTCCGACAATAGCGGAGCTTACCGAAAAAATAAGAAAACTGCTGTGACAGGCGGAAGGGAGTGAGCGCATTGGCATTCGAAGGATTGTCCGAAAAGCTCGGCAAGGTGTTCAAAAATCTCAAGGGCTACGGAAAGCTGAACGAAAAGACCGTCAGCGAAGCTATGCGCGAGGTCAAAATGGCGCTCCTTGAAGCCGACGTAAGCTATAAGGTCGTAAAGAAGTTCGTCTCCGACGTCTCCGAGCGCGCCGTAGGCTCCGAGGTAATGGAGAGCCTGACCCCCGCTCAGCAGGTAATTGATATCGTGCACGAGGAGCTGTGCAAGCTCATGGGCGGCACGAACGCGAGGATAGATTTCCCGTCCAGGCCCCCCTGCGTTATCATGATGTGCGGCTTGCAGGGTTCCGGTAAAACGACACACGCCGCGAAGCTCGCGAAATACCTTAAAGCGCAGAGCCGCAGACCCCTGCTCGTCGCCTGCGATATATACCGTCCCGCGGCTATCGACCAGCTGAAGGTCGTCGGCGAGAAGGCGGGCGCGAGAGTATTTGAAATGGGGCAGGAAAATCCCGTTAAGATCGCGAAGGAAAGCATAAAATTCGCGAAGGACAACGGCTATGACGTCGTTATTCTCGATACCGCGGGTCGTCTGCATATTGACGAGCAGCTTATGAACGAGCTCCGCGAGATCAAAGCGGAAACGGAACCGAACGAGATACTTCTCGTGGTCGACTCTATGACAGGTCAGGACGCGGTAAATGTCGCGAAGACCTTCAACGAGACCCTTGAAATAACGGGAGTGGTGCTCACCAAGCTCGACGGCGATACAAGAGGCGGCGCGGCATTGTCCGTGCTTGCAGTGACCGGAAAGCCCATAAAGTTCGCAGGCACAGGCGAAAAGCTCGACGATCTGGAGCTCTTCCACCCCGACAGAATGGCGAACCGCATACTCGGCATGGGCGATGTGCTCTCGCTGATCGAAAAGGCAAAGGAATCCTACGACGAGAAGGAAGCCGTAAAGCTCGCAAAGCGCCTCGAAAGCAGTAAGTTCGATATGAACGACCTGCTCGCGCAGTTCGAGCAGATAGAGAAAATGGGGAGCATGACCTCCCTTATCAATATGATACCGGGACTCAGCGGGAAAGTCAAGGAAGAGGATATCGACGAGCGCCGTATGCCGCGCACAAAGGCGATAATCCTTTCGATGACAAAGAAGGAGCGCGAGAAGCCGTCGATCATCGACGCGAAGCGTAAGCGCCGCATAGCTGCGGGCTCCGGCATGAAGGTCGAGGACGTCAATAACCTGCTTAAGCAGTTCGAGATGATGCAGAAGATGATGAAACAGATGAACGGCAAGGGCGGCAAACGCAACGCTATGAAGATGCTGCGGAATATGGTCGGCATGGGCGGAGCCGGAGGAGGCTTCCCCGGAGGCTTCGGCGGAGGCTTTTGACAGACATAACCCGGGAGACCGTGTTATATACATCAAAACTATTTTCGGAGGTGAAAAACATGGCAGTAAAGATCAGACTCAGAAGAATGGGCGCAAAGAAGGCTCCTTTTTACAGGATCGTCGTTGCGGATTCCCGTTATCCGAGAGACGGACGCTTCATCGAAGAGATCGGTTACTATGATCCCACAAAGGATCCTTCCGTTATCAAGATAGATAACGATAAGGCTCAGCAGTGGATCAAGAACGGCGCACAGCCCACCGACACCGTCAAGAAGCTCTTAAAGATCAATGGCGTAGGCTGATTACCCGGAGGCAGTTATGAAAGAACTATTGTACGCAATGGTGGAAGAGCTTGTCGAGGATAAGTCCGCGATAGAAATAACCGCGGACGAGCCGAAGGAAGACGGAACTATCGTTTATCACCTGCACGTCGCCCCCGGCGATATGGGCAGAGTGATCGGCAAGCAGGGCCGCATTGCAAAGGCTATCAGAACTATAATGCGCGCGGGCGCGGTAAGGCACAGCGAGAAAGTCGCGGTAGAGATAGACTGACATGCCTCGCCGCTGCGCAAAGCGGAGTATGATGTGGGAGAACCGTCTGCTATGTTAGTCGGTTCTTTTGCATTTCCGTACAAAAAGGAGATCAATGATGAATAAATTTATAAAAAAAGTCTGTGCCGTATCGGCGTGCGCGCTGATGCTGTTCGCAGGCTGTTCAAACAACGGCGGGGCTCCCGACAAGAGCAGACCCACCGAATACAGACTTATACAGAGCAAGGAGGCAGGCAACTCCGGAGAGGTCACTCTCCAGCCCGGCGATACCTACGCGGTCATAAGCATAAGGGATTACGGCGATATAACCCTGAAACTGTATCCCGATCTCGCGCCGTATGCGGTGTATAACTTCACCGAGCTTGCAAAGGCCGGAAAATACAACGGCACATACTTCCACAGGATAGTTGAGGACTTCATGGCTCAGGGCGGTTCCGCGACGAACACGGGTGCGGGCGGAGATTCCTTTGAAGGCGGTACCTTCCGCAGCGAGGTAAATACCTGTCTGCGCCACTATTACGGAGCTCTCTGCATGGGAAGCGCATCCGGCGACCTGACCGACCAGTTCTATATCGTCAACAACAAGTACTCACAGACCAGCATCGCCGATCTTTACGCACAGAATGTCGAGGGCTCGAAGCAGCAGGCAGAAGTCATGAATATGTATCTTCAGATGCTCGACGCGAATGACGAAACCCAGAAGGCATACTACAACGCTTACAGCAAGCAGAAGCAGTTCTATATCGAATACTCCAAAGGCGCTCAGGCAATGCTTGATACTCTTACCGACAAGGTGACCGCCACCTATGAGCAAAGGGGAGGCTACCCGCACCTTGACGGCGGCTATACCGTATTCGGGCAGACCGTGGACGGCTTTGACGTACTCGACGCTGTCTCAGCGTGCGAGAAGGTTGACGACGGAAGAGGCAATATCAGCAAGCCTGCCGTTGATATCATCATCGACAAGATCGAGATATTCACCAAGTGATCGCTTGCCGGAGTGTCCGACGGACGCTTTCATGAGCAGATATATTATTATACCCTGACTTTTCGTATGTTCCGCACAGATGAGGCGCATACGAAAAGTCAGGGCTTTTTTGGCAGTATTTCTTGTTAAATGATGCAGAATCGCTCAGATAAATGGCGTCATATCCTCGACGTTATCCTCATATTCCTCCTCCGGTATATCGTTGGGAGACGCTTTACTGCGTTTATTCGGAGTTTTGGCGAATGAGGCGGCGTAAATTCTTGCGGCTCCGTTTTCCGCGAGGACGCTTGCAGCTTCCGCGAAGGTACTTCCGGTGGTGCATACGTCATCTATCAACAGGAATGACCTGCCCTTCACGTCATTACACCCGGGAGCCGCGGAGAAGGCGTTTTTCAGATTTTTCGCGCGGTCTTCCCTGCCGAGAGATTTCTGCGCCGCGGTATCACGTACCTTAACAAGAACATCTGAACACGGTGCTCCTATCATATAGCTCAGCTCCCGGGCAATGAGCTCCGCCTGGTTATACCCGCGCTCTTTCAGCTTTTTCTTTGACATCGGTATCGGGACTATACAGTCGATCCCCTCTGTCATGCCTGAACGCTCAAGCGCCATCTTTATCCCGCGCGCGAAAGCATAACAGCTGTTGCCCCGGTCTGTGCGTTTCAGCCGAAGTATCACAGGTGATATCTTTTTATCATATACACAGTACGCCGTGAATCTATCGACAAACGGGATTTCAGTCTTGCCGTCCCAGACCGTCAGTCTGCCCGCACACTCCGGACAGAAATCCTCATTCCATGCTATAAATTTCCGGCACCCGGGACAGCGGTTCGGAAAGAACCAGTCAAGTATATATCTGTACGCGCTGTGCAGTTTTGCTCTGTCAATACTCATAACTTCATAAAGCAACGGCGGACACGAATGTCCGCCGCCGGGTCTTTAGTCCTTATTGTCTTCCTCGTTCCACGAATAGAGCTTACGGATCTCGGCGCCGACCTTTTCGAGCTGATGCTCGCCCTGTATGCGTCTGCACGCGTTGAAATGAGCACGGCCCATCTTGTTCTCCATGATCCAGTTGCGCGCAAATGTGCCGTCCTGTATCTCGGAAAGTACCTTCTTCATTTCCTGCTTTGTCTCGTCTGTGATGAGGCGCTTGCCTGTCTCATAATCACCGAACTCCGCTGTATCGGAAATGGAATATCTCATCATCTTGAAGCCGCCCTTATAGATAAGGTCAACTATCAGCTTCATTTCGTGTATGCACTCGAAGTAAGCGTTCTGCGGATCGTAGCCTGCTTCTACGAGCGTCTCGAAGCCTGCCTTCATCAGAGCGGTAACACCTCCGCAGAGAACGCACTGCTCACCGAACAGGTCTGTTTCTGTCTCCATTTTGAAAGTGGTCTCAAGAACGCCCGCTCTCGCGCCGCCGATGCCCGCGGCGTAAGCAAGACCGATATCGGTAGCTCTGCCGGAAACGTCCTGATGTACGGCGATAAGGCAAGGAACGCCTCTGCCGATAGTGAACTCGGAGCGTACCGTGTGACCAGGTCCCTTCGGAGCTATCATGATAACATCGACATCTGCCGGAGGTACTATCTGACCGAAGTGTATATTGAAGCCGTGCGCGAACATGAGCACCTTGCCCGCAGTAAGGTTCGGCTTTATGCTTTCCTCATAGAGAGCTGCCTGCTTTTCATCATTGATGAGTATCATTATGATGTCTGCCTTCTTCGCGGCATCAAACGCTGTATATACCTCAAAACCCGCTTCCTCAGCCTTCTTCCACGACTTGCTTCCCTCGTAAAGACCGACTATTACCTTTACGCCGCTGTCCCTGAGGTTGAGAGCGTGTGCATGACCCTGGCTGCCGTAGCCTATTATCGCGACGGTCTTGCCGTCAAGGTAGGACAGATTACAGTCTGTTTCATGATACAGTTTTGCCATTTTGATTACTTCCTTTTCTATTTTTATATTGTCAATGAAGCGCTTCCGCGCTGAATCGCTACTGTTCCCGTTCTTACGATCTCCTTTATGCCGTAAGGACGAAGCAGCTCCTCGAAATTCTTTATCTTCGCGCTATAATCGGATAATTCGAGAGTTATCGAATTTACCGATATGTCCGATATCTTCGCTTCGGTTATTTTTGCTATGGAGATAAGCTCAGAGCGCTGTGCGGGCGTACAGTTCACCTTGACGAGCACAAGCTCACGGGTAAGCAGCTCGCTCTCGTTCACGGCGCGCACCTTGATAACATCTATCAGCTTGTTTAGCTGCTTTAAGATCTGCTCAAGCGTGTAATCATCGCCGTCCGCGACTATCGTTATGCGCGAAACGTTCTCGTCGGCGGTCACGCCGACAGCGAGGCTGTCGATATTGTACGCTCTGCGCGCGAACAGTCCCGCGACTCTTGCGAGCACGCCCGCGTGATTTTCTACAAGTATGGATATTGTATGTTTCATATTATCGAATTTTCCTCTTTATCCACTATGACCTGCAGGAGATAAGGCTTTTCTGACGAGAGCATATTGTGTATCGCAGCTTTCGCCTGCGATATATCGGTAACGCTCTCCGCCTTTATGCCGTAAGCCTGAGCTATGATATCAAAGTCCGGGCTCCCCGTAAGATCAACGGCTATTTCTCTGCTGTATATCCTGTCCTGAAGCTCGCGTACCATACCGAGACTTGTGTTGACGAACACGATCACCTTGACACAGATATCATGCTGCATTGCCGTGGCAAGCTCCATGAACTCCATCTGTAAGCTGCCGTCGCCGCATACCGCCACTACCTGACGGTCAGGACAGGCTTTCTTCGCGCCGATAGCCGCCGGCAGCGAATATCCCATAGTTCCCATACCTCCCGCGGTCAGGAATCTGCCCTCGGTCAGATATATGTTGTTTGCAGTCCATATCTGGTTCGAGCCTACATCGGCGACAACTACCGCGTCCTTTTCAAGCTGCCTGTTCAGCTCGCATATGAAAAGCTTCGGATTTACGGTACCGGGTCTTGCTTCGGGAACGGGTCTCTGCTCGCTCTTTACCGCCTTCAGCGAATCCATCCATTCGGTATGCTTCTCCTCCTTAACGGTCTCAAGGAGCCTCCGCAGGATTATTCTTATATCCCCGACCACGGGAGTCGTGACGTTCACGTTCTTTCCTATCTCGGCGGGATCGACGTCGATATGGATTATTTCCACGTCCTCCAGGCCGTCCATAGCTACGATAGCTCTGTCGCCCATTCTCGCGCCGAGAAGGATAAGAAGGTCGCAGTTCCTTACCGCGTAGTTGGCGGCCTTTCCGCCGTGCATTCCCAGCATTCCGAAGAAATGCTCATCGGACATATCAATATTGCTAAGTCCCATCATCGTATTGATCACAGGGATATCGCACCTGTTCGCAAACTCTTTCAGTTCTTCCTTCGCGTCTGAAAGGAAAACTCCGCCTCCCGCGCATATCAGGGGCTTGTCAGCCTTGAGTATCGCGTCGGCAACGCGCTTTATCTGGAGCTTGTTTCCCTCTGTGGTGGGCTTGTAGGAGCGTATCTCGACCTTTTCGGGATATTCGAAATCGCACTCCATGAGCTGCACGTCCATGGGAACATCTATCAGTACGGGTCCGGGACGTCCGGTCTCCGCGATGTAGAAGGCTTTCTTTATCACATCACATATAACGGACGGATCCTTGACCATGTAGCTGTGCTTTACAAAGGGCTCCGAAGCGCCGGTGATATCGGCCTCCTGAAAGACATCTCTGCCTATCTGGTCGGAATTGACCTGACCGGTTATCGCAACTATCGGGATACTGTCCATATAGGCTGTGCCTATCGCCGTGATAAGATTCAAAGCGCCGGGACCCGAGGTAGCTATACAGACGCCTGCCTTTCCGGTCATGCGCGCGTAGCCGCTGGCGGCATGACCGCCGTTGACCTCATGGCGCACAAGTATATGCTCTATGCCGGACGAGATAAGCTCGTCATAAAAAGGACAGATAGCCGCGCCGGGATAACCGAAGACGTGCTTTACGCCCTCGGCTTTGAGACATTCGACCATTGCCCTTGCTACCGTCATTTTATTCTCGGACAAACCTATCACCTCATTGTTTTTTTCTTGCTATCGGTATCCTTATTACCGTTTTCAGCTTTTCCGCGGCTGTTTTCCGCGGGTCGCCGAGATATATCTCATGATGCCGGCGTGTTTTTCCTGTATCGGTCTCAAAGCCCTGCGATCCGATGAACACATTCATTTTTTCAACGGTCGCAGGCTCATCGTCGTATGAACCAATGTGCATACACTGCACGCACAGCCCCTCATCGTAGGAAAAAAACTCCGCAGCGGAAAAATCGCTTTTCTTCTTCGCCGATGCCTCATTTACCGCCCAGCTGAAGTCGGACTTCGTCACAAAATCGGGCAGTCTTATCATCGAGACCCATTCGAGCTTATCCTTGCGGGAATAGTCCATGTCGACGATCCCCTCCTGCTGCCACAGGCCTTCGAGCGGAGGCACCACATAATCGAAATAGCCGTCTATCCTGTGATCGCCCATTTTGCTCATCTTTATCGTATAGGAAACACCGTACAGTATCTCCATTGCGCGTTTATACTCACCGGCGGGCTCGTTCGGGTCTCCCCTGCCGCGCACAGCTACGAAGTTCATCGCGGGTATCGTTACGATAACGGGCTTGTCCTTCGGCAGATAAAACTCCCTGTATTCCTTTTTGTAATCAAAAGCCATGATCTACCTCGCAGACAGCCGATACAGTTATTATTATACAATGATCCGAATAGATCAATACTTTGCCCGATAAATTACCACGGCTTAACGCTCCCGACGATCTCCGAGAGGTCGTCAATACCGTTCTCGGTCATGTATCTTTCAAGCCCGTCGATCACTTTGAGCGGAGCGAACGGGTCTGTAAATATCGCTGTGCCCATCTGGACAGCCTTCGCGCCCGCCATCATCATTTCTATCGCGTCCTCGGCGGTGGTTATGCCTCCCATACCGACGACATCGACGTTCACGGCATTCGCGACCTGCCATACCATGCGCACGGCTACCGGGAATACCGCCGGACCCGAGAATCCGCCGACGTTGTTGCGGAGAACGGGTCTGCGGGTCTTTATGTCTATCCTCATTCCGAGAAGCGTGTTTATCAGCGAGACGCAGTCCGCGCCTTCGGCTTCGACGGCCTTTGCTATCTCGGTTATATTCGTCACATTCGGCGTCAGCTTTACCATGACAGGCTTTTTAGTCACAGCGCGGACAGCTCTTGTCACGGACGCGGCTCCCTCGCAGGTAGTTCCCCATGTCGCGCCGCCCTGCTTTACGTTCGGGCAGGAGATATTCAGCTCGATCATATCGACATCGGTTGCGTCGAGCTTCGCGGCAGCCGCCGTGTAGTCCTCTATCGTCGCCCCCGCGAGATTTGCTATTATCACATTGCCGTTCTTTTTCAGTTCAGGCAGATACTTGCTTATGAACACATCGACACCGGGATTCTGGAGACCGACGGAATTGAGCATACCGGCAGTCGTCTCGGCTATGCGCGGCGGGAGATTGCCCGCCTTTTCGCGTATTGTCGTCCCCTTGCAGGAAATGCCGCCAAGCCTGCTCAGCGGGTACAGAGGCGCGTAATCCTCTCCGAATCCGTATGTTCCGGAAGCGGCTATCACCGGGTTCGGGAATGTTACACCGGCGACCTTGACTGAAAGATCCTTGCTCAAAACAATACCTCCTCCGCGTTGAATACGGGGCCGTCCTTGCATACACGGAGCAGCTTCTCTTCCCCGTTCCTGCTTATCCTCGCGACGCAGCCCACACAGGCTCCGACTCCGCAGCCCATGCGTTCCTCCAGCGAGACCTCGCAGAATACGCCGTACTCCTTCGCCATATCTGCAACGGCGTTCAGCATTCTTGTCGGGCCGCAGGCAAACACCGCCGAGGCATCGCCCTTTTCGAGCTCGCGTTTCAGCGGTACCGTAACTATCGCCTTTTCGCCGACGCTTCCATCGTCGGTGCAGATCGTCACATCACGGCAGACTTTCCTGAACTCGTCTGCGAGTATTATATTTCCGTAGCTGCGGAAACCGAGTACTGCAGTAACATTATCAAAATGCTTTGCCGTCTGGAGAAGCGGCGGCACACCGATACCTCCCCCGACAACTATCACTCTGCCTCCCGCGCTTACGGAGGATACCGAGTAGCCGTTTCCGAGCGGAGCTATCATATCTAAGTACTCTCCCTCGTTTATCCTCGATATGGCTTTTGTTCCCTCGCCCTTCACAAGAAATACGACGCGCAGAGTTCCCGCCTTCCTGTCTATCTCACAGACAGATATCGGTCTGCGCAGAGTAAAGCCCGGAGCCAGTATGTGCACGAACTGCCCGCACCGCGCGAGCTCCGCTGCTTCGGGGCACTCTATCGTGAACGAATATATATTTTCCGCCAGAGCAGTCTTTTTTAACAGCTTATATTCTCCGCATCTGTAAGACATATAATATCCTCTCAATCTTCAACGATATACTTCTTTCCGGAGGCTCCGGACTGCTTTTCGGTCTCGCTCAGCGCGTCTGTCCTCATCTTTGTGAGTATCACTATGCCGACGATTATCAGCAGACCGATCACGTAAGTAAGGTAGTTTATCTCCGACTGCCCCCACAGGATAAAGTCGCTGTGTACGGAGCAGACATTCCAGAGCAGCAGCAGCACCATAAGCCGAACAAGAGCTATGCCCGTGTTCAGGGCGTTGTCGTATTTCACGACGTTATTCTCCGTGATACAAAGCTTTTTCGGCTGCTTCTTTTTCCTGAACATCAGGAAGAACGAGAGCCCCATGACCAAAGCGCCCGCGGCTATCCATATTATCAGCGGATACCATTCCTTGTGCAGTACATAGTCAGTCCTGTTCTGCCTGTCGAGCCACTGCGCCCACTCGATATGCGCGCTCACGATAAGAAGAAAACCAAGCAGTACGACCGCGGAAACGACATCCACTATTATCTGCGCGAGAGTGTATCTTCGTTTAAAGGTGTATTCGCCGATCTTCATGCGTTACCTCTTTATATCTTTGTAATGTCGATCATTTCAACATCTTCGATATTCTTCTTCATCTCAATGCACTTTACCAGAGCCTCGGCGGTGTCCACGGAGGTAAGACACGCGATAGAGCGCTCAACAGCCTTGCGGCGCATCTTGACGCTGTCGCGGGCGGGAGAGCGTCCCGTCTCCGAGGTCGAGATAACGTAGTTTATATCGCCGCTTTCAAGCAGAGAGATTATATTCGGCTCGTGATGCTCGCTCACGCGGTACGTAAAATTCGTCGCTATCATATTGCGGATAAGTGTCGACGCAGTACCGCTCGTAGCGTAGATGTCAAAGCCGAGCTGCTCGAAGCGGCTGGCTATCTCGATTATCTCGGGCTTATCCTCGTTGCGGACGGAGAACAGCACACCGCCCTTGTCGTACATCTTGAAGCCCGCGGCTATAAGCCCCTTGAACAGCGCAGTCTCAAAGCTGTGCGCTATGCCGAGGCATTCGCCGGTGGATTTCATTTCCGGACCAAGCTGGGTATCGACGTCGTGGAGCTTCTCAAAGCTGAATACCGGGACCTTTACCGCCACATAGTCGCCTACGGGGTACAGCCCGGACGAGAAGCCCTGCTCCTTAAGCGTATGCCCCATCATTATCTTTGTCGCGATATCCACCATCTGCACGCCCGTTACCTTGGAAATGTACGGGACTGTGCGCGAGGAACGCGGATTTACCTCGATAACGTAGACCTCGTTGTTATATACGACGTACTGAACGTTAACAAGTCCGATGACATTCAGAGACTTCGCTAGACGCTCGGTGTAGGCGGTTATGACACGCTTGACCCTGTCGGTGAGGGTCTGGGCGGGATATACGGAGATACTGTCGCCGGAATGGACGCCTGCGCGCTCGATATGCTCCATGATACCCGGTATGAGGAAGTCGGTGCCGTCGCAGATAGCGTCGACCTCTACCTCGGTGCCCATGAGATACTTGTCTATAAGCACGGGGTTTTCGAGCTTGTGAGATGTGATGATCTCCATATACTCGGTAACGTCGCTGTCGCAGTGTGCGATTATCATATTCTGTCCGCCGAGAACATACGAGGGACGCAGGAGCACGGGATATCCGAGCTCATTCGCAGCCTTAAGAGCCTCCTCCGCGGTAAATACCGTATGTCCCTTCGGGCGCGGAATGCCGCACTTTTCAAGCAGCTCGTCGAACAGCTCTCTGTCCTCCGCGGCGTCTATGCTTTCAGCCGATGTGCCGAGGATATTTGCGCCGATCTCTTTCAGGTGCTTGGTAAGCTTTATAGCCGTCTGACCTCCGAACTGCACCACAACTCCGTCGGGCTTTTCGGTGGCTATCAGAGAATCAACGTCCTCGGGAGTAAGCGGGTCGAAATACAGTCTGTCGCCCGTGTCGAAGTCCGTTGAAACTGTCTCGGGGTTATTGTTGCATATAACGGTCTCATAGCCCATTTCCTTGAGCGCCCACACACAATGAACGGAGCAGTAGTCGAACTCGATTCCCTGTCCTATGCGTATCGGACCGGAGCCGAAAACTATTACCTTTTTCCTGCCGGTGGAATGTTCCTCTATGAACTCCTCCGCCTCGTTCTCCTCGTCATAGGTGCTGTAAAAATACGGGGTCTCGGCGGAGAATTCCGCTGCGCAGGTATCGACCATTTTGTAAACGGCCTTTCTGCGCTTTATGCCGCAGGCGTCTATCGACTGCCCCGAAATGCGCTCTATCGACTTGTCGAGGTAGCAATATTTCTTCGCGGTATCATACTTATCCTGCGTAAGAGTGCCGTCCGCGAGCCACTTTTCAAGTCCGGCGAGATTTTTCAGCTTGCAGATGAACCACTTGTCTATTTTCGTTATTTCATGTATCTTATCGACCGCGATACCGCGTTTCAGGGCTTCAAACACGCAGAAAGACCTGTCGGTGTCGATATCGTACAGCTTCTTTTCGATCTCTTCGTCCGTCAGCTTCTCAAAGTCGGGTTTCGTCATGGTGTCGAGCCCGAGCTCGATCGAGCGGACAGCCTTCATCATAGCCGCCTCAAATGTCGTCCCGATAGCCATTATCTCGCCCGTAGCCTTCATCTGCGTACCGAGCGTTTTCTTGGCGTATACGAATTTGTCGAACGGCCATTTCGGGAACTTCACGACCACATAGTCGAGAGCCGGCTCAAAGCAGGCGTAGGTCTTGCCCGTCACCTGATTTACGATCTCGTCGAGAGTATAGCCAATCGCGATGCGGGTCGCGACCTTCGCTATCGGGTAGCCAGTAGCCTTCGAAGCGAGCGCCGAGGAACGGGAAACTCTCGGATTGACCTCGATCACGGCATACTCAAAGGAATCGGGCTTCAGCGCGAACTGACAGTTGCAGCCTCCCTCGACCTTGAGCGCCTGTATTATGTTCAGCGCAGCCGTACGCAGCATCTGATATTCCTTATCGGCGAGAGTCACCGCGGGCGCGATAACTATGCTGTCGCCTGTGTGAACTCCGACCGGATCGAAGTTCTCCATGGAGCACACGGTAATGACGTTGCCCTTTGCGTCACGTATTACCTCGAATTCGATCTCCTTCCAGCCCGAGATACATTTTTCCACAAGTATCTGATGTATGGGGGAAAGGCGAAGTCCGTTCGTCGCTATCTCGTGCAGCTCGTCGTGATCGTTCGCTATACCGCCTCCCGTACCTCCGAGCGTGAACGCCGGGCGCACTATCACTGGATATCCGATCTCGTTATCCGCAAAATCCAGCGCGTCTTCGAGCGTTTCAACTACATTGGACGGGATAACAGGCTCGCCTATGGCTTCCATTGTGTCCTTGAAGGCCTGCCTGTCCTCAGCCTTGTGGATCGTTTCCGGCACTGCGCCGAGCAGCTTTACGCCGTTCTCTTCAAGAAAGCCTTCCTCCGCGAGCTGCATCGACAGAGTAAGTCCGGTCTGCCCTCCCAGCGTTGACAGAACGCTGTCGGGCTTTTCTATCTTTATGATACGCTTAACACATTCAAGAGTCAGCGGCTCGATATAGATGTGATCCGCCATGTGCTTGTCCGTCATGATCGTCGCGGGGTTGGAGTTTATCAGGACGACCTCGAGGCCCTCCTGCTTCAGGGCGCGGCAAGCCTGGGCTCCCGCATAGTCAAACTCGGCAGCCTGTCCGATAACTATAGGTCCCGAACCTATGACAAGAACTTTCTTAATATCACTTCTCAGCGGCATTACCTGTCACCCCTTTCCTTCCCGATCATCTCAATGAATTCATCGAAAAGATACGCGGTATCGTGCGGACCTCCGCACGCTTCGGGGTGGAACTGCACCGTGAACGCGGGCGCGTTGGTATAACGCACACCCTCGCAGGTCTTGTCGTTGGCGTTCACGTGAGACAGTCTGCCGGCGCTTTCCGGTATGCTGTCCGCGACTACCGCGTAGCCGTGGTTCTGCGAGGTTATGAATGTCCTGCCGAGTTCAAGATCGGTCACGGGCTGATTGCCTCCGCGGTGACCGTACTTCATCTTTACAGTCGCGGCTCCGTTCGCGAGAGCGAGGAGCTGATGCCCCAGACATATCCCGAAGGTCGGTATCCGCTCAGGAATAAGGGCTTTCAGCGTAGCTATGGAGGTCTTGTTTTCCGCGGGATCTCCGGGGCCGTTCGAGAGCATTATGCCGTCGGGGGCAAAGCTCTTTATCTCCTCGGGGCTCACATCATACGGGAATACGGTCACATCGCAGCCGCGTTTCAGCAGCTCGCGCCGTATATTATACTTATAACCGTAGTCTATCAGCGCTATCCGGTACTTTGCGTTCTCCGCCTTGTAGACCTCCGGAGCCTTTACGCTGACCTTCGGGACGACGCTTCCCACATTATACGCGCGGACAGCCTCAAGGACCTTTTCCTTGTCGAAGCCGGGTTCGTTGGTTATCATTCCGTTCATTACGCCGCTTTCGCGTATCTTTCGGGTAAGGCGGCGGGTATCTATGTCATACAGACCGATTATGCCGTACTTTTTCAGGAACTCGTCTATCGTATGCTCGCACCTGAAATTGGACGGCTCTTCACAGTATTCACGGACTATATAACCGCTGACCACGCTGCCGCGGGACTCATAGTCCTCGTCGTTCGTGCCGTAGTTCCCTATC
>JAIKZF010000107.1 GCA_024682455.1 Ruminiclostridium sp. | reverse complement strand
GGTTTACAAGCGCTGTCCGCCCCCGCGCCGTTAGGACGGCGCGGGGGCGGGGGGGCGAATAAGCGCTGTGGCGCTTATTCTGCGGGGTTCGCAGAGATCGCCGACTGGGGCACGTTGGACGGCACGGACGTGGGCGTCTGCGAGCCGCTGCCCGAGAGAGCTATGAACGGGTTCACGCCGTCGCTCATTACCTGCGGGAGCACGCCGTTCCACTTCTGGAGCTTGTAGTAGTCGATATAGTTCGGGCTGTTGGCAAGCTGCTCCTCGATGAGAGCGATAGCCTTAGCCTCAGCCTCCGCGATAGCGACCTGGCTGTCAGCGTCCGCCTGAGCCGCGATAACTATCTGCTTTGCTTCCTCTTCCTTCTCGCGGGTCTTGTTCTCCATTTTGAGAGCGTCCTGAGCCGCAATGACCTTTTCCTGTATAGAAGCCTCGAACGCGGGATCGAAGTCGAGATTCTCGATAGCAAACGCCGTTACTACGATACCGTAGGGCTGGAGCACCTCGGTGAGCTTGTTCTGTATGGTAGCCTGCACCTCGGAGCGGGTCTGCACGAGGTCTTCCGCCTTGACCTTACCGATAGCGTCCTTTGCGATCTTGGCAACGTTCGGGACAAGGAGCTTGTTCTCCACGTTGTTTATGCCGGTCTCGCGGATTATATTAGAGAGCATGGCGCTGGAATAGCGGTAATTGAGCTTGAGCTGGAGCTCGTTGACGCTCTGTGTGTCGCTTGTGTAGGCGTTTGCCTTTACCGAGTAGATCTGGTCGCGGATATCGACCTGGTCTATCTCCTCGATAAAGGGTATGCGGAAATTGAGTCCCGCCTGGAGTTTGTCCTCAATTATGCGTCCGAACTGGTACTTGACTCCGATGAAGCCCTCGTTCACGATAGTGAAGCAGTTGAAGAGCACCGCGAGTATGATGACCAATATAACGGCGGCAAACACGATACCGCCCATTTTTCCTCCGGAGCCGCCGGTCTTCTTTATCTCGGTCTTGCCCGAAGCGTCTGTGAATTTGAATTCAGCCATAGCCTGTTCCTTTCTAATGTATAGCCGGTGGTATTAGTAAATGCCATTTACTGTATTTATATAATACCACATTTCTGCCGATTTGTCAATACCTTTTTGGTAAATTTTATTTACATTTTCCGGATATGTCCGCAAAACGCGTCAGCCGACCTTATTTCCGATCAGCTCCGAATACTCGTCGGTGACAAGAGCCTCCGGCACAGCGAGCTTTTCGCGGTTCCTGATCTTCTTGAGAGCCGCGGTGAGCATAAGCTTTATGCGGTTGATCTGGTTGACCTCCGAAGCTCCGGGGTCGTAGTCAACGGCAATGATGTTCGACTCGGGGTTGCGGCGGCGGAGCTCTCCGATGACGCCCTTTCCGGTGACGTGGTTGGGCAGGCAGGCGAACGGCTGCATACATACGATGTTGGTAACGCCGCTCTCCAGCAGCTCCAGCATCTCCGCCGACAGGAACCAGCCCTCGCCCGCGATATTGCAGGTGGAAACTATGCCGTCAACGAGCTTTCTCATCTCCCGTATGGGCGTGAAGCCGCCGAACTTGGTGCCCTTTATCGCGTCGATGAACGGCTTTTCGAGCCTCTCAAAGAGCTGTATCGCCTTGTTGGAGAAGAAATACCTCGCTCCCGAAACGGTGAGGAACTCCTTGCGGGAATTCGCGTGGTCGCAGAAGAAGTAGATGAAGCCCATAAGGTCGGGCACCACAGCCTCGGCTCCCTCGGACTCCAGGAAGCCCACGATGTCGTTGTTGGCGGCGGGGCTGTACTTGACAAGTATCTCGCCCACAACGCCGACGCGCGGCTTCTCGATGTCGTAGACCGGCAGCTCGCCGAACTCCTTCACCATGTCGTGTATGTTCTGACGGAACTTCCTGAAGCTGATGTGCCTGATATCCTCCTTGATCTTCGCGTTCCACTTTTCGTAGAGCCTGTTAGCGCTGCCCTTTTCGATCTCGTACGGGCGTACTCTGTACAGGCAGCGGCATATCGCGTCGCCGTAGATGACTCCCATGAAGCCTCTTATCGCAAGGCCGGGCGTGATCTTGAAGCCCGGCTGCTTCTCAAAGCCGTTGAAGTTCAGCGACAGCAGCGGAGTATCCGCGTAGCCTCCGTCCGCGAGAGCCTTCTTTATCATGCTGATGTAGTTGGTCGCACGGCACGCGCCGCCTGTCTGCGTTATCAGCAGAGCGGTGCGGGAGAGGTCGTACTTGCCGCTCTCCAGCGCGTTCATCAGCTGCCCCACCGTCAGTATCGACGGATAGCAGGCGTCGTTGTTCACATATTTCAGTCCGGTATCGACTATCTTCTTGGAATAGTCCTTGAGCACCACGAAATCAAAGCCCGAATACCGGAACGCCGCCTCGATGATATCGAAGTGATACGGCGCCATCTGCGGCGCGAGGATAGTGTAGCGCTTCTTCATCTCCTTGGTGAAGACGGGCTGGCGCTTGTAGCCGGTGTACTTCTTGTCGGAAACATAGCCGCTGCGCTCGCGCTCCTCCATTACGGATATCAGCGAGCGGAGCCTTATGCGGGCGGCTCCTAAGTTGTTGACCTCGTCTATTTTCAGCAGCGTGTACATTCTTCCGCTGCCCTGCAGTATCTCCTGCACCTCGTCGGTGGTGACCGCGTCGATGCCGCAGCCGAAGCTGTTTAGCTGCACGAGCTCCAGGTCGGGGCGCGTCGATACGAACGCCGCCGCGTTATACAGCCTGTTATGATACATCCACTGATCTACCACGCGTATAGGCCTCGGCAGGTCTCCGAGGTGCGCAACGCTGTCCTCGGTCAGCACCGCGTAGCCGTAGCCGGTTATCATTTCCGGTATGCCGTGGTTTATCTCCGGGTCGACGTGGTAGGGTCTTCCCGCAAGGACAATGCCCTTCCTGCCCTCCTTTTTCAGCATGGCAAGTATGCGCTCGCCCTCTCTGCGCACGTCGGACTTGTACTTTTCGTCCTCGGCGTACGCCTTCGCGAGAGCCGCTCCCAGCTCCTCGCCCCCGAAGCCCAGCGGCGTGAACTCCTCGACTATGCGCCTTGTCATAGCCTTGCGGTCGTATATCGGCAGGAACGGGTTCATAAATCTCACGTCATGGTCGCGCAGTCTCGGCACCGAATTCTTTATGACCTCGCTGTATGTAGCGACTACCGGGCAGTTATAGTGGTTGTCGCCCTTGCCGCCGTTGTCCATCTCATAGGTCAGCGACGGGTAGAAGATGAAGTCCGCCCCGTTGCTCAGCAGCCACTCGATATGGCCGTGCGCAAGCTTCGCGGGATAGCATACCGACTCGGAGGGCATGGTCTCGATGCCCATATCGTATATGTTGCGCGAGGATTTCGGAGACAGCAGAACGCTGTACCCGAGGGACGTCAGGAACGTGAACCAGAACGGGTAATTCTCGTACATACCGAGCACTCTCGGTATGCCGACGACTCCGTGCTTCGCCTCCTCCTTCGGAATGGGCTTATAGGCGTCGAACAGGCGTTTCAGCTTGAAATCGTACATATTCGGCAGCGTGGACTTGCCCGCGCCAGTACCTGCTCCGCGCTCGCAGCGATTGTTGGTGATGAAGCGCTTGCCGTCGGAGAACTTGCTTATCGTCAGCAGGCAGTTGTTCGAGCAGCGTCCGCAGCGCGCGGTGGACTTCTGTATCGTGAAGTTTTCGAGAGCGTCGGGCTTCGAGATAGTCGAGCCGGTGCCGTCGTCGCGCTGCATGGCGACGAGGGCGCTTCCGTAGGCTCCCATGAGCCCCGCCTTGTCGGGACGCACGACCTCTCTGCCGCAGGTCAGCTCGAAGGCGCGCAGAACCGAGGCGTTCATGAATGTGCCTCCCTGCACGATGATCTTCTCGCCCATAGCCTGCGGGTCGCGTATCTTTATGACCTTGAACAGGGCGTTCTTGACTACCGAGTAGCTGAGTCCGGCGGAGATATCCGCGACGGACGCTCCCTCCTTCTGCGCCTGCTTTACGCGGCTGTTCATGAATACCGTGCAGCGGGAGCCGAGGTCGACTGGGTGCTCGGCTTCAAGTCCTATCGTGGCGAATTCGCGGCTGGTCATTCCGAGTGCGGCGGCGAAGTTCTCAATGAACGAGCCGCAGCCCGACGAGCACGCCTCGTTGAGCAGTATGCTCTCGATCTCGCCGTTCTTGACGCGCATACACTTCATATCCTGGCCGCCGATATCGAGTATGAACTCAACTCCCGGCAGTATGCGCTCGGCCGCCTTGTAGTGCGCCATGGTCTCGATCTCGCCGTAGTCCGCTCCGAGAGCCGCCTTTATAAGGTGCTCGCCGTAGCCGGTGGCTGTGGCCTTCGCTATGTACGCGCCCTCCGGCAGCTTCGAGTATATGTCCTTTAGTATGCCGATGACCGATTTCAGCGGATCACCGAGGTTGTTATTATAAAAGGAGTAAAGTATCTCCGCCTTTTCGTTTATGAGGCAGGCCTTCGTGGTGGTGGAGCCCGCGTCTATGCCGAGGTAGCACTTTCCCTTGTGCTCCGAAAGCTCGGCGGTCGGTATGATGCTCTTCGAGTGGCGGTCGAGGAACGCCTGTTTTTCCGCCTCGTCCCTGAACAGCGGCGCGAGTCTCTCGACCTCATGCACCTGCACGCTGCTCAGAGCGGCTATGCGCTCTTTCAGCTCCGCTGTCGTCACGGTGCCGCGGTTGTCGGCGAGCGCCGCGCCCGTAGCCACGAACAGGTTCGCGTCGGGCGGGAATATGACGTCCTCGGGAGCGAGCTTCAATGTTTCGATGAAGCGCTTCCTGAGCTCCGACAGATAGAACAGCGGTCCTCCGAGGAAGGCAACCTTGCCGCGTATCGGCTTGCCGCAGGCGAGACCGCTTATGGTCTGGTTCACCACCGACTGGTATATCGACGCGGCGACATCAGATTTCTTGGCGCCGTCGTTGAGCAGCGGCTGGATATCGCTCTTCGCGAAAACGCCGCATCTCGAAGCTATCGGGTATATGGTCTCGTAGTCCTTCGCGAGCTCGTTGAGCCCCGTGATATCGGTGTTCAGCAGAGCCGCCATCTGGTCGATGAAAGCGCCGGTGCCTCCCGCGCAGGAGCCGTTCATGCGCTGCTCTATGCCGCCGCGCAGGTAGGTTATCTTCGCGTCCTCGCCTCCGAGCTCTATTGCAACGTCGGTCTCGGGTATCAGCGCCTCTATCGCGACCGCGCCCGCCTCGACCTCCTGAATGAACGGTATGCCGAGCCACTTCGCGGCGTTTATGCCTCCCGAGCCCGTAACTGCCGCCGTTATCTCGGTGTCGGTCACCTTTTCGAGACCTCCGAGCAGCACCTCGGCGAGCGTTTTCTTTATATCCGAATAGTGTCTCTGATAATTCTTGTAGACAAACTCGTTACTGTCGTCGATAACGGCTATCTTCACCGTTGTCGAGCCGACGTCCAGCCCTATGTGGAGCATTTTCTTATCACCCTTTTATTTCATACCTTATATATTACTTCTTCGCGTCCGTGCGGGACGCACATATACATTGTCTATTATACTACATAATTCCGAAAAATTCAATGCTTTTTTGCAAATTAATTATTGACATATATGGTATTATTATTTTTTAATATCAAGAAAATGTAAAAAAGACCGATCTCATAAGAGATCGGTTATCGGTTCCATTCATTCTTTATTTCTTTTTTTGCATCTGTTTCCTAGAGATACCAAATATTCCTGCAATGATCAATCCTACAGCCCCTATTATCAGTAAATAAAAACCTATACCCTTTGAAACTACTGCGGAAGATACTGATGTAAAACCACCCGCTTCAATATAAGCAAGTCCTGCTGCCAAAACTCCGGTAATTAGTACACCTATATTTTTATTGAGCCAAGAAAGACCTAACCCTATTACGGCGATAAGAACAACAAATATCCAATCGCTGCCTTGATCCATCATAGAAACAGATTTGGTAAATCCAAAAGCCGAAGCGGAAGCGAACGGCAAAAATGAACCGAGAGCATACGCAACCGACGAACATATTCCAACTATGTTTACGCTTTTTCCTTGTGTTTTTTCGTTTTCTGTTTTTTGAGCAGAATGATCTGCGAATTTAGAAATATCCGATTGTTCATTATCCACGCTTTCTTCATAGCGATATCCGCAAGAACGGCAGAACTTATCGGTTTCTTCATTTTGAGCCCCGCATTTCGGACAAAACATATATATTTTCCTCCTTGTGATTTGAATAACGCCTTATAAGGCGTATATATTATATTATACACCTTTTCGGGCGTTTGTCAATACCCTTTTTAAGGTGTATAATTGATATAAGAGAGGAGGAGAAGCGATTTGGATATAAATATCGGAGAAAGACTAAAGGAAGCGCGGCGCGGAAAAGCCAGCCAGCACCAGATCGCCGAACTCCTTAACACGACACAGCAGCAGATAAGCAAATATGAGAACAACATTCAGGAAATACCCTGCCGCCATATAATAACTTTAGCAAAATATTTCAATGTTTCTGCCGATTATCTCTTATGTCTGACCGATGACAAAAGCAAAAAATGGTAAAAAGCGCCGCAGCTTGTGAAGCGGCGTTATTGTTTTGTATATATATTACAAGAAAACAACGAAAAAATACGCAATATTTGTACACATAGTACCTTGCAAAATAAGGTAGCTTGTGTTATAATATAAACATACAAGATACCTTGCACGACAAAGTACCTTGCAGAAGATACAGAAGGAGGAAAAGCAATGCAGTCACAGCTCAAACGAGGGACTCTCGAAATGTGCGTGCTGACGATACTGTGCCGCGGCGACCGTTACGGTTACGAGCTGGTCAACATCATATCCGACGCGATGCATATAACCGAGGGAACGATATATCCGCTCATGAAGCGGCTCAAAGACAGCGGCAGCATAGATTCCTACATCGTGGAATCCCAGGAAGGCCCGCCGCGCAAGTACTACCGCATAACCGACAGCGGTAAGGTGATTCAGAAGGAGCAGGAGACCGAATGGCGCGGGTTCACCGAAGCGGTCAACCGCCTTTTAAACGGGGAGGAGAACGTACAATGACATACACGACCAAAACAGAATTCCTCACGGGACTTCGCGAAACGCTCGAGCGCAACAATGTGAAAGACCTGTCCGATATTCTCACGGACTTCCGTCAGCACTTCGACGACGGTGCCGCGGTAGGAGAGTCGGAAGCGGATGTCTGCCGCAAGCTCGGCGACGTTGACGACATCGTACAGCAGTACATAGCCGATAATCCCGGGGCGCAGCAGGCTCCCACGGGCGGCCGGATGCCCGAAGCGAGCGGCTTCGGCGCGGAAGGCGGGGCCGAACAGCCCTACGGCCAGCCGAGATATGTCGAAACTCAGCCGCAGCAGCAGGGCGCGGACGCGGGCAAGATAGTCGGAGTCCTTTGCCTCGA
>JAIKZF010000103.1 GCA_024682455.1 Ruminiclostridium sp. | reverse complement strand
GTGTACAGCTTCAAAGCCTGCGAAACGGTAAGTTTACTTCCCCGCATCTTCCTCCGCCTTTCTTAAAATCCCGACGCTCAGCTGCTGCAAAGTCGGGCGCTCGGTGACAGCTCCGACAGCCTGTAAATTCGTGGTATTGTCCGCAAGCGCTATTCCCTCGAAGCTCGTGCTGTTCACGGTGTATGAGAGCATCAGGGGCTTGGCTTTTCCGCCGTCCTGCGCGTCACCGTGAACGAGTATGTACTTCTCTTTGAGGTCCTCCACGAAGCCCTGCTCGACTACTTTTCCGTGCGCCATGAATACAGCGTAGTCGGTGGCGAATTCCATGTCCGCGATGTTATGCGTCGAGAACAGTATCGTGCGCTCCCCGTCCTTTGCGGCGAGGTAATCACGGAACATCTCGCAGAGCTGATCTCTCGCGAGCGGGTCGAGCGAGCTTGCGGGCTCGTCGAGCACCAGCAGGTCGGTATCTCTTGCGAGGACTGCCGCGAGTGCAGCTCTTACGCGGTTCCCGTCGGACATCTTCATCATGGTTTTCTGCTTTTTGTCGTCTGGACTGCCGAGGCTCCACTTTCCGCAGAGCTCGGCGAAACGCGCCCTGTCGAAGCTGTCATAGCCTATCGCCATGCACTCGGCTATCGTTTTGAGCTTCCAGTCGAGCGGGAAGAAATTCGCCGCCGAGCAGTAGCCTATCCTGTTGCGGAGCTTATCGTCGTCGGTGTCGGTCATATCCCCGAAATACACAGCTCTGCCGCCGCTTTTCGCGGTAACTCCGCAGAGCGTGTCGATGAGCGTGGTCTTGCCTGCGCCGTTCGCCCCGATAAGCGCGGTCGCGAAGCCTTTCGGGATCACCGCGCTGACATCGAGCGTAAAGTCCTTGTATTTTTTGGTAAGTGCATTTATCTCAACTGCGTTTTCCATAGCTGCTCCTTAAACTATGACGGCTTTCTTCCTGCCGTTCTTGTTACGGGGATATTCCTGTATGCGGCTGATGTAGTCGGTATTGAGTATCTGCTTGTTACCGTCCTTGTCCTCGACCTCAAGCCAGTTTTCCTCTATCCTTGTTGCCGTACCGGTAACTCCGCTCGATGTGCCTGCCCATACTATTACTTCTTTTCCGATGTAGTTCTTGACGAGTTCGTTCATTGTATTTTCTCCTGTTCTGCGTCTGATACGATTTCTTCTTGCAACTTTTGCCTGTCTTCGCTGCCAAGCCATTCTCGCGGGAATAACGAACAGCAGCAGGAAGATCAGGAACCACCATAACCCCGGCTGCATTTTTATCCCCCTTCCCCGTTTTCAAGCGCCCACAAAGCGCTTAGCGTTTCCTGCACCTCTTCGAGCGGCATTCCGGCGATCCTCGCCGAGCGTATCGCTTCGGTCAGATTTTCCTCGACCCGCCGCAGGTGCTGTTCCGCGAGCAGCCGCATATCCTGCGCGTTCACGAAGTAGCCCTTGCCCTGTGACGATGTGACCAGCCCCTCAGACGCAAGCTCCTCATACGCTTTCATCGTTGTGATCACGCTGATCTTGAGGTCAGCCGCGAGAGCCCGTATCGACGGGAGCGCGTCGCCGCCTTTCAGTTTTCCCGAAAGTATCTGATCCCTCAGCTGTGAGGCTATCTGTTTGTATATCGGTTCGCTTGAATTTTGCAGTATCTTCATCTGTTCACCTCCGCCTAACTGTTTATCTGTGATATATACAGTATATAACACAATAACAGTTTTGTCAATAGTGCTTTTTATCATTTTTTGCATCTGTCCGCGCTCTCGCGTTGTGCAATTTCGACATAAAGCCGCAAAACTGCTCCGACCGAGCCGTCTCCTGACGGATACGAAGCAACACGCTTTTTAACATTCCCGGGCTCAGCGCCCGTATCAGGCTTTCATCGGACCTGTAAATAATGCGTCCTCAGCTGCCGTCCGGCAGTTGCTGCCCCGGATCCTGTTTTACAGCTGGCACATTCCTTGATGAGCATACATTCAATAATACCGAAAAAGGAGAGAAATATCATGGCGAAAAGAAACCCGGCGCTTCACGCGGGACACAGAAAAAGAATGAAGGAGCAGTTCCTGGAAAACGGTCTGTCCCAGTTCAACGATCATCAGAAGCTGGAGCTCCTGCTTTTCTATGCCCAGCCGAGGGGCGACACCAACGAGCTTGCGCACCGTATCCTTGAAGAATGCGGCGGGAAACTGCATAATGTCCTCGACGCGCCGTACCGGAAGCTTATCTCGATAAAGGGCGTCAGCGCGCATACCGCGACTTTCCTTAAGCTGCTCCCCGAGACAGCGTCATATTATTCTAGCTCAAAGAGTCTCGTAGTCGGCGAATCGCTCGCAAAAGAAGCCGACGATGTATGCAGATACTTTGAGGGCGTATTCATGAACGTGACCCGCGAGGAGATACACGCCATGGCAGTAGGCGATAAACTGCGCGTGCTCAAGGAACAGAAGATATCCGACGGCAATGCCGGCGACGTGCTCATCTGTCCCAAGGCGTTAATGTCCTTCGCCATTGAGAACTGCTGCGACCGCATCATAATCGCGCACAACCACCCGAACGGCGCCGCTCTCGCGTCAAAGGACGATATCCTCACCACAAAACGCCTCATCGAAGTTTTCAGCATGTTCGATATCGAGATCGCGGATCATATAGTGGTCGGGAAAAACGGAAGCCAGTCCATGCGAATGTCGCTTGCAGCGGGAAGCCTTTGGAAGGACAAGTCCAAGAATCCCGCGGTATAAAAAAAGCCCCGTGTCAGCGGGTACGCGCCTGAAATGGCGCGCCCGGCACACGGGGCTTTTACTATGCTGTTTTTGCGGGGATAGCAAAGCGCGCTCACGGTAAGCTCAGAACGCGACTTTTCGGCAAAAGTGCCGGCTTACCGGTAAAAAAGATGCGCTCCTATCTCCATAGCCGCGAACGCTCCCTCAAGCGCCTGCCCGTTCTCCTTGGGGTGGAGCCCGTCGCGCAGATATCTGCCCTCGCCGTCTATGACCTCGAATTTCTCACAGATCCCGGAATTATGGAAGCAGTCCACGAGCCGTACGCTCATCGCGTTCGTCACCGGTATGAAGATGTCGTTTATCTGCTTCTCGATCTTGGCGTTGTGCGCTGGATCGGCGGTCTGTATGGGAGTGAGCACGAATATCCGCGCATCGGGGAAGCTTTCCGCGATCGTCTGTATGCACCAGCGCATAGCTCCCGCCTCGGTGAAAAGGTCGGCGCCATCAGCCGTCTTGCCGGCGAGAGCCTTTTCCGCGTCCCCGAAACAGCCGATCTCATCGTTCGTGCCCATTGCGAAGGCAAACACATCGGGCTTCGGAGCCTTTCCGCTCCGAACGTCGGACAGGAAGCGCTGTATATGCACCACCGCGCAATTGTTGGCGCGCATCTGAAGCTCGGTCTCATCGTCGGTCGGCAGCCAGCCGCCGCTTATCCCGGCAAAGTCCGGGCTGTCATGATCCTGCGTGGTCACGCTGCCGGACGGAGTTTTTATAGTGCGCTTGTACCATACCGCGCTGCCCACAGCCACATTGTGGTGCGACGCGAACCCGAGCCTCTTATACACATGATACGACCACTGTTCGCCTGCGGTTATGCTGTCGCCGTCAACGCCAAATTCAAGACTGCTGAGATCCATTTCCATGCCCCTTTACAATTTCATTGCTGTCAAGTATTATCGTGAAGGGTCCGTCGTTCAGCAGGCTGACCTTCATCTCCGCGCCGAAGATGCCCTTCTGCGTGCGAAAGCTTTCGGAGCATTTCGCACAGATGTATTCATAGAGCTCCTCCGCCATGTCGGGAGCCCCCGCGAAGAAGAACGACGGACGGTTCCCATGGCGGCAGTCGGCATAAAGCGTGAACTGCGATATCAGCAGGAGCTCGCCGCTCACCGTCTCCAGCGGGAGGTTGGTCTTGCCGTTCTCGTCGTCGAATATGCGCAGCGCCAGCATCTTCTTTATCATCTTGTCGGCGATCTCTTTCGTATCGGTCTGCGCTATCCCTATCAGCACAAGGAAGCCCTGCCCGATACTGCCGACCGTCCTTCCGTCAACGGCGACCGAAGCCTCCGTGACGCGCTGTATCACGAACCTCATATATTGAAGTGCTTCAGCTGCTGGTCAAGTATCTGAGCCTGACTCGCGAGCTGCTCCGTACTTGCGGCTGACTGCTGAGCCGTCGCCGCGTTGCTCTGGATAACGGAGGTTATGTCGGTAAGCCCGGTGTTCACGGTGCCGATATCACGCGCCTGCTGACCGGAGGATTCGGCGACCTTGCCGACAAGCATACTGAATTCCTGCACCGAGCGGCTCACATCGGACAGCGACCTGCTCGCGGAATCGTTGAGCTGGACTCCGCGGTCCACAGCGGCAACACACCTGCCGATGACCTGTACGGCGTCCTTCGCCGCCTCGGCGGACTTGCTGGCAAGGTTGCGCACCTCGTCCGCAACTACCGCGAAGCCCTTGCCCGCGTCGCCCGCGCGCGCAGCCTCTACAGCCGCGTTGAGCGCGAGTATGTTGGTCTGGAACGCGATGTCGTCTATCAGCTTCGCGATAGTCTGTATCTCCTCGGAAGCCTTGCGGATATCCTCGATAGAGTCGCTGAGCTCGCGCATACTTGCGTTGCCGTTCTCAACGTTGCGCACGGTCTGCTCGGAAAGCCCGCGCATACGCTCGGTCATCTCCGCGTTTGCCGTTACGTTTTCGTTTATGTTCTTGACAAGAGCGTCAAGCTCCTTGATAGTGCTCGCCTCGGTGGAGGAATTGTTGGCAAGGCTCTGCGCGCCGCCGGACAGCATGGTCACGCCGCTGTTCACCTGCTCGCCGGCCTGTCTGATAGTGCCTATCGTATCCTTAAGGGAGACAGATATCTTATCGAGCGAGCGCTTGATGTTGTTGAAATCTCCCTCATAAACGCAGCTGCTCTCAACGGTCAGGTCGCCCTCCGAGATAGAGGAGAGTATGGTATCTATATCCCTTATGTACAAGCCGAGGTTGTTGATAGTCTTTTCCATTGCTGTGGAAAGAGCCTCGGTCTCGTCGCCGCGGTCATTGGCTTTGAACGACGTATCTATCTCGCCCCTTGAAAACTTGTCGAGGCACTCCACCGTAGGATTGATCGAATCGGAGATCTTTCTCGCAACGCCTATCGAAACGATAACAGCGGTGATCGTAAGGATTATCGCCCACAGGAACATCAGCGTTGTGCCTATCTTGCCGCTGCGGTATACATTGGAAGCGTCGGTGCAGTAAACGACCGTAAATTCGGGGTGATCCTTCACGGGAACGGTATATACCAGCACCTTGGAGAACACGCCGCCGCTGCTTGCGGCCTTGCCGGCTTTGACAGAAGGCAACACCTCGGAATATACCGGATCTCCGGAAATCGTTCCGCCGACCTTGCTCTTGTCGCTCGACAACAGTATCTTACCGCTCTCGCTGTTTACCACAAGGCCGTATGTCCCCTCGCCGCCCATTATATTGACCGCGTAATCGAAGTAGGACTGTTCGAGCTCGCCCACGATTATGTCCGATCCTCTGTTCAGAGCGACCAGATTTACCTTCGCGGACGGGATATAGGCGAAGCAGACTCCGCCGGACGAAAGCTTCTTTGCGTCGCTGATGAAGTCGCTGTAATCATATCCGGTGCTGTCGCCGAGAGCAAAAACATTGTCGAAGATGTCGCTGTGCTCTCCCGGAGCCGCATTGCTCAGACCGTCGGGGAGGTATTCGGACTCCTCCTTTATCGAGCTTACGGCTGCTCCGGCGATCGTTGCGCCGAACGCCGCCGAGAACTGGTTTTCTATTATCAGTATCAGTACCGATGCGGCCAGCGCCACAGCGAACGAGCCTATGCCCGCGCACAGGATACCGAGTCTCATCAGCCTTTTCTTCATAGATGTTTTCATAGTAAATATTATCCTCTTTCTCTATTCTGTCGGACAATCACTTTCTTGCTGCGTACAGCTCGTCGAGTTTAAGCTTCTGCTTTTTCGCTTCCTCAAGATAGGGGGTATAGTCCGAGTCCTTTCTGTCGCGCAGCAGCTCGGTTATCTCGCTTATGGGCTTGTATATGGGCGTTATGGAGATATTGCCGTACATTCCCTTTAGCGCGTGAGCCACCTCGAAAGCCTTGTCGAAGTCCTTGTCCGCGATGCACTTTTCAAGCTCCGGGATACGCTCGTCGCTGATCGTGCTCTTTACGAGGTCTATGTAGAACTCCTCGTCGTCAAGGCATCTTTTCACGCCCTCGTCCACATCTGCACCGTATGTCCTGAGATTTTCTATCGTTATCATTGAAATTACTCCTTTTCTCCGGTCATCGCGTCAAAGTATACGGCTGACCCTTTCCTCGATCAGTTTCTCGAATTCCTCCGGCGGAACGGGCTTCGAGAAATAGAAGCCCTGGATTATGTCGCAGCCCGCCTTCTTGAGCCTGTCATACTGCTCCCTTGTCTCAACGCCCTCGGCGATGACGGGGATTTTCAGAAAGCCCGCAATATCTATCATAAGCTGCACCATGTGCATATCCTTCTCGTTGTCGCACATTTTCCTGATGAACGCCATATCCAGCTTAAGCGCGTCGATAGGCAGCGAGGCGAGCATATTCAGCGAAGAATAGCCCGAGCCGAAGTCGTCCATCTCGACCTTGAAGCCCTTCTCGCGAAGCCTCTTCACGGTCTCGATGATCTCCTCCGAATTGTCGGTGTAGGCGGACTCGGTGATCTCCAGCAGGTACTCGCTCGGCTGCAGCCCGAACTCCTCGACGATATCGGTGATCTCCTGCTCAAAGCGCGGGTCGCTGATATCCATTCTGGACACGTTGACCGACACCGGTACAGTCACGCCGAATTTGTCCTTCCAGCGCCTGATCTGCGCTGCCGCCTCGCGCCACACGTAGTGGTCGAGCTTCTTTACAAGTCCGTTCTCCTCGAACAGCGGCACAAAGGCTCCCGGACCCACAAGACCGTATTCGGGGTGCTGCCAGCGGATAAGCGCCTCTGCGCTGCACAGCAGCGGATCGACGCCCTTTATATTGTACTTCGGCTGATAGTATACCTTGAACTGTCTTTCCTCGACTCCGGCCTCCATATCGCCGATGAGCTTTTCGGAATACAGCTCCTTCTCGTGCATCTTATCGTCATAAACGCTGTACGCGTTGCCGTAATTGCCGCGGAGCGTATTGCAGGCGGACGAAGCGCGGTCAAATCTGGTCTCGATGTCTATCGACTTATCTACATTCAGGTACACGCCCATGCGTATGCTGAGTCTTGAGAGCCCGGTGGCCTTGTTCACTTCGCTGACTATGCGGTTGACTATCGGCTCATAGTTATCCCTGTGAGCAAGATATATATAGAAGCTGTCCGCCTCGCCGCGGCAGGCTATACCGTCCGTCTCATCGAGGATACGGTTTATCTGCCCCGCGACGGCGGTGATTATCGTATCGCCGAACAGTCTGCCGTGGAGCTCGTTCACAAGGCGGAACCTGTTCACGTTCAGCACGGCGGCGTCCATGGGAGCATCGGGGTAATACTGGTCGTACCTGCGGCTGTGCTGGAAGAAGAAATCCTTCGTATAAAGGCCGGTGAGCGTATCGTTCTCGGTGGCGTTGATGATGCTGTTGTCCTCGGCGAGCTCGATAGAGCGCCTTACTCTCGCGAGTATGACCTCCGGCATATCGTAGGGCTTTGTGATAAAGTCCGCCGCGCCGAGCTGAAGGCTCCTTACCTCCGCAGAGCGCTCCGACGTCAGCACTATGACCGGTATTCTTGACAGATTGGGGTCATCGTGCAGCAGCGCCAGCACCTCATATCCGTCCATTTTCGGCATGATAAGATCGAGAAGGACCATAGAAAGCGTTTTTTCACGCTTTCTTATCTGCTCCATGGCCTCCTGACCGTTCTCGGCGTAGATAACGTCGTAATCCTTTTCGATGATTTTTCCGAGGAGCCTGCGGTTCACGTGTTCGTCATCGACGATAAGGACAAGGCGGCGTATGCTGTTTATCTGTCTTTTTACTTCTTCGCTCATTTGTATTTCATCTTTCTGCGGGTATTGCGCCCGCCGGACACAATTAGCTTATTATACAGTAAAGATTATATCATATTCTTCAAATTTTTTCAAGTATTTCTATATATTTCTGTTAATTTTATTCAGAAAAATATATATTTTCACCAAACCCGCCCGCAAAAAGACCCTCCCCCTTCGAAGCCGAAGGGGGCGGGTGCTGTCGGTTCTTTGGGTGTGCCGCCGTATGCTGTCCGGGAGGGTCTTCCGCTTCCCGGAAAGAGGCGGGCTTACGGGTGATCCTTCTTCCAATCGCTGTAGCCCTGGATAAGGCTTTCAGCCCACTTTCTGCCTGCCCAGCTGCCGCCGTTCACCTGATAGTAATAGTTGAAGTAGAGCGGGCTCTTGTTGGTATAGGCATTCATCGTATTTATAGTCTTCTCGCCCTTTCTGACCTGTCTCGCGAATACCACGAATCTCGTGTCGATGTTCGCGCCGAAGGGATAATAGCAGGTGGAGAGGGTAAGGAACTTGTCGCCGTACTTTATGTCAAGGTCGGGGTTGTAGAATACGCTTCTGTCGAACACCGCCTCGAAATATCTGTAAAACAGGCTCTCGGACGTAAACTGGCGTATCTGATAGTAATTGAAAACATCGCCGTGCTTGGTCTGCGTGTTGACGAACATTCCCGCGAATACCACATACTGGCTCTTGCCGCCGTCGAGGCACTCAAACGAGATGAGCGGGTGGGTTATGTAGAAATTGAGGCTCCCGTATCTCGCGGGGTAGTAGTTGGTGAGCTTTGCAAGTCCCGCGCCCGTTCTGATATTGTGACCGTAGATAACGATATTGTCGGGACGCGAGGTCTCGGTGATCGGCACGTGGCAGTCCGCGAAGGAGCAGCCGACCTTGGTGTAGTCGTAGTTGCCCCAGAAATCATGCTCCAGATAGAACTTGTTGTCCGTGGCCTGGAGAATGGGTAGGTCTATCGGCGTGTCGTCGACCTTGAGCCAGCCGACAAAGTCGGTGTTGAGGTCTCTCATATACGCGAAATCGTGCTTGATCTCGTATTTCACGTTCCCGTAGCGGTAGCCCGACACGTGCGAGAGCGTCGTCGCGTAGGTCTGGGCAGGCGTCGCCGGAGCCGTAGTGACAGCGGGAGCCTGTGTGTATACGGGGGTCTGCGCGGCGGTGGCAGCCGTCACAGCCTCGGCTTCCTCTTCCGGGGCAGTCTCCTCGGGTTCCGTAGTCGTTGTTGTCGTTGTGGTCCTTTTTGTGGTGGTCGTCGCCTTCGTTGTCGTGGTAGCCTCGGTCGTAGTCTCCTCCGGCTCCGAGGTGACGGCCTCGGTCACTTCGGGATTCTCTATCCCGCCGTTCTCGACTACCTGAGACTCCTGACAGCCCGAAAACGTCATAATCGCCGCAAGCACCGCGGCAGCAATCATTCTGCGTGTTTTTTTCATCTTTGTCCGGTAACCTTTCTCTGAAATATATCGGGCATCAATATGCCTTGCCCCAGTAAACGAGGTGCTTTGCGGGCTTACCGCAGCATACGCACACATCGGAGATGTGCTCCTGCTCGAAGGGTATGCAGCGCGAGCCTACGCCGGTCTTTGCCTTTACCTCGTCCTCGCAGGCCTCCTCGCCGCACCACATCGCCTTTACGAAGCCGTCGCCGTTTTCGGCGAGCGCCTTTGTGATATCGTCGAGCGTCACGCAGGAGTAGGTGTGCTTCTCGCGGTTCGCGAGAGCCTTTTCGTACAGTCCGTCGTGCACAGCCTGCAGCTTCGCGGCAGCCTCGGTCTCAAGCTCCTCAAGCTTTACGAAGCTCTTTTCGCCGTTGTGGCGCGTGACCATGACGCACTGACCGTTCTCTATATCCTTGGGGCCTATCTCGATGCGGAGCGGAACGCCCTTCATCTCATATTCGGCGAACTTCCAGCCGGGGGAGTTCTCGCTGTCGTCGAGCTTTACGCGTAAGCCCGCCTTTTTCAGCCTGTCGAGGAGCTCGCCCGCCTTTTCGAGCACGCCCTCCTTATGCTGCGCCACCGGTATGATGACAGCCTGTATCGGAGCGACAGCCGGCGGCAGAGCAAGTCCGCTGTCGTCGCCGTGAGTCATAATGATCGCGCCGATAAGTCTTGTCGTAACGCCCCAGCTCGTCTGGTGCGGATATGTGAGCTGATTGTCCTTGTTGGCGTACTGGATATCGAACGCCTTTGCGAAGCCGTCGCCGAAGTAGTGGGACGTACCCGCCTGCAGAGCCTTGCCGTCGTGCATAAGAGCCTCGATAGCGTAGGTCGCAAGAGCTCCCGCGAACTTATCGCTGTCGGTCTTTCTGCCCTTGACCACCGGTATAGCGAGAGCGTCCTCGCAGAACTTCGCGTACACACCCAGCATACGCTCGGTCTCCTCGACGGCCTCCTCGGCGGTCGCGTGTATGGTATGACCCTCCTGCCAGAGGAACTCCCTAGAACGCAGGAACGGTCTTGTCGTCTTTTCCCAGCGCACCACGTTCACCCACTGGTTGTAGAGCTTGGGCAGGTCGCGGTATGAATGTACTATATTTTTATAGTGCTCACAGAACAGGGTCTCGGAGGTAGGACGCACGCAGAGCCTTTCCTCCAGCTTCTCGCTGCCGCCGACCGTGACCCACGCGCACTCGGGCGCAAAGCCCTCGACGTGATCCTTCTCTTTTTCAAGCAGGCTCTCGGGAATGAACATAGGCATACAAACGTTCTCATGCCCTGTCTCCTTGAACATACCGTCGAGTATGTGCTGGATATTCTCCCATATAGCGTAGCCGTAGGGTCTTATCGCCATGCAGCCCTTTACGCTTGTGTACTCGATGAGCTCAGCCTTCTTGACTATGTCGGTGTACCACTGCGCGAAATCCTCGTCCATATTGGTTATCGCGTTCACCATTTTCTTGTTGTCAGCCATTTTTACGATCCTCCATTCCAGAAAAACAGACACTTATGTTATTATATAACATTTCTCCGAGTTTTGCAATAGTATTGGAAAAATTTCTAACATTTGACAAGAAACGCCGTTTGTGATATTATGATTTTATACTATTTTTTCATCAACGTGTATACAGATCGACACGAAGCCGGGAGGTATCGCTGTGGACGGTATTTTTTCAAGAACCGAGCTGCTGCTTGGCAGCGAAGCCATGGAAAGGCTCGCGCGCTCGCGTGTGGCGGTATTCGGCATAGGCGGGGTCGGCGGCCACGCCGCCGAGGCTCTCGCGCGCAGCGGCGTCGGAGCCCTCGACCTCACAGACCGGGACCGTGTGGCTCCCTCGAACATCAACCGCCAGATAATCGCCCTGCACAGCACAGTCGGCATGTACAAGACCGACGCCGCCGCGGCGCGTATAGCTGACATCAACCCGGACTGCGAAGTACGTAAGCACACGGTTTTCTTTCTGCCCGAGACCCGCGGGGAATTCGATTTTACGCAGTACGACTATGTGGTGGACGCGATAGACACGGTCAGCGGGAAGCTCGCCATCATCGAATGTGCCAACGAAGCGGGAGTGCCTGTGATATCGGCAATGGGCGCGGGCAACAAGACCGATCCCACGCTCTTCGAGGCCGCCGATATCTACGAGACCTCGGTCTGCCCGCTCGCGCGGGTCATGCGCACGGAATGCAGGAAGCGCGGCATAAAGCGGCTCAGGGTCGTATACTCAAAGGAAAAGCCGGCGGAAGCGAAAGCCTTCGACGAGGAAACGGGCAGACCGATACCGGCTTCGGCGGCGTTCGTGCCGTCGGTAATGGGACTGATAATAGCGGGCGAGGTCGTAAGATATCTCGCCGCAGGGAAAGGGCGGACAGAATGAACGATCTCGACATAATGAAAAGAGCTCAGAGCTACATCGAAAGCATGGCGAACGGCACGGACCCGCTCACCGGGAAGGAGCTCCCCGACACGGACATAGTGAACAACGTCCGCATATCACGGTGCCTCTTCTACGTGTCGGACGTCCTTAAAAAGGTGATTGCCAACGGCGCCGAGGTGCAGCGCGAGAAGCTCAAGCGCGCGGACAAGGCGGACTTTGCGCTGACCGACGAACAGGCAGCGGCTCTGAGACCCGCCGACGACGATATCTCGCTTTCAAGGGTCGTCGGCATCATCAACGCGCAGATAGACGACTACACGATGAAGAAGCTTTCGCGGAAGGCAGCGGAGGAATGGCTGCGCGAAAAGCAGCTCGTCAAGGAGGTCGTCATCAACGGGAAACCGCGTTACAACCCGTCTTCCGAGGGCGAACAGCTCGGGATAAGCATGGCGAACTATCTGACTCCGGCGGGTCAGATGGTAAAATACTGCGTATTCTCGCCCGAAGCCCAGCAGTTCATCTTCGACAACATCGACGTTATCGCGGACTTTGCCCGCGGCGGCAGCGACGAGACCCAGGAATAGAAAAAGCCCCGCGATGCGGCGCATCGCGGGGCTTTGCTGTTTACGATCAGTCGGATACGTAAGGGATAAGAGCTATCTGTCTCGCTCTCTTGATAGCGACTGTGAGCTCTCTCTGATGATACGCGCAGCAGCCGGTCACACGGCGGGGCAGTATCTTCGAACGCTCCGTCATGCACTTCTTGAGCTTTGCAACGTCCTTGTAATCGATGAATTCGGCTCTGTCAGCGCAGAACTGGCAGACCTTTTTTCTCCCGCGCTTTATGGGGCGTGCGGGTCTCTCGCCCATTTCCTTCTTTTCAGCCATCGTTATATTCCTCCTAAATTAAAACGGATAATCTCCTATGTCGCCCTTGCCCGAACCTGCGGGCGGATTCTTGAAATCGTCCGCCGTATATCCGCCGTTCGGGGACGAAGGTGCGGAATTGCTGCCGTAGCCGGAGCTTGCCGGCGGCGGCTCGGGGTAACCCGTATCGGGACGGTATCCTCCTCCGCCTCCCTCGGGTTTCTTGTCACCTGTAAATGAAGCACGGTCAACTATGATCTCGGTAATGTATCTTGTAGCGCCGTTCTTATCGACATAGCTCCTGTTCTGGAGCTCGCCCTCGACAAGTATCGGCCTGCCCTTTGTCCAGTATCTGGAGATGAACTCCGCCTCCTGACGCCATGCGACGCAGTTGAAAAAGTCGGACTTCTTCTCTTCACCCTTTGTCTGGAAGCGTCTGTCAACGGCAATGCTGAACGAAAGCACCGCAACTCCCGACTGTGTGGTCTTGAGCTCAAGATCCTGAGTAACTCTGCCAAGCATGATGACCTTATTGAACATTTACAAATTCCCCTTTCTGCTCGTTATTTCCCTTCTGTTTACTTGCGTAAAACGACCATAGAGCGGAGAACGCCGTCGGTTATGTTGATGACGCGCTCAAACTCATCGGGAAACTCGGGCTTGCTGTCAAAGTGGTATACCACATAGTAGCCATCGGACTCGTAGTTGATCTCATAAGCGAGCTTTCTCTTGCCCCACTCATCGACATCAACAAGCTCGGCGTGCTCCTTGATAAGATCGGAGAACTTCGCCACGAGAGCCTTGATAGCCTCTTCCCCGTTTTTTAACGAGAATACAACGACTGCCTCGTACTTTTCACCTGTTTTAGCCATATTGACCTCCTTTTAGACTTTCGGCCCGCACTTTTGTGTGCGAGCAAGGATTATGCCGACCCGAAAGGGTCAACTATTGCATTATAACAGTTTTTTGTCCTCTTGTCAATACGTGGCGGGAAATTTTTTCACATCTTTTTTCATCTGTCCCGGAAACGGCACAGAGCTTATAGCTCCGGCGCGAATGTGAAAGATTTGTGAAAATTTCCATTTTCGCCTTGTATCGGTTTATTATTTATAGTATAATATTATTTCAACAATATTTGTCAGGGAGATAAAAATGTCATATCAGGACGACAAGCGCGAGCTTTTAAAGCTGAAACAGGGCTTAATAGAAGAAAGCGAAGAGATACACGAGGAAGAGAAGCCCGTCTACGAGCTTCATGGCATGAAGCGCGCCGAAAATTTCTTCTACCATTATAAGTGGCACCTGGTCGCGGGAGCGTTCTTCGCGGCTGTGGCGATCTTCCTAATCGTGTCGCTGCTGCAGAAGGAGCAGGGCGATCTGCGCGTCATGGTGGTCACAAAGGATCATCAGACAGCGTCGGAGATAATGTTCAAGACCGAAGACCTCGAAAGGGCATTCGAGCTCTACTGCCCGGACTACGACAACAACGGCTATATCCACGTCGACGTCTACAACGCCGATCTCAGCGATAACCCCGACCCCCAGTACACCCTCGCCGCCGTAACTAAGGTCACGAGCGAGATAATGTTCGGCGAGGCGCAGCTCTTCCTCGTCGATTCCCAGGGCGCCGACGCCGTGACCAACGGAAATCTCTCACAGTTCGTCGATCTCGGCAGTCTCTACCCGGACTGCGGGTTTATAGACGGCGTGTTCCTTAAGATAAAGGACAGCGGCTTTGCCGTGAACGCCCAGTATCACGAGGCTTGCCCCGATGACCTGTATCTCGCGGTGCGCGACGCTTCGGAGAGCGACGATAACAGCGCCCGCAGCCTCCCCGCGAAGAAAAAGGCTCTTGAGGTCATCGACAACATCGTTAACAGCTACTACGCCGGCTGGGTGGACGATCAGGGCAGGATCTACGGCATAAACGGAAAAGAGGTCAGCCAATGAAACATGAAAGCATAGCTCTCACCGCGCTGAAAGGGCTCGGATTCGCGGTGTTCGGGAACATACTCGGCGGCATTATGACGGTGTCGCTGGCGCCGTTCCTTTCGGAATGGTTCATACCATACATCGCGATACTGCTGACTGTCTTCATATACGGGTCGCTGCTGTTCACAGCGGGAATGAAGGACGGTCAGAAGCTTGCGAAGCTCCTGCGCAGGCATGAGCTCGAAAGCCTGCCGAAGCTCCGCTGGATATGGCTGGGGCTTGCGATAGCCGGGATAATGTGCGTACCGTGCGCGGCGCTCCTCGCCTGCTCGCTCGGAGCGTTCCCGCTGACCGGCGAGCTGCTGCTGGGCTCGTATTTCGCGCTCGGAGCCCTCGCCCCGGCATTCTTCATGACCGACCCGCAGCAGATGACACCCGTCTTCCCGCTGATACTTATGGCGGTATATCTGATAATAACGCCCGTTTCCGCGCATATAGGCTATAAGTTCGGCGCGGGCGACAAGGACTTCAAAGACTTCATGTATGAGAAATAGGCAGGAGACAATATGAAAAAAGGGATATTATTCGACCTCGACGGCACGCTCTGGGACTCCTCCGGCACGGTCATAGAGTCATGGAACAGCACGATAGCAAAGCACACAAGCCTCGGTCTCACCTTCACGCAGGCACAGATGCGCGGCTTTATGGGCAAGACCCTCGGACAGATAGGCGACCTGATGTTCCCCATGCTGCCCCCTGACGAAAGGCAGCGGCTCATGCGCCTATGCTCGGACGAGGAAAACGAGTTCCTGAAAACAGCCTCCCCCTACATTTACCCGAACGCGAAAGTGGCCCTCGAAGGTCTCGCCAAGGACTACCTGCTGGCGGTGGTAAGCAACTGTCAGGACGGCTATATCCAGATATTTCTCGAAAAGTGCGGCTTCGGGGAGCTCTTCTCCGACTTTGAGTGCGCGGGCAGAACAGGTCTCGATAAGGGGGATAACATAAAGCTCGTCGCAAAGCGCAACGGCCTCGAAAAATGCTTCTATCTCGGCGATACCGAAATGGACGGGGAAGCCGCCCGAAAAGCCGGAGTCCCGTTCATTCACGCCGCCTACGGCTTCGGCAGCCCCGCCGGCTTCGACGCGCGCATCACGGATATCTCGCAGCTTGCGGAAGCGGTCGCCTCTCTCGGATAAGCCCGGAGCTCCCGCCGGACAAAAAACTGCGCCTGTTGATTACAACAGGCGCAGTTCTTATTTAAAGCCGATCAGGCCTTGCCAACGGAACCGAAGGTCTCCATTTTCTCCTTGACCTTAGCCTTGATAGCCTCAAAGCCGGGAGCGAGGAGCTTTCTGGGATCGAAGCCCTTGCCGATGAGATCCTTGCCGTCCTCTATGTACTTTCTGGTAGCTTCCTGGAATACGAGCTGGCACTCGGTATTTACGTTGATCTTCGCAACGCCGAGAGAGATAGCCTTCTTGATCTGCTCGTCCGGGATACCTGTACCGCCGTGGAGAACGAGCGGCATATCGCCTACCTTCGCCTTGATAGCTTCAAGTGTGGGGAAGCTCAGGCCGGGCCAGTTCTCGGGATACTTGCCGTGGATATTGCCTATGCCCGCCGCGAGCATCGTAACGCCGAGGTCTGCGATTTTCTTGCACTCGTCGGGATCGGCGCACTCACCCATGCCGACAACGCCGTCCTCTTCGCCGCCGATAGCGCCGACTTCCGCTTCAAGGGAAAGACCGAGCACGTCACAGGTGTTCACGAGAGCAGTCGTCTTGGCGAAGTTCTCCTCGAACGGCAGATGAGAGCCGTCGAACATTATGGAAGAGAAGCCCGCGTTGATGCACGCCTTGGCGCCCTCAAAGGTACCGTGGTCGAGGTGCAGAGCCACCGGAACGGTGATGCCGAGGCACTCGATCATGCCCTTTGTCATGCCGACTACGGTCTTGTAGCCGCACATATACTTGCCTGCGCCCTCGGAAACGCCGAGGATAACGGGGGACTGAAGCTCCTGAGCTGTAAGGAGGATAGCCTTTGTCCATTCAAGGTTGTTGATGTTGAACTGACCTACGGCGTACTTGCCGTCGCGAGCCTTGTTCAGCATATCTTTTGCCGATACTAACATATTGGGGTACTTCCTTTCAAAAAAATTCATATATTTATTTTAGCACACTCTAACCCAAAATGCAAGTGCTTTTTTATACTTTGTCAAAATTTCTCGCGGCGGCTTTCATCTGCGCCGTCCTAACCCCGGCGAGGGCCGCGGGGCATAGGTCTTTATGTTGTCGGCGAGCTGTCTCAGCGACGCGGAGACCCGCTCGTTGACCGGGTCGGAGCTCTTCGCGCGGATATTCGCCGACTGGAACAGCAGCAGCAGCCTCACGGGCTCGGTGCCGAACGCCTCGACAAAATCGGTGATATTGTCCGGCGATATATGGTCGTCGTGGTGCGCTATCAGGAACAGCACCGCGTCAACGGTGGCGGAGTCCGCCTCATAGCCCTCGAACATATCCCTCGCCAGCATCACGCCGCGCTCCGAGTGTCCGTAGAAGGTCATATACTCTCCCCTGTCCGCGGCGCAGTCGGGCTTTCCTATGCCGTGCAGCAGCAGAGCAAGTCTCACGGCGTAATCCGGGAAGCCGTAGCCGACAGCCTTCGCGGTATGCTCGAACAGCGTCAGATCCTGGTATATGCTTTTCTGCTCAAAGCCGACCTCTGCCTCCAGCGCCGGAAATATGCGGCACACGACCCCGCGGAACGCGTTCATCGCCTCGCCCGCGCGCCTGCCCGTTATCACGCGGCGAAAGTACCGCGCGGTCTCCGAGGGGAGCATCATATCTACCAGCTCGGCGTTGTCGTTGATGTTGCGCAGGGTGTAGTCGCTGATCTCCGCCTCGCCGCGGGCGTACTTCTGCATCGCGGTCAGTATGCATTCCGGGTTCTCGCGTATCGCGTCTATGACAATCTTTTTCGGCTCATCATTCGGCTTTTTCTTAAGCCTTGCCTGCTCGAACTCCATTTCGCGGAACCTGTCCTCGTCTATGGCGCGGAGTATGGTCTTTTCAGCGGTTATGCAGGCGAGCCCGCCGAACTTGTCATAAATGCCGGAATCGGGGTTATAGGCGACGGTCTCGGAGGTGAAGGTGCGGCGGCGGAGATCCTCGTCGATTGTCTTGCAGTATATGGGCTTGCCGCTGCCGTCTATGCGCGAGCGGTACGGAGCTACCGAAATACCCATGCCGCCGTTGATGATGATGAGCTCTCCGCGCTCCAGAAGGTCCTCGCGCACCTTGAACCTGTCCTCACATATCGCGATGATGCGCTCGATAGCCGCGTTGCAGGCGATATCGAAGTCCATGACCCTCTCGCCCAGCACCAGCATATTCACGCAGTCCCCCACAAGGTATGAGGTGTAGGTGTGCGCCTTGAGCAGATCTATGACCTCCAGAACGCCCTTCGGCACATCGAGCTTTGTCTTGTGGTCGCCGACGGGCGGTTCATAGGGGCGCTCGGCAAAGGTGCGCTCCTTAGGTACAGCGGGCTCCGTGGGAACGGGCTCGCCGCGTCTCATCGTATCGGGAGGTATCGTGACCAGCCTCTCACTCTGATCGTCCCCGAGCGTCATTTTGTTGAGGACGCGGTCCTGACCGTATTCGTCCGACCCGTCGGGATAATCGTCGTCATCGTCGCCGCCGTAAAATATCTCGGTCTTGTCGGGTTCGCCGATATACTTTTCAAGATCCTCCTCCCAGCCGTGGGACATATATAAGGAGTCGTCGACGTACTGCTCATAGTCCTCGTAGGCAAAGCCGAGCTCGCCGTCGTCATCGTTCTTCTTTTTATTTTCCAAAATGTCACCTCCGGTGTTGCATTCCGCGGGTATTTCGTGTATAATATGCTTATGATCCCCGGGAAGGAGATAGTTATATGACCGAGATACAAAATGATAAGCTCCCCGTAAAGGCTGTACTTGCCGCTCTCGATACGGGGGAATATGACACCGAGGCCTCGCTGGACGAGCTCGAAGAGCTCGCGGAGACCGCGAACGCCGTGACCGTAGCCCGCGTCGTTCAGAAGCGCCCGTCCGCGGACTGCGCCACGGTGCTCGGCGAGGGCAAGATCGAGGAGCTCGCCGGGCTCGCGCAGTCGCTGGAGGCCGAGCTCGTGGTGTTCGACACCGAGCTCAGCGCCGGCGAGATACGCAATATCGAGGATATCGTGGGCGTGCGGGTCATAGACCGCACGATGCTGATACTTGACATATTCGCGGCGCGCGCCGTATCCAACGAGGGCAAGCTCCAGGTCGAGCTTGCGCAGCTCAGATACCGCCTGCCGCGGCTCATGGGAATAGGAAAGTCGCTGTCGAGGCTCGGCGGCGGCATAGGCACGCGCGGTCCGGGCGAAAAGCAGCTTGAGACCGACCGCCGCCACATACAGCGCCGCATAGAGAAGCTCGAAAGCGACCTTAAGGAGCTGGAGGCGCGCCGCGGTATGTCGCGGGCGCGCCGCCGCAAGGACAACGTACTGACCGCGGCGATAGTCGGCTATACGAACGCCGGCAAGTCCACGCTGCTCAACCGTCTCACGGGAGCGGGTGTTCTCGCCGAGGACAAGCTTTTCGCGACGCTGGATCTGACCTCCCGCGCCATAGAGCTGCCCGACGGACGCTCCGTGACGCTGATAGACACGGTGGGTCTGATCCGCAGGCTGCCGCATCATCTGGTCGAGGCGTTCCGCTCCACGCTTGAGGAGGCTGCAAGCGCCGACATAATACTGCATGTCTCCGACATATCAGACCCCGAGGCGCGGGAAAAGGCTCTCACCACGCGCACCCTGCTCGCGGAGCTCGGCTGCGGGGAGATCCCGGTGATAGACGTGCTCAACAAGTGCGACCTCGCGGACTACGATATCCCCGAGGACGACACGACCGTGAAGATCTCCGCAAAGACCGGCGCGGGCACAGAACGTATGCTTTCACTCATCGCGAAGAACCTCCCGCAGAGCTCGGCGCGCATGAAGCTGCTGATACCCTACGACAAAGCGGGCTTTGCCGCCGAGATACGGGCTCTCGGAAGGATATTCTCCGAGGAATACACGGAGAACGGCGTCCTAACCGACGCGCTGGTGGACATAAGGCTCATACCGCGCGCCCGGGAATACGAGGTGCGCGGCAGCTAATCCTCTATGCTTTCCCTGCTGACCTCGCAGCCGCCTATCGGGCGTATTTTCAGCACGTGGCAGCTCCCGCTGCCGAATACCTTTTCAAGCTCCATTTTGAACTCCTTCAGCAGCTCGAACGGCACGAACGCCTGTATCGTCCCCGCGAAGCCCGCCCCGTGCACGCGGGACGCGCCCTTTCTGCCGAGGGCGTATTCGGCGATGTTCAGCCCGACGCTGAGCCCCTGGTGCATGACGTCCTTGCAGGAATACACGTTCTGGAGGTACTTGTAGGACGAGTTGCCGCTCTCGTTTATCGAGTCGAGGAACGCCTGGAAGTCGCTGCGCCGCAGAGCGTTCACCAGCTTGTCGACGCGCTTGTTTTCCTCGAAGAAATGTATGGCGCGCAGCACGGCGCGGTCTCCGAAGCGCTCGCGCAGCAGGTTCACGTTCAGTATGATATCGTGCTTGCAGAGCTGGCGCAGATTATCCACGGAGAAGTATTCGGCTATCCGGTGCATCTCGTCGCGTATCGCCATATACTCGTCGTTTATATCGTCCGGGTCGCCCTTGGTGTCTATGATGCAGAGCGCGTGCCCGAAGCTGTCGAAATCGACGTTGACGTGGTCGATTATGGGGCTGTCTATATCCTTGAAGTCAATGGACACGAAGCCTCCCACGGCAGCCGCGGTCTGATCCATGAGCCCGCTGGGCTTGCCGTAGTAGACATTCTCCGCGTACTGCGCTATCTGAGCCGTCTTTATCGGGTCGACGGTGCCGTTGTTGAAGAGATATGAATAGATCGTGCCGATAAGCACCTCGAACGCTGCGGACGCCGAAAGTCCCGAGCCTATCACCACGTTCGACGTCGTGTACGCCCTGAACCCGCCTATCGAGAAGCCGCGCTTCTCAAATCCGGCAGTCACTCCCCTCAGCAGAGCTGTGGGGGTATTTTTTTCGCTTTCGACGATATCCAGCTCGTCTATGGAGATGCGGTTCTCCTCATGCCCCTCGGATTTTATTACCGCGAAGGGCTCTCCGGTGGGCTCGACTATCGCTATGATATCGAGATCGACGCTTGCGGCGAGCACCTTGCCGCAGTTGTGGTCGGTATGATTGCCGCCGACCTCCGTGCGCCCGGGCGACGAGAAAATGCGGATATTCTCCCCCTCGGTGCCGAAGTATCTCTTATACTCCTCCACCGCCTTTCTGTAACGCTGTTTCTGCCGGCGGAGAGTATCATCCTTATAAAGCTCTCCGATACACGCTATCCTTGGTTTGAATGCCATTATAAAGTCCTCTCTTTATTGCTTTTTGTCCTGCCGGCTTCGGCGCAGCGCCGCGGCACGGCAGTATTTTTCAGTCATTTTTTTCGGAATAGAACATATGCTCGGCCTTGTGTCTGTGGGAATATACGCTCATAACGAGCCCTGCGGCGGCGTACATCGAGATCACCGAGGTGCCGCCCGCGCTTATCAGCGGCAGAGGTATGCCTATGACCGGCATCACGCCGAGATCCATGCCTATGTTTATTATCGAGTGCGAGAAGAACACCGCGAACACGCCTATGCATATCAGCCTCCCCAGAGTGTCTTTCGCCGCGGAAGCCACGGAAAGGCATTTCAGGCATATCACCGCCAGCATGACCGCCGTCAGCAGGCAGCCGACGAAGCCCAGCGTCATTCCGATATACGAGAATATGAAGTCCGTATCGAGCTCGGGGACGTAGGTGTAATTGTCGCTGCCGAACAGCCCCAGTCCCATGATGCCGCCGGAGCCGAGAGCCTTCTTGCCGAGATACTGCTGCATATAAATGCCGAGTATCTCGTCCTGCTGCATCTGCGTATCCCAGAGTATCTGTATGCGCTTTATCTGATAGGGCTGCATCAGGTAGTTCCACGCGAACCATATCAGCGCGGGCACGGCTATCAGCGCCGCGATGATGTACTGCCACGATATGCCTGCCGCGAACAGCATTATCAAGAATATCGAAATAAACACCAGCGCCGAGCCGTCGTCGCCCTGCTTCATTATGATGAACACGGGCACAGCTCCGTGCGCGCACAGCAGAAGCATATTCAGCGGCTCGTTCAGCCTGCTGCCGACCTTGCTGAGGTGCGCGGCGAAGGTCAGTATGAACGCTATCTTCAGCAGCTCGGAGGGCTGGAACTGCATAAAGCCGAGATTCAGCCACCCGATATCGTCAGCGCCCTCGACTCCCCTGCCCAGCGGCGTGAACAGCAGCAGCACCAGTATCAGCGTTATCGGCGCGTACACGAACCATATCCTGGCTATGAATTTGTAGTCTATGGCGGAGATCACCATGGCGGCAGCTATCCCGACCGCTGCCGCGAGCGCGTTTATGCGCCATTGTCTGCCGGTGACCTGCGCGCTTATGCCGCTGACGTTCATCGTGTACAGCAAAAAAACGCTGAACACGCTCATTATCGCGCACAGTGCGAGCATTGCCTTATCGAGATTTTTTACATAGTCTGCGATGTGTCTTAAAGCCTTTTTCATTTCGTTCTTTCTTGACGTTATTTTATCCTCTTATTATTATATACCAAACGGGATATATTTTCAAGGTGTTTCGCAAAAAAGTTTGCCCGCTCTCTTTTCACGCTTCCTGCCGCGCGGCATATAATGGAATGTGGGCAGAAGCCCGCAGATCACAATTAAGGAGGCATGAGCCATGGCAACCTTTACAAATCAGGCTGCGATATTATATAACAACAAGAAAGTCACCTCGAACATCGTCACCGGGACCATATCCGAGATACTGGCGGCGGTCAAGACGGCAGTATCGCCCGAGTACACCGCCGGCGAGCCCGTCACGTACGCGCTCTCGCTGACGAATTCCGGCGCCGCCGATCTCACGGGGCTGACCGTGACCGACGATCTCGGCACGTACACGTCCGGCGGACTTACGCTGACTCCGCTCACCTATGAGGCAGGCACGATCACCTATTTCGTGAACGGCGCACTTCGTCCTGCTCCGACGGTCACAGCGGGCGACACTCTCGTCATAACGGACATAAGCGTTCCGGCAGGCGGCAGCGCTGTGCTCGTCTACAGCGCAGTACCGAACGAATATGCTTCTCCGGAGGCGGGCTCGGAGATCACGAACACCGTGACCGTTACGGGTCAGGCGATCACCGGCGTGACAGCATCGGCAACGATACCCGCGGCAAGCGAGGCGGAGCTGACGATAACCAAGTCCCTGTCCCCCGCCGAGGTCACAGGCGGCGCTCCGCTGACCTACACTTTCGACATTGCCAACACCGGCAGCGCTCCGGAAGCGGCAGCGGTGCTCAGTGACACCTTCGCCCCCGTGCTCGGCAGCATCACCGTGACCGCGGACGGCACGGCGCTCACGACGGCTGACTACACCTACGGCGAAACGACCGGCGAGTTCGAGACAACGGCGGGAGCCTTCACGATACCCGCGGCAAGCTTCGCACAGGATCCTCAGACCGGCGTGTGGACAGTCACCCCCGGCACCGCGACGGTCACCGTCAGCGGTACTTTATGATCGCTCATTCACGGCTCCCCGGACTCGGGGAGCCGCGAGAGCGTCAAGAAGCCGCTGCGTTCGAGTAGCCGCTGTGCTCGAGTGGCCGCTGCGCTCGAGTAGCCGCTGCGCTCGAGTGCCTCCGGCGGCCAGCCCTTTTGAAAAAAGGGCTGGACCCTAAAACAAACCGCTTCGCCTTGCAGCGGAGAGAGGTAGTACTCCTTTTGATAGTAAATGAAACAGAAATGAACAAAAAACTGCACTTTTTTGACAGACCGGCGGCTCCTCGGGCTCGGGGAGCCGTTTTTTATTGTGAAAACGTAAAAAATTTGTAAAAACTGTTGATATTTTATTTTTTTTGTGATATAATTATCTTGTATAATTTCGGAAATAATGTCCGAAGGAGGCGTCAGGAGCTATGATAAATGTCGCTATCGACGGTCCCGTTGGCGCGGGAAAAAGCAGCGTGGCGCGCGAATGTGCCCGCAGACTCGGCTTCATATATGTAGATACCGGAGCGCTTTACCGCTCCTGTGCTTTGTTTTGCATTAAAAACGGCATAACTATAAGTCCCGATAACGAAAGCGAGATCGCCGAGGCTCTCGAAAAACGCCTTGAGTTGAAGATAGACCTGATAGACGGCGAACAGCACGTCTATGTCAACGGCGAGGACGTTAACGGCGAGATCCGCACAATAGAGATAAGCAAGGCGGCAAGCGAGATATCCGCCCTGCCCTCGGTCAGGAAATACCTGCTCGACACACAGAGGTCGATCGCCGCGAACAACAACGTCATCATGGACGGCAGAGACATAGGCACCGTCATACTGCCGAACGCCGACCTTAAGATATTCATAACCGCCAAGCCCGAGGTACGCGCAAAACGCCGCTATGACGAGCTCATCGCAAAGGGCGAGAGCATAACCCTCGGCGAGGTGCTGGTAGACGTAAACCGCCGCGATTTCAACGATACCCACCGCAAGGAGGCTCCGCTGAAACAGGCGGAGGACGCCATACTCATAGATACCACCGAGATAGATTTCGAGGAGACCGTCAGCGGCCTCACAGCTTTCATAATGAGCAGATTCGAAACTCTCGCATAGGACAAAACGCCATGTACTTGTTTTTCAGGAAGCTCCTCTCTATCGTCTTTCATATAAAATATAAGATAAACCTCATAGACCCGCAGAACATACCCGATATGAAGGGCGGTTACATAATCGCCAGCAACCACCTGAGCTTCGCCGACCCGCCCATGATCGCGGCGGTCATACGCGGAAAGTTCTCATTCATGGCAAAAGAGGAGCTGTTTAAGAAGAATCCGTTCTTCGCATGGCTCATCAGGCGCTGCGGAGCCTTCCCGGTGACAAGGGGAGCCGGTGACGACGCTCCGATCAGAACGTCGGTCGAGGCGATAAAGAAAAACCGCATACTCGTAATATTCCCCGAGGGAACGCGCTCAAAGGACGGCACTCTCGGACGCATAAAATCCGGCGTGGTGCTGATAGCCTCACAGGCAGCGGCTCCGATCCTGCCGGTGTGCATAAGATACGGCGAAAAGCATAGGGTCGACATAGCCTTCGGCGAGATGATACCCGCCGAGCAGGTCCACATAGACGAAAACGACAGACACAGCATGAGAAATTCCTCAAAGCGTATCGGCGACTCTCTGGCGAAGCTCCAGAAGAAGATCTACGACGAGGCGGGACTGCCGCTTCCGGTGCCCGCGAAAAAGTCCCCGGACGGTGACGCGAATGGCTGAGATCGTCGTTGCGAAAAGCGCAGGCTTCTGCTACGGCGTGAAGCGCGCCATAGAGCTGTCCCGCAAGGCGGCGGCGGAGCACGGTACGGTCTACACTCTCGGCCCGCTGATACACAACAATGACGTGATCTCCGAGCTGCGTGAGCAGGGCGTGATACCGGCGGACGAGCCCGAGCAGGCCCGCGGCTGCATAGTGATAAGAAGCCACGGGGTCGGCAGAGATATGTATGACCGCATAGCGGAGCTGGGGCTCGAATGTGTTGACGCGACCTGCCCATTTGTCGAGCGCATACACCGGATAGCCGCGGAATGCGGCGAAAGCGACCTGCTGGTCGTCGGCGACGGCACACACCCCGAGGTCAAGGGTATCATGGGCTGGGCAGCCGGAAGCTCCGCGGCAGTAGATTCGCCGGAAGAGCTTGAAGAGCTCACAGTATCGCATAAAACTTTTGGTACAAAATCACTAAAAGTAGTCGCTCAGACAACTTTCGATATGTGCAAATGGACAGATTTGCAAAAAAAAATAAAAAAACACTATACAAAAGCCGAATTTTTTGATACAATATGTAGAGCTACCGCTGACAGACAAAGCGAGGCCGCAGAGCTTTCAAGGCAATGCGGAATGATGATAGTCGTGGGCGGAGCGCACAGCAGTAACTCGAAAAAGCTCGCGGATATCTGCGCGGCGGAATGTCCGACATTTTTCTGCGAGAACGCCGCACAGCTCGTGCGGGAGCATAAGCCCGGCATACTGCGCCTTTTATCATCTTCAAAGGATGTTAAAATAGGAATTACAGCAGGAGCGTCGACCCCTGCATATATAATTAAGGAGGTTCATAATATTATGAGCGAGATCATCAAGGATGAAGCTATGGATCCGGAGTTCATGGCTGCCCTCGATTCAATGGAAAGGGTGCGAGTATATACAGGGAATAGGGTCAAGGCTACTGTTGTTGCTGTTAACAAGACTGAAGCGGTCGTAGACATCGGGACAAAGCACTCGGGCTACATACTCGCCGAGGATCTTTCAAACGATCCCACCAAGGCACCCGAGGATGTAGTCAAGGTCGGTGACGTTATCGACTGCGTGGTAAAGAAGATCAATGACGCCGAGGGTTATGTTTACCTGTCCAAGAAGCAGGTCGACACTCAGCAGGGCATGGAAAGGATAGTTGCCGCAAAGGAGAACAACGAGAGCGTCGAGGGTACCGTTACAAAGGTCGTAAAGGGCGGCGTAATGGTAACGTCGAAGGAGGGCGCAAGCGTGTTCGTACCCGCTTCGCAGTCCGGCGTTCCGAGAAACGGCAAGCTTGAGGATATCCAGGGCAAGGCAATAAAATTCAAGGTCATCGAGGTCAATGAGGGCAGAGGCCGCGTGGTCGGCTCTATCAAGGCTGCCGAGAGAGAAGAGAGCGACGCTGTCAAGGCGAAGTTCTGGGAAGAGCTTGAAGTCGGCAAGAAGTTCGTCGGCGAAGTCAAGTCTATGGAGAGCTACGGCGTATTCGTAGACCTGGGCGGCGTTGACGGCATGGTACACCTCACCGAGCTCACATGGAACAGAGTAAAGCACCCGAAAGAGGTAGTCAGCATAGGCGACAAGCTCGAAGTTACCGTCAAGAGCTTCGATCCCGAGAAGAAGAGAGTTTCCCTCACAGCCAAGAAGCCCGAGGACAATCCGTGGACGAAGTTCCTCGCGGAATTCGCGGAGGGCGATGTAGTCAAGGTACAGATCGTTTCGATCACACCTTTCGGCGCATTCGCTCAGATAATCCCCGCCGTAGAGGGTCTTATCCACATCTCCCAGATAGCGAAGGAGCGCGTTACCGACGTTTCCAAGGTTCTTTCCGTAGGTCAGATCGTTGACGCTAAGATCACCGAGATCGACGAGGAAAAGAACAGAGTAAGTCTTTCTATCAAGGCTCTGCTTGAAGACGAAGCCGACAGCGAGGAAGCTCCCGCCGAGGAATAAGTCACGTTACGCAAAACACAGCGGCACCGGCAATTATGCCGGTGCCGCTTATTCTATCAAAAAAAGTACATTTTTTGGTTATTTCTGTTTCTTTTACTATCAAAAGTCGTACTACCTCTCCCCGCTGCAAGGCGAAGCGCTTTGTTTTAGGGTCCAGCCCTTTTTTAAAAGGTGGTCTCCCCGTTAGCGGGGAGGTGGCGACGAAGGAGCCAGAGGGGCTGACCGACAGACCTGGCCGCCGGAGGCACTCGAGCGCAGCGGCCTCTCGAGCGCAAGCGGCACCGGCATAACTGCCGGTGCCGCTTTTTATGCCTGCCCGGAGCCGTCGGGAACGACCGAATAGAGCAGCGCCCTGCCGCGCTTACCCGAGCGGCGCACCACCCCGACAAATTCCAGCACCGAGAGCATGAGCGAGGCGTCGGTGGGACGGCAGAGCTTCTGTAACTCCTCCCTTGTGAACTCGTCCGGCAGTCCCTCCGGCAGGAACACACGGTAATCGCTGCCACGCTCCAGCCTTATCTCCCGCAGCAGGGCGAGCGGGAACTTATCCTTTTTCATACCGCGGGTGCGGCGCTTCGACGAGTCCCTGAAATACGTCTTCCTGTCTATCTCCAGAAACGCAATCCTTATCGTGAGGTTGGGGTTCGTGATGAACGCTTTCAGCCGGTAGAGCTCCAGAAAGAGCTTTGAGAACGAATTGTCCGTGCGGGTGACGGAGGAAAGCACCTCGCCGGTCTGAGCGTTTATCGAGTAACTGTGCGTTTTCTTCGCGTAGGGGTAGACGACCGTGACATGACTGACGCGGAGCATCTGCGAAAGCTTCTTTTGCAGATAGCCGAAGCTGCCGCTCTGTATCTCAAAGATACCGCTCTCACCGACGCCGTCGGCGAAGAAGCCTCCGATCTTCACCTCCTGGTCGGGGTCGTCGCAGTAATAGCATTTCAGCGTGTGATGTATGAGCTTCTCGTTCAGCGTGCCTATCGTCGTGCGCTCGCGCTCCAGAGCTTTCCGCACCGAGAGCTCGAAGCGCTCCTCGTCGATATCCGTCATCGGAGGCTCGTACGCGAACCTCGGGAAGACCTCGCCCTGTATGAATTCGGGAACTCCGCACTCCTCGTTCGTGCCGATAACGCCGTCCGCCAGCTCTTTTAGCTCCGGTATCGCGTTCCCGACAGCGTAGCAGCGGTCGGCTGCGCGGAACATCGGTATATCGTTGGCATTGTCGCCGAAGCAGACGACCTCGTCCGCGCCGGTGAGCTCCTTGAGCTTAAGCACCGAGCCTGACTTGCCCGCGCTCGCGGAGAACACCTCGTACCATTGCTGCGAGGTGTCGTACGTATCGGTATAGTACGAATACGCGAAGCCGTTCTCCGGCGTGAAGAGCTTGTCGAGCTCCGGCTTGTTCTTCGGGTTTATGAACGCCGCGTAGAACATCTCGCCGTCGAAGAGCCCGTCATAGCCGTCAATCGGGCGCAGCCGCGGGTCTCCGCGCTTGCCGGAAATGTGCTTTTTCAGGTTATCCGCTCCTTTGACGAAGCTCACCCGCTCCCTGCCGCCGATGACCGAGAATATCATCGGGGTCTCGCCGTATCCGGTGACGGCGCGCTTTACCAGCTCCGCCTGCGCGGCTCCGAACACGTTCCTGACGGGGTAGGTGTCCGTCAGCGGGTCGTAGATGAACACGCCGTTCATCAGCGCCACCGGCGCGGTGAGCTTCAACCGCCCGGTTATCTTCCCGGCAGTCATAAGACCCCTGGCTGTGCAGTATGAGAAAAGCGTTCCGCCCGCAGTCATGCAGTTGAGCATATCGGCGGCGCGGGGCGCGAGCTTTCCGGCGTTGTTCAGAAGCGTACCGTCAAGGTCGCTTACGTATAGCGTCATAATTGTTCTCCCTGTCATGTTTTACCGTCATTATACCATATTTTGGCCGGAAATTCAATGGCAACGCGCCATAAATAACAGAGAAGCCGAAAAAAGCCCCCGTCCGGAGC
>JAIKZF010000043.1 GCA_024682455.1 Ruminiclostridium sp. | reverse complement strand
CTGCCCAGGCTCCGGCACACCGATGATCTCCTTGCTCACCTTAAGAGTCGGAGGCTCGGTGTTCTCGGTTATCCTGCCCACATAGCCCGCCAGAGCGTATACCGCGCCGGACTGCACGCTGAAAGCCGCGTTCGCGAGCTGCTCCTCGGTGAAGCTTATGACTGTCGGACGGTGCCTGTTCAGCTTCACAGTCTCGGTACTGCCGTTCTTCACATAGGTGAACGCAGCCGCGCCCTTCGCCTTGGGAACATAGTGTGAGAGATAGACGACGAGCTGGAGCCCGTAGCTGTCGTAGGGAGTCTCCACCGAGTCAAGATATCTCGCGAAAGCCTCAGCCTCGGGCAGATCGAGCAGCGACGCGGTGATGAGAGCCGCGCGGGTGCGTGCCTCATTGCCGAGCTCCTTGTCCCGTATGAAGGCCTTGACTGCCTTCTGGTCGCTGTCGTCAATGGTCACCTCGGGAACATATTTTATATAGGCGTCATAGGCGCCCTTATAGTCGCCGCTGAACGCGAGCGCAGCCGAAAGGTATATGCCCGCGATCGGGTCTTCGACCTCGCCGCTCTCAAGAAGCTCACGGGTATCGGGAAGTATGTTCTCTCCGAGAGCCGCGAGAGCCATGTGGCAGGCACATCTGTCTCTGATCAGGTCGTCGGAAAGACCTTCTCCTCCGACGTACATCCCCAAAATGGGTATCAGATTATCGCGGCTCACAGCCTCCGGAACAGCCGCGCACATAAGAGCTGTAAGCTCCGTGCTGTATCCCGCGGCAGGGAGCTCCCGCGCAAGTGAGCTGTTCGTCTCGGGCAGGAACTCGTCGATCATCTCCTGCCCGGTCATATATCCGAGCTGAACCGCCGAGTACGCCGCCGCCAGCCTCATTCCGAGGTTCTGCCCGCTGTAGGATACGAGATCCTTCATTATCTGCGTGCTCAGCATATATTCCTTGTCGAAGAAGGCTATCGTGACGGGATATTTCGTCGGCGCGATGCCCGCGGCAAGAGCGTCAAGATCGAAGCTGCGGAATATATCCGTCTCAAGCTGCGTCTTTACGACCTTAAGAGGCATCTCCACAGCGTCGCCGTCGGCAGAGAATGTGACCTTGTATTCACCGGCGGGCAGCCTTCCGAAGTCCGCGGTCTCCTTGGGGCTTATGCTTGTCTCCTTGTCCGTGCCGGCGCCGTATATCCTTACGGATATCTCTCCGCCTGCGGGCAGTCCCGCGCACTTCGCGGAAACGGAGATATCGTCGCCCTCGGTGTAGACCGACTGCATTATCGGGGTTATCATAACGTCGCGGCTGACCACAACGGGCAGGAGCTTCGTCCCCGCCGTCAGGCGATCCCGCTCGGTATTGTACATCGAAAGTATCGTCGCTCTCCACGTCGTGAGGTTGTCGGGCAGCTTCACGGTGAACACCGCCGTGCCGTCCTCTCCGGTGACAGCCTCGCCGAAGAACGCGGTATCCCTGAAATCGCGCCTTATACCTCCGCCGTCGCCGCCGCCCTTTCCGCCGGCGTCGTTGAGGGACAGATTATCGGAGTAATGCTGTACGTAGCTTGCACTGACCGACGCCCACGGATAGTAAACATAGCTGTACAGTCCGTCAAGGATATCCGCGTACTGCCCGGATATCGCGAACGCCGCCTCATCCGCGCAGGACAGGTGTACGACAGCCCCGCCGACAGCCTCGCCGTTCATGTCGGTCACCTTTACCGTGATCCCGGCGGTCTCCCCGGCGTCATATTTCTCCTTGTCGCAGGAAGCCTCGATATTCAGCGCGCGTTCCGAGGGGTCATAGTACATGATGCCTCCAGGCGCGCTGTATATATGCCGCCCGTCGAAGTACGCCCCGCAGAAATTGGCGTCCGGTATCAGCTCGTCCTTCGCCTGATAGAGCACTATGGGAGTTTCGCCGACATCGTATACCTTATAGTCGATGAGATCGTTCTGATACACGGCAAACAGCATTCTGCCGCTGTCGGGAGTCCCCTCGCCGTTACGTGTCAGGGAGAAGCCGATCACGTCATTGTCGGAGAAGGAATTATAGTGCGCGTAGGGGTCGTCGCCCGATCTGTCATAAGCCATATCTATCGAATAGCTTACCATTCCGGACTCATTGCCGCTGTACTTGCCGTAGAAGCCGTTCTCGGACCATTCGCCGTCGCTGCCCATGAATACCGTGAAGCTCAGCTCGACAGGATAGCCGTTGGTGTCGCTGTAGCTCATCTCCACGACATAGCGCCCGTGATCCGCCACAAACGGCAGACCGCGCAGCTTGAACTTTCCGTTCTCGGTGGTCAGTCTGTACGCCGCGACCTGGGTAGAGCGGTCGACATATCTGTACCTTCTGACAGTCTTCTTCTCCAGATAATCGTAGTAGCTGCCGAGCTCCTCGGTTTCCGTCCAGTAATGCTTTATCCTGACGTTCACCTCGGTCTCCGTCGGAGCTCCCTTCATTATGCTGTAAGCGCTCTTATTCCTGTATTCGGCGGAATTGCGCTTCTCAAAATACTCGTCGGCCTTGCTGAAATCGAGCTTGTTGGTGTAAATGGTGAGATTTTTCTTGCTGTCAAGGTTATATTGCAGCATAACGTCACGGAAAAACGCGTCGATATGCTTATACTCGCTTATATAGACGTTCTCTGCGCCGGTCAGCGACGCGCTCAGGTAAACGCTCTGGAGCCGCCAGTCTTTGCTGTATGTATCGTAGGTCGTCAGCTCAGCCTCCGCGCTGCCGTCCTCGTCCGTCGTCATATATATCTTTTCCGAGTCGTACGCCGAGACCTCGAAGGTGAGCCCCTCTGCGGGCGTGCCCTCATAGTAGGAAGCGCTCACTCCCACCCCGAACGGCTCCTTCTGCGGCAGCACCACATAGTCCGGAGCAGTCAGATCAACGACATATTCGGGCTTCACGTAATCGAATATGCCGACATACTTGAAGGCGATCATATCCTCGCCGCTTTTCAGCATCACGCATGAGGAACCCGATTTATGGTTCTTGTAGGCGAACTCGGCGGTAAATGTGCCGTTATCCGATATCGTGACCGGTATATCCTCGCCCTCACCGGTCAGGTAGTCGCCGAGAGTCACTTTCAGCTCCGAGGGCAGGGCTGTATTGCGCACGCGGGGTATCAGCACGCCCCAGACTCTTATCGTGTCCGTCGTGAGATACTGCTCACGGTCGGTATATATATAGGTATAGAACAGGTCGTCGTACCCGACCTCCGTGATATCGGACAGAATGAGCGCGTCGATATAGCGCGCGCCGCCGCTTATGTCAAGCACAGCCTTGCCGCTCTCGCCGGAGGTGTCGATCTTCGCGAGACCGTCGGCGCCGACTTTCCCGGTATACTTTCTGCCGCCGATATCCAGCGTAACGACTGCTCCCTCCGCGGGAGCTCCCGTATCGGAGCGGTTCACGTAGAACAGCTCCTCCTCGCCGAGGCTCAGCGAATAAACGGCAAGCTGGGACACCTCGACCAGATACTGCACGCTGTGAAGAGTTCCCTGCCCGTCGGTCACGAAGATATCCGCGGCATAGAAGCCCTGAGCCAGCTCTTCGGGCAGCAGCACATATACCGCGTTCCCGCTCTCACGGCTGAACGGCTTTTCGTTCGAGGAATACACCTCCGGCATTCCGGCGGTATCCACCGAGGGGCTTCCGTCCATACGCGCCTTTATCGCCTCCGCGTAGGCGTCGGCGCTGTCGAAGCCGTAAAGATGCAGCTCATATTCGGTATTGCGCAGGTCTTCGGAGCAGTACAGCTCCACGCACGCCCGGTCGCCGGGTATGAAGGACTCGGAAAAGCCGCTGTTCGAGCCTGCGGTGATCAGGTAGGAGTCACTGGTGTAACCTGTGGTCCTGAATGTGAACGTCCTGTCCTCCCCGAGCCGCTGTCCGTCGACTGACGGGAAGCCCGCTTTTATCGTGACGGAATAGCTCGTCATGGGCTCGAAGGGCTCGTCATGCGAGAACACCAGCCTGCTGCCCGCTTTTGTGAACCTGCCGTTGATGCCGGGGGTTATCGTGAACCAGTCCGCAGCCGCTGAAATGTCGGGTATGCAGGTGAACTCTATCTCAACGCCCGAATCCGTGGCAGCGTAGACGTTCCCGTCATCGGGAAATACGGACTTGACCGCAAATTCCGCCATAGTGGAGAACGCGTAGCTGTCGCAGATCTCGCCGCTGTCGTCCGACACGGAGAGTCTTACAGTCCTGCCGCGCTCAAAGCTTTCCGCAGCGGAGAGAAGGTATGAGCCGTCCGCAGAACGCGTCAGCGTGAATTCCCCGCCCTCGTCGAGCGTGATGTATCTGCGCAGGGTCTCCTCGGGAACGTCTCCGTTCACGTCGATCTTAAGCGCGGTATCGGTCATGATGTAGTTCCCGACGGAATTGACCGCGGAAACGTTCTTTATTACGGAGCTGCCCGGTCTTGTGCGCTCGGTGAGCGTCCTGAACCAGTCCTCGGTCTCGTCGGGCTCGCCGTCCGCGACGAACACCGAGCCGCTGCTCTCTGTCGTAACTGCGGGCCCGGTGTCTGCGGCAGTCGTGACTGACGGCTGCTCGTCGGTCACCGGCACGTGGTCGATAACGACGGGCTTGCCGCCGAGATTAGGCAGCAGTATTATTCCCGCCACAACAGCGGCTGCGGCTGCGAGCCCCGCCGCCCAGACGAATACCGGCGGTTTTCTTTTCGGAGCTTCGGCGGGCTTTACGCGCTTTTCCGCCGCGGAATCTATTATATCCTCATCGAGCTCGTTCATTGCGTCGGATAATTCTTCTTTTTTCATAGCCATCTCCGTACCCTGAGGGTACGCCTCCGTTTTTGTATTGCCGTGCGGCGCTCCGGGAGCGCTACACGTTGAAGCCTTCCTTTTTCAGATATTCGCGCAGACCCGCACGAGAGCGGAAGAGCGAGCTTTTGATCTTCGATTCGCCCGCGCCGAAATAAGACGCTATATCGCTTATGGAGTCGCTGAAAAAGTAGCGGCACACGAAAATATCACGCGCCTCGGTGCTGAGAGTGCGCAGATAGGCGTTTATGCACCTGCTCAGATATCCCGCCTCGGCCTGCTGCTCGGGCAGCTCGCCGCCGGACACGCACTCGCCGAGCTCGTCCAGCGACAGGGCGTACTGCGAGCCGCCGTGCGACTGAGCGCTGCGCTTCCGGAACACGGTTATGGCAAGGTTGCGCACGACAGCCGCGAGATAAGCCCCGAGCTTCGCGGGACGTGTCGGCGGTATCGAGCACCATGCCTTGAAGTATGTATCGTTCACACACTCGCCGCTGTCCTCACCGTTTCCGAGGATATTGTTCGCAATGGTGTAAAGGTAGCCGCCGTATTTGTTCTGTATCTCCCTGAGAGCGGCTTCGTCACGCGCCCACAGGAGCTCCACGATAGCGTTGTCTTCCACGGTCCTTTTCTTCCTTTCAATAATATAGACGAAAAAACCCGCGAAAGGTCGCGCGGATTTTCTCGTTTTTCTCATATTTCTTTCTTCGCGGGCTTCAAACTGCCCGTGAGGAGCTTCTCATCGAGCTGATTTATGGGCACGGGGCGGCTGAACATATAGCCCTGCACCTTCTCACAGCCTATCCTGCGCAGAAACGCGTACTGCTCCTCCGTCTCAACGCCCTCGGCGAGCGAGGTCATGCCGAGGCTCTTCGCGAGAGCCAGCACATTCTCAAGTATCACGCCGGTATTCGGATTATCCGGAAAGCCCTCCAGGAACTGCATATCTATCTTAAGCACATCGAACCGGTATTCCTTCAGCACGTTCAGCGTGGAATATCCGCTGCCGAAGTCGTCGAGCAGTATACTGAAACCCTCGGCGCGTATGCGGTCGAGCTCCGCCTTAAGCTTTTCCTTCTGTCCGACAAGCGCGCTCTCGGTTATCTCGACATCTATCAGCGAGTGCGGGATATGATATCTGTCGGCAGTCCCGCAGAGACAGCCCACTATATCGACGAGCTCGAAGTCGAGCCTGGACAGGTTGACGGAAACCGGCGGGCAGAAGCTCCCCGTATCGAGCCTGTGGCGGATATCGCGGCAGACGCGGTCTATAATGAACATATCCAGCTTATGTATCTGCCGGTGCTCTTCAAGCGTCGTGATGAACAACGCGGGTATAAGGACGCCGTGAGCAGGGTCGTCCCAGCGTGCGAGAGCCTCAAATCCTGCGACGGTATCGTCGGCAGCCGACATTATCGGCTGATAGTACACGCGCAGGAATTCCTCGCGAACGGCGGTATCTATGCTGTTTACGACATACCGTTTCAGGTGATATGTTTCCTCAAGCCCGCTGTCATATACGCGGTACTTTTTGCCGAAGTGCTTCTTTATGCTGTTGCAGGCAAATCTTGCGCGGTCGCAGGCGAGTATCGGGTCGTCGTCGGACTCCGTGGGCGAGTAGGCTCCGCATTTGAGGTGGAGCTGCACATCGCTGTCCTCGCTCTCCAGCTTTTCGGAGATCAGCGAGACCGTTCCCTCGGAGCCGGGGCTCGCGGTGAGCACCACGAAGTGGTCGTCCGAGAAGCGCGCCGACAGCGAGTAGGAAAACGCGGAATCTATCATCTGCGCGACCCGTTTCAGCAACTCGTTGCCCTTGCTGAAACCGTAGGTCTCGTTATAGGACTTGAAATTCTCGATATCGAGGAAAAGGAACGTCAGCTCGCTTTTTTTCTTCGTTTTCAGGAGCTTTTCCGCCTCGGCGCGGAAATACAGCATATTGTGTATGCCCGTGAGCTCGTCGTGCTTCGCGATGTCCTCAAGGCGGCCGTTCATCCGCGAGAGCTCCTCGGCCTTGCGAGCCTGTGAAGCTGTACGGGCGTAATTCCCGAAGCTGCAGAACAGCGTGGCGACATACATGATGAACAGATTTATCTTTGTGGCGTCGGTGGCTCCGATAAAACCGGTCGCCGTCACGAGCGTTGCATCGAGAGTCAGGTAGAAGATACCGTACGACACCGAGATTATCATAAACCCGAATATCGGGTACCATGTCAGCAGGCAGGCGGCGAAAAGCTCCATAGTCAGGAATGTGAACACCTGCTCGCCCTTTCCGTAGTCGGCGGCGGATATCTCGATACCGAAGGACACGCATATCAGCATGAACGCCCATTTCAGCACATAGCCCAGCGCCTGCGGGACCTTTTTCCCCCTGATATACATTACCGCGAATATCAGCATAACGGCGGCGGCCGCCAGCAGCATAGCGTAATTGCAGTAGTGGGAGATATAGTAGTCGGTGCTGCGCAGGTCAATGCCCTGGAGCTGCCGCGACAGCAGCCTTATTATCATCCATATCTCCATGCAGGTTATGTACACGGACATATAAATACTCGACTTTATGTTCGAGGCGTATAAGAAATTCCTTACATATTCGCTTTTATGTTCAAGACCGAGTATTTTTAATAGCTTTTCCTTCATATAGTGCTCCTGTTAAGGGATATTTCACAGAAAAAGATGTCAGCATTTGTTGATTGTGCATAAATTATTGCGCAATATATCATTGTTATTTTATCACATTTCATTATATTTGTCAATGTTTTCGGAGAATAAAAAAGGAGAGCCGGAGCCCTCCGGCAGATTACGCCCTCCACGCGGTCAGGCATTTCGGATAACAATATACAAATATATCAACAAAATGCTTGCATTCGTTGAGGAAAAGTGCTATAATAATACGCAGTAAATTATTAACGGAGGTCATAACAAAATGGCAATGTTCGACAAGCTGCTTGCAAACCTTAAAGCAAGCAAAAAGACTATCGTATTCACCGAAGGCACCGATGCGCGCATACTCTCCGCAGCAGACAGACTGCTTAAGGAAGACCTTATGGGCGTTATCCTCTGCGGGAACCCCGACGACGTGAAGAAGGCTGCCTCCGACGGCGGCTTCGACATCGGAAAGGCGCAGATCATCGACCCGCTCACCTACCCCGATATGGAGGAAATGGTAAAGACAATGGCAGAGCTCCGCAAGGGCAAGATGACCGAGGAGGAATGCGCGGCTCTCCTGAAAAAGTCCAACTACTTCGGCACGATGCTCGTAAAAATGGGCAAGGCGGACGCCCTACTCGGCGGCGCGACCTACTCCACAGCAGACACCGTTCGTCCCGCTCTCCAGATCGTAAAGACCAAGAAGGGCTCGAACCTCGTAAGCTCCAGCTTCATTCTTTTCAGAGAGAAGGACGGCGCCGAGGAGACTATCGCTATGGGCGACTGCGCTATCAACCTGAGCTACTCGGACAAGCTCGATAAGGACGGCAACGTTGTCCTCACGGCAGCTCAGCAGCTCGCGGAGGTAGCCGTCGAGACAGCGAGAACAGCGGCGTGCTTCGGCATCGACCCCAAGGTAGCGGTGCTCAGCTTCTCCACCTACGGCTCCGGCAAGGGCGGCACAGTCCAGCTCTCTCACGACGCGGTCATCGAAGCCCGCAAGCTCGACCCCGAGCTCACGATCGACGGCGAATTCCAGTTCGACGCCGCAGTTTCCGCCGAGGTCGCAAAGACCAAGTGCCCCGACTCCAAGGTGGCCGGTCAGGCGAACACCTTCATCTTCCCGCTCATCGAGGCTGGCAACATCGGCTACAAGATCGCTCAGCGTCTCGGAGGCTTCGAGGCTTACGGTCCGATACTCCAGGGTCTCAACGCGCCGATCAACGACCTCTCCCGCGGCTGCAACGCCGAGGAGGTCTACAAAATGGCTGTCATCACCGCCGGCATGGCGTGATCTCAAACAATACAAAAACGGGGAAGGCACCGAGCCTTCCCCTTTTTTGCGTTTACGCTCAGCAGCAGTTGTTGCCGCAGCCGCAGTTGTCGTTGCAGCCGTTGTTGCCGCAGCCGTTCCCGCATCCGCCGAGGATCCCGCAGCCGTTGCCGTTGCCGTTGCAGCAGCAGAGGATCAGAAGGATAATGATGATGAGCGTACAGTTGTTAGTCCCGCACATAATGTGGTCCCTCCGTTGATTAAAGTATTATGAAACGTTTCATAATACAATATATGTCATCGTGCGGGATTTGTTGACACCGCACGGAAAATTTCGCGGAGGGACAAGCATTGATAGAATTCAAAGGTTTTACGGAAAAGGCGAACACAGCCCTCAACAAAGCCGTCGACGCGGCTATGGACATGGGGCACGGCTATATCGGCAGCGAGCATATCCTGTACGGGCTCCTGTGCGTTGAGGACAGCGCGGCGTGCGCGGCGCTAGTAAAGTACGGGGTGACGGACAGGGACATCATGCGCAAGCTGGAGCAGACGATAGGGCGCGGGACAGCCACAAAGCTCACCGTTGCCGACATCACCCCGCGCAGCAAGCGCATACTTGAGAACGCATTCCGCGATTCCCGCAGCTCGGGAAGCAGCTTCGCGGGGACAGAGCATATACTGATGTCGGTGATCGGGGACGAGAGCTGCTGCGGAGCCGTATTCCTGCGGGAGCTCGGAGCCGACGCCAAGCGCATAGCCCGCGAATGCGGCACGGCTCCGCGAAACGGAGCTGTGGACCGGGCTCCCGACCGCGAATACCGCGTCACCGTGCTCGACCGGTTCGGCAGAGACCTGACCGCGGCAGCGAGAGCAGGCTCGCTCGACCCCGTTATATGCCGCGAGCGGGAGACCGCCGCGCTGACGAAGATACTGCTCCGCCGCCGCAGGAACGACCCGTGCCTTATCGGAGAGGCGGGCGTCGGCAAGTCCGCGGTGGTCGAGGGTCTCGCGCTGAGCATAGCCTCGGGAGCAGCCCCCGACGAGCTGAGGAACTGCCGGGTGTACAGCCTCGACCTGCCGGCGCTGGTAGCGGGCGCGAAGTACCGCGGGGACTTCGAGGAACGTATAAAATCTGTGATCGACGAGGCTCGCGACGACCCGAACATCATTCTTTTCATAGACGAGATACACCTGATAGTCGGAGCGGGCGCCGCCGAGGGCGCGATAGACGCGGCGAACATCTTAAAGCCCGCCCTCGCGCGCGGCGAGCTCCGCGTAATAGGAGCAACCACCTCCGACGAGTACCGCCGCTCGATAGAGAAGGATACCGCTTTGGCGAGGCGTTTCCGCGCCGTGTATATCGAGGAGCCCACGCCGGAGGACACCGTCCGGATACTGCGGGAGCTCCGTCCACGCTATGAGGAGCATCATCACGTGACCCTCTCCGACGAGACGATAGAAGCCGCCGTAAGGCTTTCCGTGCGCTATATGGAGGACAGACGGCTCCCGGACAAGGCGATAGATCTCATAGACGAGAGCTGCGCCGCCGCAAGGCTCGAAAGCACGGACACAGATGAGAGCGAGCTTCGCCGGAAGCTCGAAAAGCTCTCCGAGGAGAAGGAGAACGCCGTGATGAAGCAGGATTTCGAGCTTGCCGCCGAGATACGCGACCGCGAGAGAACGCTCACCGCTTATCGCGACGGACTGATACCCTCCGGGAAGCAGACCCGCGTTATAACCGCCGCGGACATAGCGTCCGCGGCGGGCAGCCTGACCGGCATACCGGTGTCCGAGCTGACGCGCAGCGACGCGGACAGGCTCGCGGGGCTCGGTGACGAGCTCTCCCGCGCCGTCATCGGGCAGGAGAACGCAGTGCGGGCTGTCACGGCAGCGATAAAGCGCGGCCGCGCCGGTATAGCGAGACACGACCGTCCTATGGGGAGCTTCCTCTTCGCGGGACCCACGGGCGTAGGCAAGACCGAGCTCTCGAAGGCTGTCTCACGAGCGCTGTTCGGCAGAGAGAGAGCCCTTGTGCGCTTCGATATGTCCGAGTATATGGAAAAGCACAGCGTCTCGGGGCTCATCGGGGCTCCGGCGGGCTATGTGGGATACGAGGACGGAGGACGGCTCATTGAGGCGGTAAAGCGGCACCCGTGCAGCGTACTGCTCTTCGACGAGATAGAAAAGTCTCACCCCGACGTGCTGAATATACTGCTGCAGGCTCTCGACGAGGGGCACATAACCTCGGCGGACGGCGTCAGGGTCAGCCTGAAAAGCTGCCTCATCATAATGACGACCAACGCGGGCGCCGAACGCATAACGGGCAAGGGCGCTCATCTCGGCTTTGCAGCCGGGGGCACGGATCCCGCCTCACGCACGGCGCGGGAGGAGATAGAGAAGGTATTCAGACCCGAATTTCTCAACCGCATAGACGAGATAGCTGTCTTTACGAAGCTCTCAAAGGAGGACAACGTGAAGATAGCCCGGAAAATGCTTTCGGAGCTCCGGGAGCGCGCGGCGGCGGCGGGCGTAGCCCTGACCGTCACCGAGGCAGCCGTCTCGAAGCTCGCCGAGCTCGGCTGCAGCGAAAAATACGGCGCCCGCAGCCTTTACCGCACGATCGTGAAAAAGATCGAGGACCCGCTGGCGGAGGCTTTGCTGAGAGATCCGGGGCTGCACGAGATAACGTTCGGCGAAAACGATGTAATTTAAAAAACGCCTCCCTCATACTATTATATGAAGGAGGCTTTTGCTATGATGAAATATATAATGACCGGGCTTGTCGCGGCCGCGTTCGTGTTCGCGGCGCTGACGGGGCGAATGGAAGAGCTGTCGACCTCGTTCCTTGAGGAATGCGGGAACGCGGTGCAGCTCGCGATAACTCTGACCGGAGTGATTGTGCTGTGGAGCGGACTGATGCGGGTCGCGCAGAGCTCGGGGCTCACGGAAAAGCTGGCGGCTCTTGCGGCGCCGGTGCTGTCGAAGCTGTTCGGCGGGCTCAAGCGCGGCGGCAAGGCCATGCAGTACATAACCCTGAACATCACCGCGAACATACTCGGGCTCGGCAACGCCTCGACGCCCTTCGGGATAGCCGCCATGCGCGAGATAGAGCGCGAGGAACGCTCCCCCGACCCGCAGACAGCCTCGGCGAACATGATAACCCTCACGGTAATGAACACGGCGAGCCTCCAGCTCATACCGACCACTGCGGCGGCTCTGCGGCTGAAGTACGGCTCCGCGGCGCCCATGGAGATACTGCCCTGCGTGTGGATATCGTCGGTCTGCACTCTGGCGGCGGCTCTGACCTGCTGCGCGGTATGCCGCCGCGCCGAAAGAAGGCGGCGGCTGTGAGCTTTTCGGACTTCATGATCCCCGCAATGTTCGCGGGAGTGCTGCTGTACGGTCTTTTCAGGGGAACGGACGTGTTCGGGGAGTTCACCGAGGGCGTCAGGGAGGGGCTCCGGACGGTGTATGACGTGTTCCCGTCGCTGTTCTGCCTTGTGGTGACGGTGGCGGCGTTCCGCGCCTCGGGAGGGACTCAGCTCGTTACCGGGCTGCTCGCCCCGCTGCTCGACGCCGCGGGCTTCCCGCCGGAATGCGGCGAGCTTATGCTGCTGCGGCCGTTCTCGGGCAGCGGAGCTACCGCGATATACGAGCAGATACTGCGTAGCAGCGGCCCCGACAGCCGCGCAGGACGCGTCGCGTCTGTGATACTCGGCAGCAGCGAGACTACGTTCTACACTATGTCCGTTTACTTTGCCGCGGTTAAAGCAAAAAAGACCCGCTACGCTCTCGCGGCGGCTCTTCTCGGCGATATAGTCTGCGCGGCTGTCAGCACCGCGGCAGTAAATATCCTATTGTAACAAGAGCCCCGTTTCAGCACGGGGCTCCTGACTAAAATTATTACTTTGCGTATTCGACAGCGCGGCTCTCGCGGATAAGATTGACCTTGATCTGTCCGGGATATTCCATCTCCGCCTCGATCTTCTTCGCGATCTCGCGCGCAAGAACGGTCATCTTGTCGTCGTTCATAGCCTCGGGCTTTATCATCACGCGCACCTCGCGGCCCGCTTGAATGGCGTAGGTCTTCTCAACGCCGTTATAGGACGAGCATATCTCCTCGAGCTTCTGGAGGCGCTTGATGTAGTTGTCGTAATTCTCGCTTCTCGCGGCGGGACGCGCGGCGCTGATAGCGTCGGCAGCCTTGACGAGGTTCGCGATGACTGTTCTCGCCTCGACGTCGCCGTGGTGAGCCTCGATAGCGTGTATGATCTCGGGGTTCTCCTTGTACTTGCGGCATACGTCAACGCCGATCTGTACGTGCGAGCCCTCGATCTCCTCGCTGAGCGCCTTTCCGACGTCATGCAGCAGACCTGCGCGGCGTGCCATCGCAGCGTCCACGCCCAGCTCGTCCGCCATCATTCCTGCGAGGTGAGCCACTTCTATCGAGTGGTCGAGCACGTTCTGGCTGTACGAAGAGCGGTAATAGAGCCTTCCTATCAGCCTTACGAGCTCGGGGTTCATGTTGTTCACGTTCGTAGCGAGCAGAGCGCGTTCGCCCTCCTGCTTGATCTTCTGCTCGACCTCGCGCTTTGCGCGCTCTACGGTCTCCTCAATGCGGGTCGGGTGGATACGGCCGTCCTGTATCAGCCTTTCGAGAGCGATACGCGCGATCTCGCGGCGCACCTTGTCGTGGCTGGACAGCGTGATAGCCTCGGGTGTATCGTCGATTATCAGGTCAACGCCCGTAAGCTGTTCGAGCGTGCGGATATTTCTTCCCTCGCGTCCGATTATCCTTCCCTTCATCTCGTCATTGGGCAGCGAAACGACGGATACGGTCATCTCCGAGACGGTCTCGGCGGCGAGACGGGATATCGCGTTCGCTATCTGATTTCTCGCCTTGTCGTCGCACTCGTCCTTGAGCTTCTGCTCGTACAGGTTTATGCGGACTGCCTTCTCATGGTCGAGCTCGGTATCGAGCATACGAATGATGTGCTCCTTCGCCTGCTCGGTCGTGTAGCCGGAGATCCTTTCGAGTATCTCCATCTGGCTGTTCTTGAGCTTTTCGGCCTCCGCGAGCTTTTCCTCGGCCTTCTTGTTCTTGTTGGCGAGGCTCTCCTCAAGCTTTTCGATCTTGTCGTTCTTCTTGTCGAGATTTTCTTCCTTCTGCTGTAATCTTCTTTCAGACCTTGAGACCTCGGCGCGGCGTTCCTTAAGCTCACGCTCGGTCTCCGATTTCATTTTCTGGATCTCTTTTTCGGCCTGCCCTCTCAGGCGGTAAATTTCGTCCTTGGCTTCCACCAGCTTTGATTTCTTCGCGGCATCGGCTTTTTCGTTCGCCTCGGAGACTATTCTTTCCGCTTCCTTTTCGGCAGACTCGATCTGTGCTTCCGCTTCCCTTTTACGGTGCTCAACGCCCTTGCCGAACGCTATCTTCCACACGATCAGTCCGGCGACTGCCGCACCGACGACTAAAGCAGCGACGATCAGCACAATTGCGAGTCCTAAGTCCATGAAACCTTCCCTCCTTTTCGTAAAGATTCCTGATCTGACACAACTCCGCCGCACAGGAAACACGAAAACAGACGGGTCTCACGGGCAGTTCTCTGCACCGATCACCGCTGCTCTGGCGCTTGCGATATAATATAACTTCTATTAAGACCCGGTCGCCCGGACATTTCGGTTAGTAAACGGTCATGCGCGCCTTACCTGCGCCTGCCGCAATTCTGGAAATATTAATAAAAATTAAATTTTGCCGCACGGAGTATAATATGTAAACCAAGATCTGGTAATAATGATAAATAGCTGTATTGTATTCCGTCCGTACCGGGACACCGCATTGCTCTGCAGGGTGTCGGGTCCTGCCGCTTCACGGGGCATGATGCTCTGCCGGAATCTGTCTTCGGAGCGTCCGGCGGGCCGAAACACTTAATGTATTTGCATACAGACTTATTCACATTACTAATTGTAATACATTTTCAACGAAATGTCAAGAGATTTTTTGATAATTTTATGGAAAAAACATTCAAGCGCTTGACGAGGGGCGTAATATATGTTATACTGTTTTATCGACAATTATGCCGGCGTGATGGAATTGGCAGACGTGACGGACTCAAAATCCGTTGGTAGCGATACCGTGCGGGTTCGACCCCCGCCGCCGGCACCAGCGGGGAGCGCCCCGCCACGAACCCGTATGAAACTTTCTGCAAGGGACAGGTCATCTGCCTCGCAGTCGTTATTCTCGGATATAAAGGGCAGCTCACGGTCTTTTGAGCGGGGAGCGCCCCGCCGCGAACCCGTACGAGACCTTTCCGCAAGGGACGGGTCATCTGCCTCGCAGCTGTTATTCTCGGATATAAAGGGCAGCTCACGGTCTTTTGTGCGGGGAGCGCCCCGCCACGAACCCGTATGAAGCTTTCTGCAAGGGACAGGTCATCTGCCTCGCATTCGTTATTCTCAGATTTATACAGAACCACCGCTAAAGCGGCTGAGCAAATAGTGAAGAGTGAATAGTTTATAGTGAATAGCATAAAGCGCAGAGAGTAACTGCGGCGTTTCTGTATTATTCATTATTCATTATTCACTATCGGAACATACTATCGGGAACATACCGTATCAGAGCGAAAGAGAGGTGAAATGCCGTGGAAAAAAAGCTGTCCATATTGATATGCGATTACGACAAGCACGATGTCCGCATCATAGAAGCTATGGCGCGCGAATGGCTGGTCGAGAACGAGCGGGAAGCCGACGTGACGGTATTCACGGATCCGGTCAGGTTCCGCGAGACCTTCATATCCGGCACGGCTTACGACATATACCTTCTCGGCGTTTCAATGCACGGTTCGAGCGGCATAGAGCTCGGAAAGCTCATACATTCCCGCTACCCGAACGCCCCGCTCATCTACGTCACCCGTTCAAAGGGACACGCTCTTGATGCGTTCTCGGTCAACGCCCTGCGCTATATCCTGAAACCCGTCAACTATATGGAATTCGTCTCCGCGCTCGATTTCGCCTACATCGTTCACCGAGCAGTCCCGCGCAATATGGTCACGGTGCGTATGCCCGGAGCGGTCACGAGCCTCAACGAGGACGATGTCGTCTACATCGAGAACAACGTGCGGAGCATGAAATATGTCATGAAGGACGGCGAGATCGTGAACGGCACCCGCCGCAACATCTCCTTTGAGAATTTCTTCGCGCCGCTGCTAAGCTCCGGGAAATTCGTCCAGCCGCACAAATCCTTCATCGTCAACCTCAATTACATAAGCTCCATGCGCACATCGAGCATAAGCCTCTCGACAGGCGTGAATATCCCGATAAGCCGCCGCCATATCACCGAGGTGCACGAGGCTTACGAGAAATTCAATACAAAGTGAAATATCGCCCGAGAAAACGAGAGAAAAGAAGAGAAACACAGAAAAACAGAGAGAAACGGGGATATATTTTAAAAATATTCTCAAAAACCGTTGACAAACAGCGGCAAAACCGTTATAATACCGATTGTTCACTAAAAATTCAGGAGGAAACGAAAATGTCAACTACTTATATGCCCAATGCTCAGACAGTAGAGCGCAAGTGGTATATCCTCGACGCAGCAGGCAAGCCCCTCGGACGTGTTGCAGCTCAGGCGGCGACCCTTCTCCGCGGCAAGCATAAGCCCACCTTCGCACCCCATTGCGACTGCGGCGATCATGTAATCATCATCAACTGCTCAAAGGCTGTTCTCACAGGCAGCAAGCTTGAGAAAAAGTTCTACAGATGGCACACCGGTTATATCGGCCACCTCAGATCCATTCAGTACTCCAAGCTGATGGCGTCAAGACCCGAAAAGGCTATGGAGCTCGCTGTAAACGGTATGCTCCCCAACACAACGCTCGGACGCAAGGCTCTTACAAGACTTCGTCTGTATGCCGGCGCAGAGCACAAGAATCAGGCTCAGAAGCCCGAAGTATTTGAATTTTAAGGAGGGGAACATAAATGTACGACTCTAAACCTTACTATTACGGAACAGGCCGCAGAAAGCACTCGGTAGCGCGCGTGCGCGTTTATCCCGGCAGCGGCTCCATCACTATCAATAACAGAGATATCGACGATTACTTCGGTCTCGATACCCTTAAGCTCATCGTTCGTCAGCCGCTCAACCTCGTGGGCGCGGCAGACAAGTTCGACATCATCTGCACAGTAGCAGGCGGCGGTGTTACCGGTCAGGCGGGCGCGATCCGTCACGGCATCTCCCGCGCTCTTCTCCTGTACAGCGACGAGCTCCGTCCGATACTCAAGAAGGCAGGCTTCCTCACCAGAGACCCCAGAATGAAGGAAAGAAAGAAGTACGGTCTCAAGGCAGCGAGACGCGCTCCGCAGTTCAGCAAGCGTTAACAAAGAGATAATCAGTCGCGAAC
>JAIKZF010000027.1 GCA_024682455.1 Ruminiclostridium sp. | reverse complement strand
TTCCGAGAACGAGAGAGAAGAAGAGTATTAAGAGTTGCCTCCGGCGGCCGTCTGTCGGTCAGCCCCTCTGTCACCTGCGGTGACACCTCCCCGCTAACGGGGAGACCACCTTTTAAAAAAGGGGTGGACCCTAAAACAAACTGCTTCGCCTTGCAGCGGGGGCAGGTAGTGCGCCTATTACAAGCCCCTGCTATTTACAGTAAAACAAATAACTGCCCCTTTCGTAGCAAAAGGAGCAGTTATTTTTTTACTTACATTTAGAAGATACTATTGATTTTGATTCGCGTATCGAATCTCCGTGGTACGGTATTTAGTTTAGGGTCCACCCCTTTTTAAAGGGGTGGCCGCCGGAGGCAACTCTTAAAACTCTTGCTCTGGCCGCCGGAGGCACTCTAAAAAATTTCTTCTCTTTTCTTCTCTCTTCTATACTCGAGCGCAAGCGGCTGCTTTGGTCAATATTTGCTGAAATCGGGCAGCTCATCGCGGGTGATGTAAAGCTCATTGTTATATGCGTGGTCGAGCTGTGTGGCGGTAACATGGGAATAGTGGATCGAGCCGTTGCTGTTTATGATATAATCGCCCTTCCAGAGCGCGAACCACAGCCACATAGCGTTATCCCGCGCGACAAGATCGGGGTCGGGTATCCTTCCGCATTCCGTCAGCGCGGTAGCCTTGCTCTTTATCGTGTAGCCGATAGCGTCGAGCATACGGGCGTTGCCGGAAATGGCATAGTTCGTGTAAATATCCATTCCGACGATATCAGCCTTGTCGTCGCCGGGGTAAAACTGCGGGCTCTCGCCGTCCCATACCCAGATAAGATTGGTGAGCTCATGGTAACGTGTGAAGCGGTCGAACATAAGATCATAGAGCCACAGATAGCTCTCGCTGTCGGCTCCCCACCAGTACCAGCCGTTGCCCGCCTCGGGCAGGGGTCTGAACAGAACGGTGACTCCCGACGTGCAGAGCAGCTTAAGCTGCTGCGCGATAGCGTCCATATCGTTTATGAGAGCCATACATTCGCTGCTGATCCTGCCGGTCTGATAGTGAGCCTCCAGAGCGGCGGGGTTCATCTGTGAGACATCGGTCTCGCAGACAGCGCGGGTAATGTCAAAATCGGTCAGCTCCCGGAAAGTCGACGAATTGTCATACTGCGGGGACTGCCAGTACCATGTGTAGCCGACGAGACCTCCGTTCTTCCACCAGTTCAGCGCCGTGTCGAGCTCATGCTCGTTGTTCTTGTCCGAGCCCTGATAATACTCGGAGAAAATTCCGATATCGGCAAAGCGTATCGCGCTGTATCTGCCGGTAGACATATAGACCGCGTTTATCTCGGTGTTCGTACCCGCAGAGCAGAACTGCCCCGTAAGCACGCGGTTCCCGTACACGTCCGCCAGATAGCGCTTGACGGTCTTGGCGGTCAGGTCTGCGTTGGGGCTCACGCAGGCGTTGGATATCTCGTAGGCGAGCTTCGGCACGGTGGAGCCGTTCACAACGGTGATCTCGTCGATGTACGCCGTTCCTATCAGCGCCTGGAGTGTGATCGTGTTCTCGCCCTTGTTGAGGTATACGCCTCTCAGCTTACAGTCCTCGAAGCCCTCGCCGCGGCCTGCGTAGACAGCTCCCCACTGGGTGCCGTCTATGGTCTTGTAGTCGCCGTCCGGGCTGTCGACCTCGCGGACGCCTCCCGTGAAGACCGCAGCCTTCGCGCCGTTGGAGCTGAGCCTTACGGTGATATCGTAGTGCTGCGAGCTCGGCACAGTCACGGGTATAGTGGCGTAGGCGTGGTCGGACAGGCAGATGAAGCCCGTGCCGTTCCAGCCTTCAAGGCTGTTCGTGTAGGTCTCGGTGTTATCTGCGGACTCCGCCTGAACGGTCTCGCTGAATTCCTCGGGCGAGATCACATATTCGGCGGGGCGGTATTCGTCCTTCTGGAAATTTCCGGGCAGTATCGACGTTTCCTGCATTATATCCTTCTCGATATCAAGCTCGTCTGGATCGAAGGCGGGCTCGTCATACCCCGGGGGCAGCGTGACCTTTGAGTAATCTATCTCGGCGGTGCAGCCACACAGCAGCGTTACCGCCGCCAGCGACAGCGCTGTCAGTCTTTTTTTCATCTGGCGGTTCTTCTTTCCTCTTCTTCCCGGCGCGTCTGTACCTTGATGACCGCCTTGTCGCCGCTGCTGAGATAGCTGCTGAAATTCGCGGGGCGGCCGTTTATTTCAAGTATTATCTCGCTGTTGGGAACGGTGGGGTCGATATCTATGCTGTTGAGCAGGTCGAGCAGGATATAATCGCCGTTGCGGGGCGGGAGAGTTATGAGCTCGCCGTTTATCTCGACGGTAAGTCCGGGGCCGTTGAAGGGGATAGCCTTTCCGGTCGCTGTGGGAGCCTCTGGCTCTTCGGGAGCGGTCTCCGCAGCCGGAGTCTCGGGCGTTTCCTCGGCAGCGGGAGCCTCGGGCGTCTGCTCGGGGTCGGGCTGCTCCGGAGCTTCGGGAGCGGCGCCTATGATGTTGCCGTAGGAATCGTAGGCTGTGATAACATCGCCGTCGCAAAGGGTATAGTCCTCGCCGATGATCTCATCGTTCACGCGGTATTCCATTCCCTCAAGCCCCGCGTCCATGATCCTCATAAGGTCGCCGAAGGTCACTATGCCGGAGGATTCTATACTGTCGAGGGGCTGGATGAGGTAGTCGGGCTCCTTGGGTTCGCCGTTGACGAGCGCGTGGAGGCCTATCTCGTACTCCTCGCCGCCGAACGTGACCTTGCCCGAGTTGAAGCGCGAGTAGCCCACAACGTCGGAGAGCTTTGCCGTGGCGTTCTGACCGCTCATGGCGGGTGTTATGCGTATGCGGTCGCCCTGGGTGACCTTGGTCATTATCGAAGCGGGGCGGTCGTTCACGAATACCTCTGCGGGAGTCATGGCGCTGCCCTTTACGGTCTTGCGCACGCCGTTGAGGGTGAACGAGAGATTTCTGCCGCTCCTGCCCATGATCTCATGGGACTTGTAGCCGGCTATGGTAAGGGCTTCATATACGCTGAGCTGCTTTGTGTCGAAGACGCGCACCTTCTGGTCGTTGACGGTGATGACGGAGAAGTCATAGCCCTGATTGAGCATCGAGGTAACGGCTATGCCGAGCGGGGTGACGTACTCGGCGCCGAGCTTTGCACCGCGCTCGTCCACGTTTTTGAGGAAGTCTCCGCCTCCTATGGCGACTCTCGACTCGTCTATGTCGAGCTTGTCTGCCACAAGCGGGGTAAGGCCCTCGATAAGGCTTCCGCCTCCCACAAGGAAGACCGCCGCGGGAGAGCCGCCGTTTGCTTCCTTTATCGCCGCGCAGATCGTGTCGGCGAGGGTCTCGACCGCGGGGCTCATCATCTCCGTCACGTCCTCGGCGGGAACGGTGTGTACGTTGCCGAGGATATCCTTGTATTCTATCTGCTTTTCTTCGTTCGAGCAGGCCTGCTTTATCATTTCGGCGGTGTTGAAGTCAACGAGGAATGTGCGTATTATCTCCTCGGTTATCTCGTCGCCCGCTATGGTAGCCATTGCGTAGGCGACCACCGAGCCGTTCTTTGCAATCGCGATATCCGAGGTACCGGCTCCGATATCTATGAGGGCAATGTTTATCAGCCTTATCTCCGGCGGAACTATGACGTTCATGGCGGCGATAGGCTCCAGAGTGAGGCTCGTGACCTCAAGCTCATTGAGATCCATTACGGAATAGAGTCCCTCGACGACTATGCTCGGCAGGAAAGCCGCGACGAGTTCCACAGCCGCCTTGTCGCCCTTGTGACCTTCAAGGCTTAAGATCTTGTAATCGTCGAGAGTGTAGTTTATGATCGAATGTCCGACGCAGTAGAACAGAGTTCTGCCGGTATTGCCCGCGTCGAGCTCCGCCTGTGCCTTCTGAATGGTCTCGATCTCCATGGACTTGACCATATCCTCGGTGAGAGTGTCCTTATCCGACACGTCGAATTCCATTTTCACCTGACGGGTCTTCAGAGCGCGTCCCGCGGCCGCTATCGCGACCTTGGTGAGCTTCACCCCGCTCTTTTCCTCAAGGGCGGACTTCGCCTGCGCCACGATCTTCGCGACCTGCTTGATATCCTCCACCTGACCGTCTACCATAGCGCGCTTGGGGTGGGGTATGCTTATGTAATCCTGAAGGTAGAACTTGTCGTCCATATACTCGCCGAGAATGCCGACTACCGTTCTTGTTCCGATGTCGAGCGCAAATACAAGGTCGCCCTGCGGTTTGAGTTCTCTGGTCTTTTCGGTGCTCATATCAGTATTCCTTCCTTTATATCCTTAATCGAGAAAATCCTTCAGTTTCTTGCTTCTGGACGGGTGACGGAGCTTTCTGAGAGCCTTTGCCTCGATCTGTCTTATGCGCTCTCTGGTAACGTTGAACTCCTTGCCTACCTCTTCAAGGGTGCGCTGTCTGCCGTCTTCAAGTCCGAAGCGCAGTCTTAACACCTTACCCTCACGCTCGGTAAGGGTATTGAGGACTTCGTCGAGCTGCTCCTTGAGCAGGGTAAGGGATGCCGCCTCCGCGGGGGCGGGAGCCTCCTCATCCGGTATGAAATCGCCGAGGTGGCTGTCCTCCTCCTCGCCGATAGGGGTCTCCAGCGATACGGGATCCTGTGATATGCGTATTATCTCGCGCACTCTGTCCAGCGGAAGCTTGAGCTCCTCCGCTATCTCCTCGGCTGTGGGCTCCTTGCCGTTCTTGTGGAGCAGGGTGCTGCTTACCTTCTTGACCTTGGTTATGGTCTCGACCATGTGTACGGGTATCCTTATCGTGCGCGCCTGATCGGCTATCGCTCTTGTGATAGCCTGTCTTATCCACCATGTGGCGTAGGTCGAGAACTTATAGCCCTTGGTGTAGTCGAATTTCTCCACCGCCTTGATAAGCCCGAGGTTGCCCTCCTGGATAAGGTCGAGGAACTGCATACCTCTGCCCACATAGCGCTTGGCTATGCTGACTACGAGGCGCAGGTTCGCCTCGGAAAGGCGCTTCTTCGCGTAGGGGTCGCCCTGAGCCATTCTCTGCGCCAGCTCGATCTCCTCCTCGGGGGTGAGCAGCGGCACGCGGCCTATCTCTTTCAGATAGATCTTGACCGGGTCGTCGGTCATGTCGAGGTTGTCCTCGGACGCGATATACAGCGCCGCGTCGATATCCTCGTCCACCGTGAAGTCGTCCACGATGTCGATGTGGTTCGCCTCTACGTCGTCGTAGAGCTTGTCGATCTGATCCGCGTCGAAATCGCAGCTTTCGAGCGCGTCGGTGATCTCCTGTGTGGTGAGCTTGCCTTTTTGCTTGCCGTGCTCGATGAGCTCGGTAAGCGGGGATTTCAGTTCTGACATACTTTTCTTGTCCCTTCCTTTGAACTTTATACTGATTTTTACTTACTTTATTTAATGCCCGCACGGGTCATTGCTTTTTCTTCTTGTTCCGGAGCTCGTCCATTTTCCGGAGAAGCTCCTCGTCCGACATCTCCGACGCGGGCTTGTCTTCCCTCCGGGTGCGGCAGGCGACAAGAACGTTTATGTACTCGTCGAGCTGAGGTATGCTGTACGGCAGCTTATCCGCCTGTCTGCATATACCGGTTATTCTGCCCACCTCGTCCGCCGAAAATTCGGCTCCTATCGAGCCCATGTCGAGCGTTCCGCCGTTTTTGATGCGCTCTGACACGCAGACGAACACCTTCCGGTTGAAGGCGGTCGGGAAATCCTCGGGCGTGAGCTTCTTTTCGACCCTCGGCAGCAGGTCGGGGGAGTTGAACATATACGCGATTATGCCGCGCTCGGCCCGTTCCTCGCGCGGGTAGTTGACCGAATCCGGGTTTATGGGGTCCCGCGTGATCTTGCTGTGTATGAGCTCGCGCTCCTCGGCGCGCCGTTCACCGGCGCTGTTTTTTCTCCGGCGCTCGTTCACGAGGTCGGTTATCACATTCACCGGCTGCTCGGATATCTTTGCGGTCTCCGATATGTAGACAGCCCTGTCCGTGTCGGTGCTTATCGACGCGAGAAACGGCACCGCCTTTTTCAGGAACTCCGCTCTCCCCGCAGCCGCGGTAAGGTCTATGCCCGCCTTAAGCCGTCCGAACTCATGATCGAGCGCCGTGGCTGTCTTGCCGAGAAGCTGCCGGAAGCTCTCCGCGCCGAATTTCTTTATATACTCGTCGGGGTCTTTTGCGTCCGGTATCACCAGCACTCTTGAAGCGACCCCCGCCTCGGAGAGCAGGTTTATAGCCTTCATTGCGGCGTTCTGACCGGCGCTGTCCGAGTCGTAGGATATTATCACCTCGGGCGCGTACTGCTTCATTATCTGCACCTGCTGAGGCGTTATCGCCGTGCCGAGCGTGGCTACCGCGCTGTCGAAGCCCGCCTGATTGAGCATTATGACGTCCATGTACCCCTCGCAGAGTATCAGGAACTTCTCCTTTGTGTTCTTCGCGAAATTCAGCGAGAACAGGCTCTCGCGCTTGTGGAACACCAAGGTCTCGTCGCTGTTGAGGTACTTCGCGGGGGCGTCCTTTTCGAGGGCGCGGCCTCCGAACGCTATCACGTTCCCGCGCCTGTCGATTATCGGGAACATCACGCGGTGCCGGAACTTGTCGTAGACCGATTTCTTGTTTCTTACGACAAGCGCCGCGTCCGCCATTTCGTCGTCGGTGTAGCCCAGCCTGCGCAGGTGGAAATGCAGACTGTGCCAGTCGTTCGGGGCGTAGCCGAGCCCGTACCTTATCATGGTGCCGCGCTCCAACCGCCGCTCGTTCAGGTAGTCCATACCCTCGCGCCCTGCCTCGGAGTTCAGCACGTCGCGGAAATACCTCGCGGCGTCGCGGTTCATCTCCAGCATACGGGTGCGCCTTTTCGAGGCGTCGTCGCTGCCGGCGTCCTCCGGCATGGGCATTCCCGCCCGCTGAGCGAGGAAGCGCACGCTCTCGGGGTATTCGAGATGCTCGATGAGCCTTATGAACGAAATCACGTCGCCGCCCGCGTGGCAGCCGAAGCAGTAAAAGCTCTGCGTGCCGGTATATACGTGGCAGGACGGGGTCTTTTCGGCGTGGAACGGACATGAGCAGACAAAATCACGTCCCGCGCGTTTCAGTTCGACATAAGACGACATCACCGAGGTTATCTCATTGTTTGCCTTCAAAGCCTCCAGAAAGCTGTCGGAAAATCTTGCCAATCTATCACCCCCGCGGTGCTATCCATTGTTTGGGTATGCACAGCTCCTTGAACAGGTCTATCGCGTATTCGTCGGTCATGCACGATATAAAGTCGCAGACCGCCGTTTCCGGCCCGTCCTCATCCGCGAGCCGGATATAAAGCTCCGGCATCGCGTCCTTGTTTTTCATATAGTAGTGGAACAGAAAGTCCACGATATTGCACGCCTTGTCTTTTTCGCGGTTTATAGCCTCGGCGCTGTACACGTTACCGAACATGAAGCTGCGCAGTTCGTCGTGGGCGGCTCTTATCCTGTCCGAGTAGCATATCTTTTCGCCGCTGTTCTCGATTATATCCGAGACCAGCGTGGTTATGCGCCTGCTTTTGGTATCTCCGAGAGTGGCGATGACGTTCCCGGGGATATCTGCGGGGTCAAGGACTCCGCCGCGCACCGCGTCCTCTATGTCGTGGTTCAGGTACGCTATCTTGTCCGCGAACTTCACGGCAACTCCCTCCAGGGTCTCCGCCTCCATATTCGTGTGGCAGAGTATGCCGTTGCGCACCTCGTATGTCAGGTTAAGCCCGGCTCCGTCGCGTTCTATCCTGTCCACTACGCGCAGGCTCTGCTTGAAGTGCCGGAAGTCGTTCTCGGGGCATAGCTTCTGTAACATTCTTTCCCCGTCGTGCCCGAACGGCGTATGTCCGAGGTCGTGCCCCAGAGCTATCGCCTCGGTCAGATCCTCGTTGAGCCGCAGAGCCCGTGCTATCGTTCTCGCTATCTGCGAGACCTCAAGCGTGTGGGTCAGTCTTGTGCGGTAGTGGTCAGACTTCGGTATCAGGAACACCTGGGTCTTGTGTTTCAGCCTCCTGAACGCGTTGCTGTGTATTATCCTGTCGCGGTCGCGCTGAAAGTCCGTGCGCAGAGGGCAGGGCTCCTCATATCTCTGTCTGCCCTTTGAGCTCTCGCTCAGGCACGCGTACCGTGAAAGTATCTTCTTCTCATTTTCCTGTGTTATCTCACGGGGAAGCATAACTTATTTCCTCTTAGTTCTGTTATATATGTTTGTTTCTTCTTTTTTGCGGTCCTCATATTCGGGGAGAGAGTGAATAATGAATAATGAATAGTGAATAGTGAATAATTGTGGTGTCGGCTTCGCCGACTTATTTTAAATATAGCCGCAGGTGATACAATAACTATTCATTTTTCATTTTTCACCATACACTTATATATACAAAAATCCTCCCCGTTTTTCCTTTTTTTCGGGGAGGAAATTTTAATTTTCAGCATTATAGCCAAAATTATATTCTGTTTCAGCGAGTTTTTCGACAGATATGCTGCCGTTGCAGACCTCGGTGAGTGCGGCCGTGAGTTCATCGGCGGCTTCGAGCGGGATATAGAGCGTGACGACTACCTCCGCGCCGAATTCCTCGCTCTCGGTGCGCACGTCATATTCGCCGAGAGTCTTGCCTATCCTGCCGTACATCGGGTAGGCGAGCGTGAGCCTCAGCTTCGCCGCCGAACGCATATCGAGCGTCTCCGCCGCGTCGCAGGCGAGCTTCGCGCCCTTTGTGTAAGCGCGCACCAAACCTCCCGCGCCGAGCAGTATCCCCCCGAAATAGCGGGTCACCACGCAGGTCACGTCGGTGAGACCCTCCTTCCGCAGCACCTCGTATATCGGCACGCCCGCGGTGCCTCCGGGCTCGCCGTCGTCGGAATGCCGCGAAAGGTTGTTATCCCGCAGGATATAGGCGTAGCAGTTGTGGGTCGCCCTGCGGTGCATGGCGCGGATCTCCGCGATGAACGCCAGAGCCTCCGCTTCGGTCTCGGTATGGCGGATATAGCCGATGAACTCGCTCTTCTTCTCGATGAACCTGTCCTCGGCACCGCCCTTTACGGTCTTGTAATTCACGAATCCTCCTGGAGCGGCTTGCCGGGTCTGCCCGCCTTGTCGAATTTATAGAGCAGCGTGCAGCCGAGCTTCGGGTTGTCGCGCTTGAAGCGCTTCAATATACGGTCGAGCACCATCTCGGCCTGTTCCTTGGTCGTGTTCGTCAGCAGCAGCACATACTGCGACGCCCCGTAGCGCGAAAAGACATCGCGCGAGCGCAGAGACGAGCTTATGCAGTCCGAGAGCTTCGTCATTACCCGGTTGAGCTGCTTGGTCTCCAGATCGTCCTGTGACTTGGAGGCGGCGGTGATGAGGCAGAGGTTAGTGGGTCTGCCGCTTCGCACGGCGTCGCGTATCTCCAGCTGATAGACGTGCTTGAAGAACGCGAACTCGCAGTAATACGCTCCGATGCCGTCGTCGATGCTGTCGAGCTGACCCTTGAGTATGCCGAAATCCGCGTTGTAGGCGTTGTCGTCCTTGACCGTGTGCTCATAGAGAGCCACGAACTCGGGGGACGGGTTTATGCCGTTCCTGTTGTAGAACAGATCCATTACATAGGTATAGTGCTGCTTTGCCGCGGACTTCTCGCCGATATCCAGCAGAGCCTTCACATAGTACAGATGTATGCGGTCGTCGAGCTTTTCTATCTCAAACGCGCGGCGGCATATATTTATCAGCTCGTTGTAGCGCTTGTGACGGTAGAGTATCTCCACGGTGTCATGCACTATGCGCAGATACAGCGAGTGGTAGTAGTTGTTTATCGGCGTGACCCAGCTGTCCGAGCGCGAGCGGTGCAGGAAGTCGCCCTTGTAAAGCTCTATCGCCTGGAGGTACAGCGTGGTCTTTTCCTTTTCGGACTGCGCTATGGTGCTCTTCTTGTAGAGCGCGTCGAACTCGTCGAAGTCTATCTCGCAGTTCAGGCGGCTGTTGAGGGAGTATGTACCCATGGAATTGACGATTATCTCCACGCCCTCGGGCAGTCCGAGGCTGTCGAGACACGCGCGCAGCCTGTGCAGCGAGGTCTTAAGGGCGCCGACGGGATTGTCGCTGTCCTTGTCCCCCCACAGCAGCGAAATGAGCTCGTTCTGCGATATCTCACGGCTGTGGTTCGCTATCATGAACTGCAGCAGCGTCCACATCTTCTTCGAGCGCTTGCTCTGTTCGGTTATCGTATTTTCCCCGTACGACATGGAAAAGTCGCCGAGCATCGTTATCTTAAGACTGTCCATACTCTACCTTCTATTTCTGCCGTCACATCGGCAGCGCGTTCTTCCAGTACTTTCTGTCAAGACTGCGGTAGCCCACGGCACGGGCTATGTGCTTCTTCTGTATGATCTCCGAGCCGTCGAGGTCTGCACAGGTGCGCGCGACCTTAAGCACGCGGTCGTATGCGCGCGCCGACAGCCCCGCCTTCTCAAAGGCGAGCTTCATGTAAGCCTCGGCCTTTTCGTCAAGCACGCATATCTCGTGCAGCAGGTCGGGCGTTATGCCGGAGTTCGAGCGTATCTCGGTGCCCTTGTAGCGCTCGCGCTGCACCTCTCTCGCGGCTGCTATGCGCTCCGCCATTGCCGCGGAGCTCTCGGATTTTCCGTTTCCGGTGAGATCCTCATAGGAAACGGACGCCACCTCGGTCTGTATGTCTATCCTGTCAAGTATCGGCTGACTTATCTTGCCCAGATACTTTGACACCTGCTGCATGGTACAGGTGCATCTCTTTATCGCCGAGCCGAAATTTCCGCAGGGGCAGGGGTTCATAGCCGCCACCAGCATTATATTGCAGGGGTAGGTTATCGCTCCCGCCGCACGGGATATGGTTATCTCGCCGTTCTCCAGAGGCTGCCGCAGGGTCTCCAGCACCTTGCGGTCGAACTCGGGCAGCTCGTCAAGGAACAGCACCCCGTTGTGCGCCAGCGATATCTCGCCGGGGCGCGGTATGCTGCCTCCGCCGATAAGCCCCACTCCGGAGGCGGTGTGGCTCACGCTGCGGAAGGGTCTGCGCGTTACGAGCGGGCTCTCGCCGGACAGCATTCCCGCCACCGAGTATATCTTTGTGGTCTCTATGCTTTCCTCGAAGCTCATCTTCGGCAGCACCGAGGGTATGCGCTTTGCTATCATGCTCTTGCCGGTGCCGGGAGGTCCGATCATCAGCAGGTTGTGGAAGCCTGCGGCTGCCACCTCGATCGCGCCCTTGACGTTTTCCTGCCCCTTCACGTCCGCGAAGTCGAGCTCGCTGCGGAAGCTGTCGGCGCCGATAGGCTCGGGCTTCACGGGGAGCAGGAGCTTTCTCCCGCACAGGTGAGCCGTCAGCTCCGCGGCGCTGCTTACTCCGAATACGCGGAGATCCTTCACCACCGAAGCCTCGGCGGCGTTCTCCGCGGGCAGGTACAGCTCGGTTATGCCGTTCTGCGCGGCCTCGATAGCCATTGCGAGAGCTCCGGGTATGCCGCATATATCTCCCGCCAGCGAGACCTCGCCGATGAACGCCTTTCCGTCAAGATCGGCGGGCACGTATCCCGCCGCGGCAAGCACTGCCGTAAGTATCGCCAGGTCGAAGCCCGAGCCGCTTTTCTTCACGCCCGAGGGCGAAAGGTTTATCTCGCACTTCATCTGCCCTATCCTCATGCCGCTGTTCTGCATTGCAGCCTTGATGCGCATGACGCTTTCCTGCACCGACCTGTCCGCGAGCCCGCCGATGACGATATCCGGCACGCCCTGCGACACGCTTATCTCGACCTTTACCGGGAACGCGTTCAGCCCGAAAAGCCCTATGCTTGCGATCTTTGGAACCATAATCTACCCCGTCAAAATCATTATCCGAAAAACTTTTCAAAAATCACTGTCCAGAACAGGCAGCCCAATCCGAACAGAAAAGCTCCTATCACTATACTGAGCACTGCGTTCAGGTCATAGACGCATTTTCCGCCTGCCCCGAGCCGCAGGGTTATTTCCTTGTCCTTCTTATAAAACTTGTCCCGCATTGCCATTTCGCACGGGAAGATATTCGGCAGCTCTCTGCCGTCCACCTCATAGAACGCCGTATCGAACCGTCCGCGTTCCTTTCTTCCTATCCTTTTGTATACGCCCCTGACCTTTTTCGACATGAACAGTCTGACAAGGCAGAATATGAAGAAGAGCTCGCACAGCAGCGTGACCGCCATCAGGCATACGCCGATGCCCGAGGCTATAAGATTGAGCCCGAAGCCCAGTATGTAGAGCAGTACTATAATAACTGCCGCGCCTGCAAGAAAATCCATGATTCAGTATTTATATCCGGGTCTCAGCACCCGGGCTCTGATATAGGCGAAGGTCTTTTCCTCGCCGTATTCTCTCAGTATTATCAGCAGCCGTCTGAGCAGTCTGTCGGTATCGGGGTGTATCATATAATGCTTATGCGACTTTGCGTAATACTCGAACGCCGAGGCGTCGGTGTATTTATCTCCCATATATACCTTACACGCGGCTATTCGGTCGCAGACCATTTCCACAACGTAGCGTACGGGCATTTTCACTCCTGCCATTTTCCGGTCGCCGTCGGGCTTATTGTCTATCCAGTACTCAAAATGGTGCTTATTTCTCCCCTTATGGTGGAGCCACGCGGCGCTGTAGCCGAGCTTTGCGCGCTCGTAGGTATTGGGGCTTTTTTCGCCGCTGAAATATCTTACTCCTACCATGAACTCGGCGGGGGTATATTTTGACATATCGTGGAGGAGCCCCTGTTTATAGAGCCCTGCCTTGAAGCAATAATGCATTACCAGCATTTTATGGCGGGTTATGGTTTTGAAATGTCCGTATGCGTTGTGCAGGTATTTTGCGGCAATATTCTCGTTTTCCATGCATACGCCCCCATTTTTATCATTAGTACATTAATTATAACTTAATTGTAACGAAAAATCAATACTTTTTGAACATTTTCATTTATTTAATACCAAATATTAAATAATATTTGTTGATTTCGCCCACTTGGCGGAATCCGCGCCGCCGCTGCAGCGCCCCGTTCATCTTCCGGAGCCGGGCAGCGGGGCAGTTCCGGTCAATTAAAAAAAACTGCGCCTGCCGACAGTGACAGGCGCAGATCTGATTGTTCTTATTCCGATACCGGGTGCGCGGGCTGCGCGTTTACTTTACTACGATGTTGACAAGCTTCTTCGGAACGGCTATCTTCTTGATTATAGTCTTGCCTTCGAGGAGAGGTTTTACGGTTTCATTTTCGAGGGCTGCTGTAATCATAGTATCCTGATCGGCGTCGGCGGCGATGTTCATTTTTGCACGGACCTTACCGTTGATCTGTACGACAATCTCGATAGTATCCTCGACGCACAGAGCCTCATCGTAAGTTACCCAGCTCTGCTCGGAGAGTATGCCGCCGAACAGGGTGTGGTACATTTCCTCGGTAATATGCGGGGCGAACGGGTTGAGCATTGTCAGCAGGGACTTCATCTCGCCCTTGGTGATGCTGCCCTTGTCGCTTATCTGATTGAGCAGGGTCATCATCGCCGCTATCGCGGTATTGAATTTGAGCTGCTCTATGTCCGAGGACACCTTCTTTATCGTTCTGTGGAACGCCGCCGACAGCTCCTTGCTGTACTGCTCGTCGTCCGTCATTATATCCTGCAGCGCCCAGATGCGTTCGAGGAAGCGCTTGCAGCCCTTAAGACTGCTCTCGCTCCACGGTGCAGCCTGCTCATAGTCGCCCATGAACAGTACATATACGCGCAGAACGTCCGCGCCGTACTCGTCAACCACATCGTTCGGGTCAACGACGTTTCCGCGGGACTTGCTCATCTTCACGCCGTCGGGACCCAGTATAAGTCCCTGAGCCGTTCTTTTCGCGTAGGGCTCATCGACCGGCACCGCGCCGATATCGTAGAGGAACCTGTGCCAGAAGCGCGAATAGATCAGATGCCTTGTTACGTGCTCCATGCCGCCGTTGTACCAGTCAACGGGCAGCCAGTATTTCAGAGCCTCCTGAGAAGCAAGAGCCGTGTCGTTCTTCGGGTCGCAGTAGCGCAGGAAGTACCACGACGAGCCCGCCCACTGCGGCATTGTGTCCGTCTCGCGCTTTGCGTCGCCGCCGCACTTCGGGCACTTGCAGTTCACGAAGCTGTCTATCTTCGCCAGAGGGCTCTCGCCGTCCGAGCCGGGCTGGAAGTTCTCCACCGGCGGGAGCTTGAGCGGGAGCTCCTCATACGGTACGGCAACCATGCCGCACTTCGGGCAGTGCACTATCGGTATGGGCTCGCCCCAGTATCTCTGACGGTTGAAAGCCCAGTCCTTCATCTTGTACTGAACGCCCGCCTCGCCGACGCCCTTCTTTTCGAGGACTGTCAGCACCTTGGCGATAGCGTCCTTTTTGTTCGTTATGCCGTTCAGCTCGCCGGAGTTGACCATTTCGCCGTCGCCGGTGTAGGCCTCCTTGGAGATGTCGCCTCCCTTGATGACCTCGATTATCGGGATCCCGAACTTGTTTGCGAACTCATAGTCGCGGGTATCGTGCGCCGGTACAGCCATGATAGCGCCCGTGCCGTAGCCCATCATTACATAGTCGGAAACATATATCGGTATCTCGGTGTCGTTGACGGGGTTTATAGCCGTGAAGCCGTCGATCTTAACGCCGGTCTTGTCCTTGACGAGCTGTGTGCGCTCGAATTCGCTCTTCTTCGCGCACTCGTCCTTGTAGGCGTCCAGCTCGGCGATGTTCTTTATGCTGCCGCGGTACTTCTCGATGAGCGGGTGCTCGGGAGCCATTACCATGAATGTTACGCCGTAGAGCGTGTCGGGACGCGTGGTGTATATTTTCAGCTTCTCGCCGTTCTCCTTTATCGTGAACTCAACGAAAGCGCCGGTCGACTTGCCTATCCAGTTCTCCTGCTGGAGCTTGATGTTCGGCAGGAAGTCCACCTTTTCGAGACCTTCGAGCAGCTTGTCGGCGTACTGTGTTATGCGCAGATACCATACTTCCTTTTCTTTCTGAATGATATCGCTGTGGCACACGTCGCACTTGCCTCCCTGCGAATCCTCGTTGGAGAGCACGACCTTGCAGCTCGGGCAGTAGTTGACCAGAGTCCTGTCGCGGAAAACGAGCCCGTTCTCGAACATTTTGAGGAATATCCACTGCGTCCACTTGTAGTAGCCCTCGTCGGTCGTGTCGACAACTCTCGACCAGTCGAACGAGAAGCCCACCTTGCGAAGCTGGCTCGTGAACTTGTGAATGTTCCTGTCCGTTACGACGCGCGGGTGAACGCCGGTCTTGATAGCGGTGTTCTCCGTGGGCAGTCCGTAGGCGTCAAAGCCTATGGGGAACAGCACATTGTAGCCCTCCAGCCTGCGCTTTCTGCTGACTACCTCCAGTCCGGAGTACGCCTTGATATGTCCGACGTGCATTCCGGCTCCCGACGGATAAGGGAATTCAACGAGCGCGTAGAACTTCGGCTTGCTGCTTCCGGTCTCCGCCTTGAAGCTCTCGTGTTCGTCCCAGTATTTCTGCCATTTGGGTTCTATTTCTTTAAAGTCGTATTTCATTTCTTTTGTTCCTTTCTTTTGGGGGAGAAAACTTTTTGAAAAAAGTTTTTCTCCCCCAAGCCCCCTCTTTCAAAAACTTTTAATGCTTCGCGATGTTATATCGGAGTTATCTCATGCTTGTCAGCATACCAGAAATTCTGACGAGAACAGGTATACGGCATTTACGAGCATATCGTTCGTGCCCTCCACGGTTATCACAACGGTCGTGCCCTCCCCGATACCGCTGAGGTCGGGATCTTCAAGCTTTTCGTCGTATGTCAGGGTGACTTTGACGTGACATGAAAGCTCCGAGTCCGGCTCGTCGAATATGACATTGTCCCTGGTGGGCTCCATAGCCTTTACAACGACGGTCTTTCCCGTGATGTCGATACCTGCCCTGACTGCGGCTGCTGCGGCGTGAGGATCCGGATAGTCTGCCCCGGATATCGCGTACGCGGCGTCGGCTGCATGGGCGAGCGCGGATTCCTTCGGGCTCCCGACAGTATCGACGGAGCCGCAGGACGCCGCGCAGGTCATCACCGCCGCCGACAGTATGAGCGCCGCCGCTTTCTTCAAAGCAGTCATTTACTTTCTTACGCCGAACTTGTAAATAGTCGTGTAGTTGTATTCCTCGTCCTTTTTGAGAACGCAGCTCGGGAAATTCGGCTGGTTGGGCGAATCGGGAGCGTACTGGCTCTCTAAGCAGAGGGCGGTCTGTATCTTCATCACAGCACCGTCCTTGCCGATCTCGCCGGAAAGGCCTATCGCGGTATAGAACTGGATAGCGGGCTTATCGGTGGAAACGCGCATCTCTCTGCCGGTGTTCGGGTCGTAAACGACGGCGGCTTCACGCATAACGTGGGGCTCGCCGAGCATGAAGTTGTGGTCATAGCCGATTATGTCGCTCTTATCGAGGTCGGCGTCGATAGCCTTGGGCTTTCTGAAATCGAATACGGTATTCTCGACGGGCGCGATCTCGCCTGTGGGAATGAGCTTGCTGTCGACGGGGGTATAGCTTTCGGCGTTGATCTGGACGATCTGGCTGAGCACGGAGCCGGAGTGTATGCCGCCGATATTGAAGTACGCGTGATTGGTCAGATTGAGGATAGTATCCTGATCGGACTTGCCCTTGTATTCGAGCTTGAGCTCATTGTCCTCGGTGAGGGTGTACTTGCAGGTGATCTTCACGCTGCCGGGGAAGTTCTCCTCCTGATCGGGGCTGAAATAGCCGAAGGTCACGGAGTTGTCGCTTGTGTCGTCTATCGTCCAGACTCTCTTGTTATAGCCGACGATACCGCCGTGCAGGGAGTTGGTGCCTTCGTTGCAGCGGAGCTGTATCTCCTTGCCGTTGAGGGTGAATCTGCCGTCCGCGATGCGGTTTGCGTATCTGCCTATGAGGGCGCCCTGCGAGGAAACGCCGTTCACATAGCCTTCGAGGTCGTCGTAGCCGAGGACTACGTCGTCCATGTTGCCGTCCTTATCGGGGACGATGATGCTTACGATAGCGCCGCTGTAGTTTGTGAGCTTTACGGTCATTCCCTTGCTGTTTTTCAGCGTGAAGAGGAATACCTTGTAGCCGTCGTGCATACCGAATACTTCTTTTTCGATCATGTGGTTTTACCTGACCTTTCTTAAAATTTCATATTGAACCGCGTCCGCGGTAAAGTTACATAGGAGCAGAGGATAGCGGATCCTGCGCCGAAGGCGTTCGCCTTTCCCTTCTTCCCCCGTTGCGGGTGCTCAGAAGTGCCAATAGAGGAACGGGGCGTTGGTGCTGTTGACGAGGAGGAGGGTGCTTACCAGCAGGATAGCGATATTGCTGACAATGGTGGCTACGCCTATGGCGTTCTCGCCGGCGTCGGTCTTCTGGAGCTTTCTGCGCAGGGCGGGGATAACGGGAGTGCTGAACACCGCTGCCGCGAGTATGAGAAACAGGTTATTCATAAACGATATCTGCGTGCCGAGGTCGACGAGCTGATTGCCGTTGGCTCCGACGAGGTTCCCGAAGAACGTGCCGAGGGCCGAGAGACCGCCGGAGCTGTCGTCAAAGTAGAATATGCCGAAGCCTATGACCATGACCAGCTTGCCGTAGATGTGTATTATCGGGGAGGGTATCTTTTTCAGGCGTTTCGCGCCGATAAGACGCTCGATGAAGATAAAAATGCCGAAATACATGCCCCAAATTATATAATTCCAGCTCGCGCCGTGCCAGAAGCCCGTGCAGAACCAGACGAGGAAGAGGCTCGCGTACTGTCTGCGCTTGCCGAATATCGGCACATAGAGCAGGTAATCGCGGAAGAACGTTCCCAGCGAGATGTGCCAGCGCTGCCAGAACTCGGTGACGTTCTTCGACACGAACGGGTATATGAAGTTCTCGTCGAAATGGAAGCCGAATATCCGTCCGAGCCCTATCGCCATATCCGAGTAGCCCGAGAAATCATAGTACACGTACAGCGCGTAGAGTATCACCGCGTACCACGTTCCCGCCACGGACAGGGTCGTGAGGTCGGAGCCGAAGTATTTGTCCACTATGTCGATGAGTCCGTTCGCGATGATGACCTTTTTGCCGAAGCCGTAGATGAAGCGGGTGATGCCGACGCTTATGTCGTTCGCGGAGGACGTGCGGCTGTCTATCTCATGCTCGATGACGCTGTATCTTACTATCGGGCCCGCGACGAGCTGCGGGAACAGCGAAACGTACAGCAGAAATTTGTAATAGCTCTTCTGCACCTCGACCTTGCCCCAGTAGCAGTCCATGATGTAGGAGATTATCTGGAAGGTGTAGAAGCTTATGCCTATCGGCAGAACTATGTTCGTGAGGGGTATCTGTGTCCCGAAGGCGCTGTTGATGTTGGTGATGAAGAAGTCGGTGTACTTGAACACGAACAGCATACCCAGACTGAACACCAGCGACAGCGCGACCCACAGCTTTGCTCGGGGCTTGTCCCTGTCCTTTCCGATGAGCAGTCCGAGAAAATAGTTGACGGTAATGCTTGCCAGCAGGAGCACCAGCCATTCCGGGCGGCTCCACGCGTAGAAGATCAGCGAGAATGATATAAGTACGATATTTCTGAAGAGCGTGCGTTTGCTTATAAAATAGATCGGTATAAGCGCCGCAAGAAAAATATAAACAAACAGCAGGTCGGTAAATTTCATTTCTTTCTGATATCTCCGAAAATTTTGTCTTGCCGTCCGCAGGCGGCATTCGTATAACTATTATACATTATTATGGTATTATTTTCAACTGTTTTGCGAAAATTTTTCAAATTTCCGTAAAAACTCGCCAAAAAGCGGCCTGCTTTGTGAAAAATGCTATGTTCATATTTTTCACAAACGGATAATTGACAGTCATCGAATGCGGCATTTGAAGCGGTTCTTTTGTGAAAATTCACGTGACGTGAATTTTCACAAACATGACCCGATTTTTTTGCACCACGCGCCTCCCGTTCCCGCAAAGCGGGAACGGGAGCGGGCTCGCGGTCTCAGGGGGATTCGGGGTCCTCCCGACCCGGCGCGAGCCCGACAGCCGCCCCGCGAAAAATCGGATGATCCGATTTTTCGCGGGCGGCAAGCCCGGCGCCCGGGGATACCCCCGGGCGCCGGGGAGGGGGCTTTCGGCGAAATCGACAAAAGCGCTGTGAGAGTCAATCTTTTTTCGGCTCTGAAAAGCCTGCGGGAGCTCCCGGAGCCGAAAAAACGAAAAAATAACGATCACGCAAAATGTGTCCGTCTCAATAATTTAATACTTTCACGTGCGCTTCCGATGAAGATCTTTTCCTGTCGATAACGGGTATTTTTTGTCGAAAATCACGTAAATCCCCGCGCTCGGGGAGCCGTTCACATCTCGTCCGGAGATGAAATTGCGTAAAATCTGAAAAGCCGTTTCGCCATTTTTCGGCAAAATTTAATTCGGGTCATTTGATTATTGTATAAACTGACGGAAATTATGCGTTTTGTGAAGAAAATGCCCCGCAAAATGCCGTTTTTCCGTCCGGAAACGGGCCGTTCCGGCAGCTCCCGGGAGCTCCCCGGAGCACGTCCGGAGCCTCCGGGATATTCCCCAGAAAATAAGGTCATTTGATTTTTCACAGAAAATAACGACTTTCATAATACAAAAATCGCTTCACCGCGCTAATGAAATTTGTACCAATTTTCGGAGTATGGGAATAAAAATCAATTGACAATTCGATAATAATAAGGTATAATAGAAAATGTATGAGTATGGCATACTGCCATGAAGAAACCGGAGGGTCAATACTTGTATTTCGGAAGCGTACGATTTTTCAAGCACGTTATCGTCTGCGTGACGATATTACTTATAGTGATCCCCTGCGTTGTATGCGTGACCCTCGCGGTAAGGCTCGGCGAGACCGAGGACGAGAACCGTGAGCTTAAGACCGAGGTGAGCGAATACAGACAGCAGGGTTACAGAAGCGAATATTCCGCCGAGGAGCTGTTCACGCTCTATAAGGACAGCCTTCAGGATAAGGACGGCTTCCTGAAGCTCGCGAGAGAGTACGATGAAGAGGCGTTCCGCGACGCCGCAGGCACCGAAGCCGCTGTCCCCGCGGTCAAAAATACCGAGCCCGCCTCGGAGACCCTTACCGCGATAGCCCTCGACCCCGCCGATTTCGAGGACGAGGACGACGATACAGCCGAGGACGATAAGCCCGTTACCGGAGCACGTCCCGCCTATGAGGCCCTCTACCCCGAGCTCTACGCGAATATGCCGGAGGAGCTGGTCTACAACGCCGATATGGATTATGTGTATCTGACCTTCGACGACGGCCCCTCGAAATACACCGACAGTATCCTCGAATATCTGAGAGTCTACGGCCTCAAGGCGACCTTCTTCGTTATCCCGGACGGCTCCGAGGAGTGCGCCGCCAAGCTCCGCAAGATAGCGGACGAGGGACACACGATAGGCATACACACCGCCACCCATGACTATACGAAGATCTACGCCAGCGTGGAGGCGTATCTTGAGGACTTCAAGATCGCCTATGACAGAGTTTTTGACGCGACAGGCATAAGATGCAAGCTGTTCCGCTTCCCCGGAGGCAGCATAAACGACTTCAACACGGAGATACGCGACGACCTCATCGCCGAGATGAACAGGCGCGGGTTCGTATACTTCGACTGGAACGTCGACAGCGGCGACGCTCTCGGCGCAACGTGGACGGAGATGTACAACACGGTCCTTAAGCAGACCGCGGCCGCGAATCGTGCCGTGATACTGATGCACGACTACAACGGCGGCTGGAACACGGTGCTTGTGCTGGAGGATATAATCAAGGCTCTTATCAGCGATAAGCGCGGATATAAGCTGGATAAGCTCACCGAATACGTGAAGCCCGTCCAGTTCTGATAAAACGATCTATAATTGAAAGGAGTCGGAGGCCCCCGGGTCTTCGGGCAAAGCAATGGGAATAAAGGATAATTTTCAGCAGGCTCTGCGTGAGCTAACCGGTACCGAAAAGGAAGATCAGCAGAAACGCGAAAAGTCTGTCGACGCTATGAAAAACGCGGTCTCCGCGTCGGATACCGCGGAATTCGACGCGGTTGACCCGGAGAAGGCCGCTTATGACGAGATACAGCGCAGAGCTGCCGCCGCCGCGGACGAGTACGACAGACAGAAGACGACGTTCAGCTCCGGCGACTATGAGGATCCCGGCGTTTCTCCGAGAGCGGCGTCAGACAATGCCGCAGACGATGTGAGCAGGCGGAATACAGATAACGGCGGCATACCCTTTGCCGAGACTGCCCGTTCCCGGCAGGACTATGACCCCGAGCCCCGGCCTGCCTCGGATCCCTATCGTCAGCAGCAGAATACATACAGCCGTCCGAATTACGGCTACGATCAGCAGAATACCGGCTACTCTCAGAATACCGGCTACTCTCAGAATACCGGCTACGCACAGAACACCGGCTACGATCCGCGCAGCTCTGGATACAGCTCCCGCGATACCGGCTACGAACGGCAGAATATGAATTACGGTCAGCAGGATATGAATTACGGACAGCAGGAGCAGAGCTTCCGGCAGACGCCTCCACAGCCCGGCGACCCCGCCTCCGACCAGCAGACGATATTCAGCGCCCAGCGCTACAAGCGCCCGATGAACGACGACGACGAGATCACGATGATCTCCCGCAACACGGTCGTTGACGGCAATATCCGCTCCTTCGCGAATATGAGCGTCGACGGAAACGTCAAGGGCAACATCGAGACCACCAAGGATATAGACATAAACGGCAAGGTAGTCGGCAACATCTCCTGCAACAATGCCCAGATGCGCACCTCGCAGATACAGGGCAATATAAAGATGAAGGGCAACGCCTATATGGAGCGCGACACTCTGCTCATCGGAGACATCACCTCGACCTACGCGAACATAAACGGCAAGATCAAGGGCAACCTCTCCACCACAGGAAAGACCGAGCTGAAGAGCGACGCCGTGATCTTCGGCGACATAAGCGCCTCGACGATCACCGTCAACGACGGCGCGATAATCCAGGGCTATGTGAGCACCACCTTCCTCAACAAGGAAGAAAGCAGGAACATCTTCCCCGAAACGATCACTATCGGAGAATAACAGAGAAAAACTCCTCTTCCGTTCATCGGCAGGGGAGCTTTCTGAAAGGACGCAATGGAATACATCTGGAAAACCGACTGTCTCGATATCGCCCGCACTCTTGAGAGCGGACAGTGCTTTCGCTGGAGGCGGCAGGAGGACGGCTCGTATACGGGCATATCCGGCACCCGTATCCTGCGGATAAGGCAGCTCCCCGACGGAGCGGCGCTGACCGTCGGCAGCGAGGAGGGGGCGCGGTACTGGCTGCGGTACTTTGACTCGGAGACCGACTACGCCTCCGTGATAAGGCAGTTCTCGGCGGATAAGACGCTCGGCGCCGCCGCCCGCGAGAACCGCGGCATACGCATACTGCGTCAGGAGCCCTTCGAGACCCTGATAAGCTTCATAATCTCGCAGAACAACAATATCCCGCGCATCACCGGAATCATCGGCAGACTGTGCGAGAGCTTCGGGACGCGCATAGCCGACGGGGAGTACGCTTTCCCGGACGCCGAAACCCTCGCGGCGCTGTCCCCCGAGGATTTAGCGCCGCTGCGGGCAGGATTCCGCGTGAGATACATACTCGACGCCGCCGTAAAGGTGCATTCCGGCGCGGTAGACCTCGGCAGCATTTATGCCATGACATACGACGAGGGCAGGGAATACCTTAAGACCATAACCGGCGTAGGCGACAAGGTCGCGGACTGCGTGCTGCTGTTTGCCTACCATAAGACCGAGGCGTTCCCCGCGGATGTGTGGATAAAGCGCGTGACAGCCGAATACTACGCGGACGGCCTCCCCGAATGTATGGGCGAATACAGGGGCATTGCCCAGCAATACCTGTTTGAATATTTCAGGAAGCGCGCTGCTGTCCGGAAATAGGAAAGGAACACTTGATATGACTTGTGAAAGATGCGGAAAAATACTTGAACTCGACGAGAAATTCTGTCCCGCCTGCGGAAAGCCTGTCGCTGTCCCGGCGGAGACGACCGATACGCCTGCCGCGCCGGAAGAGGCGGAGAACTCCGCTCCAGCCGCGGTGCACGGTATGAGCTGCACGCAGAACGACCGCGCGGGAGCTTCGACGGCGGCGTTCTATAAGGCTCCGGCTCAGCAGCCCCCGACGGCTGCGCAGTATAAGGCTCCCGTCGTGCAGCCCGCCGGGCAGGAGAAGGAATACTTCGGCAGGGGAGCTCTCGCGCTGTGCCTTATCGTGATTGGGCTGCTGGCGGGTGCCGCGGGAACGTTCGCTTATCTGTACTTCTCGCTGATCGGTATGATATGACGGAAACAGTTAAAAATGGCATAAAGATAGCCCTGATCGTCATTGTGTCGGCGGCTCTGGGTATCGTGCTCGGATATATGGTCAGCAGCTATGAGCTGCGGTATATGTTCAGCCGTGAATACCGTGAGACCGTCAAGGGCATAGATATCTACACCTG
>JAIKZF010000010.1 GCA_024682455.1 Ruminiclostridium sp. | reverse complement strand
GAGCTTCTGGGCATAGATTCGAGATATCGGTGACCGGACGCTTATGAGAACAGGACTTTATATACATATACCGTTCTGCCTGTCGAAATGCCCCTACTGCGATTTCTATTCCGTGCGGTACAGCAGGACGCGCGCGGAAGGGTACGCCGCCGCGGTTATACGGAATATACGGCATTACGGCGAAAAATATGATACCGTGTATTTCGGCGGAGGAACACCGATACTGCTGTATGAGCATATCGGGGATATACTGAGAGCGGCGGATATCGCGGAAAACTCCGAGACTACCGTTGAGGCGAATCCCTGCGCGGTGACTCCGGAGATCGCGGCGCGGCTCGCAGAGGCGGGCGTGAACAGGGTATCGCTCGGCGTGCAGTCGATGAACGCGGGCGAGCTTTCATTTCTCGGCAGGCGGCATACTCCCGCGCAGGTACGCGCGGCGTTCGCGAGCCTTAAAGCCGCGGGCATAGAGAACATTTCGGCTGATATGATGATCGGGCTGCCCGGTCAGAGCGAAACGGACATCTCCGGCACCGCCTTGACGCTGGCGGAGCTCGGCGCAAGGCACATATCCGCGTATATACTTAAAATAGAAGAGAATACGCCGTTCGCGCGGCAGGATATAGCTCTCCCGGACGACGACAGGACGGCCGACCTGTACCTGTACACGGCGCGGGAGCTGGAACGGCTCGGCTTCGCACAGTATGAGATCAGCAATTTTGCGCTGACGGGGTACGAATGCAGACACAATCTGAAATACTGGCGCTGCGGGGAATACCTCGGGATAGGCGCGGCGGCGCATTCTTATTATAAAGGGAAGCGCTTCCGGGTTCCGCCGGACATCGGCGCTTTCACAGCCGCCGGAGCTCAGGACACCGTCGTTACGGACGAAGACCCGGGCGGCTGGGAGGAATTCGCCATGCTGAAGCTCCGGCTGACCGAGGGGATCACATTCGATGAAGCGGCGCGATTCGGGAAAACCGAGGAGCTGCGGAAAAACGCCGCCGGGCTCCCGCGAAACCTTGTCAGCATAACGGAACGCGGCGTAAATCTGACCTTGGAGGGTTTTCCGGTCTCAAACGCCGTGATAGGAAGAATTATTTACTGAATGGAATATATTACGATAGGAAATGTAAGAATAAAGAAAACAGCGGCTCTGGCGCCCATGGCGGGAGTCGCGGACACAGCCTTCCGCACGGTGATGAAGCGCTTCGGCGCGGCGTACTGCGTCGGGGAAATGGCGAGCTGCAAGGGACTCTGCTACAACAGCGCGAAGTCCTCGGAGCTGCTTGCCCTGACGGACGCCGAGCGTCCCGCGGCTGTGCAGCTTTTCGGCTGTGAGCCGGAGTTCGCCGCCGGAGCCGTTGAAATAGCGGAACGGTACTCACCGGACATCATCGACCTGAACGCCGGCTGCCCGGTGCCGAAGGTAGCGGGCAGCGGCTCGGGCAGCGCTCTTATGAAGGAGCCGAAGCTGTTCGGTGAAATGGTCACGGCGCTGGTAAAGGCTGCTCACGTCCCGGTGACCGTGAAGATACGCGCGGGCTGGGACGCGGAGCACATAAACGCCTGCGATATAGCTCACATCGCCGAGGAATGCGGAGCGGCGGCTGTCGCGGTGCACGCCCGCACGAAAACGCAGATGTACTCGGGCAAGGCAGACCGCGGGATCATAGCCCGGGTGAAGCAGACCGTGAAGATACCTGTCATCGGCAACGGCGACGTGGACAGCGTGGAGAGCTGCGAGGCAATGTACCGCGAAACGGGCTGCGACCTTGTGATGATCGGGCGCGGAGCCTGCGGGGATCCGTGGCTTTTCCGCGATATCGACGACTTTTACACGGGCAGACCGAGGCAGCCTGCGCCGACCCTTGCCGAGCGCCTCTCGGTACTGCGGCAGCACATCGAGCTGCTTGTATCGTGCAGCGGCGAATACACAGGAATGAAGCAGGCGCGTGCTCAGGCGGCTTTCTACTTCAAGGGGATGCCCGGAGCCGCGAAATACCGCGGGCTCTGCGGAAAGCTGTCGGCTCTGTCCGACCTCTACGCGCTGATAGAGCTGATAGAAAAGGAAAAGAATATATGACATGAATGGAATAAGAGTGTGTCAAAGAAACCGCTTGCGCTCGAGAACGAAAAAGAAGAAGAGTTTAAGAGTTGCCTCCGGCGGCCACCCCTTTAAAAAGGGTTGTACCCTAAACTAAATACCGTACCACGGAGATTCGATACGCGAATCAAGACCAATAGTATCTTCTAATTGTAAGTAAAACAAATAGCTGCTCCTTTTAAATTACAAAAGATGCAGACTGATATGACGTGAATGTCAAAAAAAGTTTTCCAAAGCAGGAGGAATATAAATGATAGCACTTATCACAGGCGCAAGCTCGGGACTCGGGCGCTCGTTCGCGAAGATACTCGCGAAGCGCGGCTTTGACCTTGTTCTGACGGCGCGCCGCAGACCGAGACTTATTGAGCTGAAACAGGAGCTTACCGAAAAATACGGCATCAGGGCAAGAGTGCTCTGCCACGACCTGTCCGACCCGGACGAATGTAAAAGGCTCGCCGAGGAAGTCGAGCGGGTGAACATCGACATTCTGATAAACAGCGCGGGCTTCGGCGTATTCGGGAAATTCACCGAGACCGACCTTGACCGCGAGCTGGAGATGATAGATGTGAACATCAAGGCTGTGCACATCCTGACCAAGCTGTTCTTACAGAGGTTCGTGAAGCGCGGACACGGCTATATACTGAATGTAGCGTCTCTGGCGGGCTTCATGGCGGGGCCGTGGTTCTCGTCCTATTACGCGTCGAAGAACTATGTGCTCCAGCTCACAAAGGCTATCTATGAGGAGCTGCGCCTGCAGAAATCAAACGTATACATCGGCGCGTTCTGTCCGGGGCCTGTCAAGACGGAATTCAACGACGTGGCGGGCGCGGAGTTCGCGGTCGAGGGTCTCGACGAAATGGAAGCCGCCGAATATGCGATAGACAAGATGTTCGACGGACAGCTCGTCATAGTGCCGACCGTTTACGGCAAGCTCGCGGCTGCGGCGGCGAAGCTCATGCCGTCTAAGGTCATGCTGGCGGCGACAGGCGCGGTACAGCGCTCCCGCACCGTGCGCGAGCCGGAGATGCCTGTTCCCGTGAACACCGGCGCGGATATGAAGCTCCGGCTTTCCGACGAGGAGCTTGACAGCGCGATAGCGGGAATGTACGACGACATAAAGGAAATCAACGAAATAAACGAAACAAAAGGAGAAAACAACAATGAGTGAATGTACGCACAACTGTGAGACCTGCGGAGCCAACTGCTCCGAGCGCACGGCGGAGAGCCTGCTTGCGCCGCAGAACGAGCTTTCGGACGTAAAAAAGGTGATAGCCGTAGTATCCGGCAAGGGCGGCGTGGGCAAGTCTCTTGTGACTGCGCTTATGGCGAACGCCTCCCGCAGAATGGGTTTTAATACCGCGATACTTGACGCGGACGTGACCGGACCGTCGATACCGCGTCTGTTCGGGCTCCGCGACCGGGCTCAGGGCACCGACAATGCGCTTCTGCCCTCGCAGACAGCCTCCGGCATACGCGTTATGTCCGTCAATCTGCTGCTGGAGCACGACACCGACCCGGTCGTATGGCGCGGCCCTGTCATTGCGGGCGTGATAAAGCAGTTCTGGTCGGACTGCATCTGGGACAAGGTGGACTATATGTTTGTGGATATGCCTCCCGGAACCGGCGACGTGCCGCTGACGGTATTCCAGTCTCTGCCCGTGGACGGCATTATCGTGGTGACCAGCCCCCAGGAGCTTGTCGGCATGATAGTCGAAAAGGCGGTAAAAATGGCGGAGCTGATGAAGGTACCCGTACTCGGTATTGTAGAGAATATGAGCTGGTTCGAGTGCGACCAGTGCGGCAAGAAGCATTATATCTACGGTAACAGCCATATCGAGGAGACCGCGAAGAAGTACGGTATAGAGAATGTCGCCCGACTCCCGATAAACCCCGCTTTCAGCCAGCTCGGCGACTCCGGCAATATCGAAAGCGCCGGCACCGTCCTCTCCGATTTCGCCGAGAGCGTGCTTAAGTAGTCGCTGCGCTTGAGTTTCCTGGGGGAGGAAGAAGGCAAGGAAGGAAGAAAACCCCTTTCTGGGGGAGGAAGAGAGAGGGGAGGAAGGAAGCCCCTCCCTCCCCCAGACCCCCTCTCTCCCTCTCCCCTCCCTCCCGCGGGAAAGGCCACGCGCTTCGCCTTGCAGCGGGGGCAGGTATACCCCTTGACAAGTTTTAGAAAAGTAAAAGCATAATAAAATCTGCGCCTATACAAGCAATAGGCGCAGATTTTTGTTTTACTTACATTTAGAAGATACTATTGATTTTGATTCGCGTATCGAATCTCCGTGGTACGGTATTTAGTTTAGGGTCCACCCCTTTTTAAAGGGTGGTCTCCCCGTTAGCGGGGAGGTGTCACCGCAGGTGACAGAGGGGCTGACCGACAGACGGCCGCCGGAGGCAACTCTAAAAAATCTTCTTCTCTCTTTTTCTCTCTTTTTCTCTCTTCTTCTCTCTCTCGTTCTCGAGCGGAGCGTTAATGTCTGTTACGGTCGAGGCCGGCGAGGATATCGTCGATATTATACGGCTCATCGGCGTCCTCCTTCAAAAGCGCGTCGAGCCGCGGTATTGAAGTGGCTGTATTGGTGCCGGCACTTTGCCGCGGGATATACTGCTTGACCGGTTCCTCGGGGGTGAGCCTCAAAGCAGGACGGCGCGGCGCGGCAGGCTGCTCGGCTGTACGGCTGCTGCTCGTGGGAGGCCGCAGAGTCGGGCGCTCCGGAGCCGGAGCGGGCTTACGGGCGGGCGGAGTGTTCGCGGTGCGCGCCGCAGCCTGCGTTATGGTAGCCGTGCGGCTCTTCGACATATCCTCGATCACCGCCGTACGCGCGAGATTGGTGGTCTTCTGCGCCTGATTCATGATGCTCTTTTCGCGCAGTTCAAATTCCTTTTCCGCCGCTATTGCTGCACCGCGGGTCTTTTTGATATCGTTCACTACGCTTTCGCGCATCTTGTTCATATTATCAAGCTCATGCTCCGCCTTCGCAGCCTCGATAGCCGCGTCGAGCTTCTTCTGTGAGAGGGGCATTCCGGTGCGGTGGGCAGGCTGGGGCTGGGGCTGCTGCTGAGTACGGGAGCTGTACGCCGTGGGTGTGGTATAAAGAGGCGAGGTCTGACCGGGTCTGCGAGGGGGAAGCTCCTGCGTGGGAGAGCGCTTGACAGGCGGAACTGCTTCGCTTATCGCGGTATCATACATTCCTATGCTGCTGTCAAGATTGGAGCCTCTGTATGCGCGCACAGCCTCGGCTGTGCCGCGGCGGCGGCGATTCGCTCTGTCGTTTTCGGGCGAGTAGGAGGGAGTCTCGTACTGCTTCTTCACCGTGTCGATCTCGGGCTGAGGCATTATCTTCGCGGCGAACTTCGCTATTTCGAGGATTATTATGATAATACTGGGCATTATCGCTATGAGGAGGATTCCGAACGGTGAGATCGCGAAGCTTATTAGGCCTCCCCACAGATCGGAGTAGCTCATTCCCTTGGCGACTATCTGGCTCTGCGTAAGAGTGATCTCCGAGCTGTTCTCCGTCATCACGCGGAAGCTGTACACGCCGTCCGAGAGGTCTGCGGTAAGCACCTGCGCGAGAGCGGGCTTGCCGTTTTCCAGCTTGAATATCACAACATTCTTCGGCTGTATCTCCGAGTAGGAGACCTGCTTCGCTATGACAGCGGTGCCGTTTTTCAGGAAACCGAAAGCGTCGGTCTTAAGCAGATAAACGTTTGTGCCGAAAACGTTGGGAGTGCCTCCGCCGGTCGAATAGACCACGGCTGTCACCCCGAAAAACAGCGCCAGCACGAGAAACGCCCCGCATAAGACCTTCAGTATCACCTGAAAAGTTTTATTTTTAAGGCTCATTTTTCAAAAACCTCTCTTGACAAAATTCCAAAAATGTGTATAATATATAGAGTAGGCATAATGACCTATATTATTTTAGCACATTTTCCGCCTTTTTGCAATACCTTTTTTTCAATATTTATTGGCAGGGGAAAGTCCCGGCACAAGATGTTGTGGGAGCTTCACATGACAAAGGACGAGATAAAAGCTATCATAGACCGTTCGCTGTTCGCTGTGATCGGATACTCCGATGAGGACGGGAAACAGAATGTGCGCAGAGTGTTCTGTGTGTGGCACAAAGGTATAGGCGGACATCTTATTTCGACAAATACCGGCTCGCAGCACACCCAGAGCCTTATCAAAAACGGGAACTCGTGCCTGTATTTCTTCGACGACAAGACCTTCGAGGGCGTCTGCCTGTACGGAAATTCGACGGTAAGGACGGACAGAAGGTACAAGGAGCTGCTCTGGAACGATGGCGACGAGAAGTATTATCCCAAGGGGATAGACGACGAGGATTACTGCGTTATCGAGTTTACCGCCGACAGCGGAAGATATTACCGCTATGACGGCAAGGGCGATCTTTCCGGCGACGAGCTGCGCGCGTTTGACGCGGGAAAAGAGTACGTCAACGGGTACGCCGGACAGGCGCAGCAGTAAAAGGGTACGAGCATGAGCAATGATGAGAAAAACGGTTCCCCGATGAATGATATGATAGAGGAAGCCGAAGCAGCCGCGAAAGAGATCATAGACGATCTGGTCGAAAACCGCCGTATACCGGTCTCGGAGCTTCTGGAAAACCCGAATGCGGTCGCCGATTTTCTGAATAAGGCAGTCGATGAGAACGGCAAGGCGCAGAAAAAGGACGATGATTCATAGCTCTCAGCAGCTTCCGGGGCGCGGAGAATGGGTATTGCACGGAATGGTTATAAAGCAGCATCGGTCGGATGTAGCCTTACAATTTTTTACAATTTAATATGCTGGTGTAGCTCAGTCGGTAGAGCAGCGCATTCGTAATGCGCAGGTCGGGGGTTCGAGTCCGTTCACCAGCTCCACTACTTCTTGTTCGTGAAGTCGCTTGCAGAGCGGCTTCACGGCTTTTCTTTTTCTGTGTCAGACACCGTTTTGTCCATTATTTGTCCATTATTGGAAAAAACAGTCCATTTTTCTTATTTTTGCTTGCTCTATCTTGCTGTA
>JAIKZF010000108.1 GCA_024682455.1 Ruminiclostridium sp. | reverse complement strand
TTCAGCCGTATCATCGGCGTGTGTCCTATCGCTTCAAGTATGTTATTGCATATCATATTTATCCTTCTTCCCTTTACGAAAAAATACTGCGTTATTATAGCACAGATCGGCGCAAAAGTCAATGAAAACTTATAATATCCGGTAAAGCTTTGCGCGGATTTTAGTTTTCTTCTCGTATTGCCTTTCTCATATTTATATGCTATAAGCGCGGAGCCCGCGCCGCCGATATTTCCTCCGGCAGCTTTGCGGAGAACAGTATTTACTTCTCTCATTGCTTTTTTTTCGATTATATGCTATAATATGGAAAACGTCTGTTCATATATTCCGGGGAAGAAAGATCATGAAAAAGAACTGCATACCCGGACGAACATATATAAAAAATGGAGGATGATCTTGAACGAAGTGATACTGTCGACCGTATTCCAGCCGGTCGTATGCGCCTGCGGCTTTCAGACCGCCTGCGAGCCTTTCTGCCTTGCCGAACGCGTGCCTGAATTCAACGAGCTCATTTATGTGACGGAGGGAACGATGTATGTTTCCGAGGACGGCACGGATTACGAGATCAATGAGGGGGAGCTGCTTTTCCTGAAGTGCCGCGTAAGGCACTGCGGAACGAAGGAGACCCGGCGCGGCACGAAGTGGTACTACGCGCGCTTCTGTCTAGAAGAGCCCGACGATGATACGCCGCGGTTCGAGCCTGACCCGGCGCCGCCGGAGCCCGACCGTCCTCTGCGGTATTACGAGCCGCTCCCGAAGAAGCTTACCGGGCTGAAAGGCGGGCATATCGAGCGCGGATTTGCCGGGCTTGCGGATTACTGTCTCACGGGCGACGAGCTTAAACGAATGAGGATAAACTGTATGTTCTGTCAGCTCCTTACCGATATAGCGCTTGCCGGCTATACGGAGAAAACCGACAGCTCGCTGTCGGGCAGGATATGTTCGTGGCTTGAAAAACACTATGCGGAGCCGTTCAGCGCCGATAAGCTCGAAAAAGAGTTCTATCTGAGCTACAAGCGCATGGCTGCCGTGTTCAAGCAGGAGCGCGGAGTGACTATGCAGCAGTATCATACGGCGCACCGTATGAGGGTCGCGGCTCATCTTCTGAGGTCCACGCAGCTTCCGATAGGAGATATAGCGAACAGGCTCGGCTTTGAGGACAGGCTTTATTTCAGCCGGTGCTTTCACTCATTCAGCGGAGTTTCGCCGAAGGAATACCGCCATTCCGCAAAAAACGATCATTGATCGGAGCGCGGCTCTTGTTAAGAAAAACAGCGGCGTATGCCGGAGGCACAGCCGCTGTGTGAATATCGTTATCGGTTCCGGACTGCGCGCCGGAGAGTATCGCGGACAGCGCCTTTTCGGGACAGCATTTCCGTGAAGTATCCGACTATCCTGCCGCCAAGTCCTGCGGAAACGAGATCGGCTCCGAACAGCTCCTCATTTCCGAGGAGAGTGAGGATATCCGACTTTTCCGCGTCCGTGAGCGGTCTCCCGCCGAACATACCGGGCGTGATGTGCTTTTGCAGCTCCCCGAGCATTGGGTCGGGGCTAAGCTCCATGGGGCTGCCGTTGTCATCTGTCCCTGTAAGATAGCGCAGCCACGCGGCGATGACCAGCGGAACGGCGGTCAGCTCGCCCGCCGAGCCCTTTGTGGCGTAGGCTCTGACAGTTTCGCCGAAGCGCACGGATATCTTGCGGCTCGTGTCGGAGGCGATCCTCTGCGGGGTATCGGGCAGACCGGGATTTGGGAGCCTTTCGGTGAGCACCTCGTTCAGGAAGGCCTCCGGCTGTATGATGCCGGGATCCGCGGCTACGGGCAGCCCCTCGCGGTGACCGAGCCTGTACACCAGCGCTTTCAGATCCGGGTCGTTCATCTCGTCCGATATCTTCCTGTACCCGAGCAGGCAGCCAAACAGCGCGAGCGCGGTGTGCAGCGGGTTGAGGCAGGTCATGACCTTCATTTTCTCCGCCCTGTCGACGGTCTGTCTGTCGGTAAGGTACACGCCCGCCTTTTCGAGCGGAGGTCTGCCGTTCGGGAAGTCGTCCTCGATAACGAGGTACTGCGGCATCTCGGCGTTCACGAACGGCGCTGTGTATGTGCCGCGGCTCGTGACCGACGGCTGCATGCCGGGTATGCCCATTGCGGCGAGCTCCGCTGCTATGGCAGGGTCGGGGCGCGGGGTTATCTTGTCGATCATTGTCCACGGGAATGAGACTTTCTTGCCGTCGCTCACATATTCGTAAAAGCTCCCGTCCGTGAAGCCGTTGTCGCACCAGCCCCGCACGGTGAACAGCACTCCCTCGCGCAGCTTGTCGCCGTTGCGGCTGCAATTGTCCATGCTCACAAGAGCTATGGGTTTTGCTCCTGACCTGAACCGTTCGAGCAGGAGCGAAGACACCTTGCCGAGCGCGGTGGAAAGCTCGCTGTCCGGGCCTTCGCTTATATCACGCGCCAGCGGAGCGAGGGTATCTCCGTTCATATCCGCGGCAGCGTAGCCTTTTTCGGTTATTGTGAAGGATATCATTTTCAGAGAGTCGCTGCGCGCGGCTTTTTTCAGTTCCTCCATTCCCTCGCCGACTGCGGCGCAGGCTTTGCCGACGGAACCGATCACACGCAGGTATCTGCCTCCGTTTGCCCGGAGCCCCACAAGCAGGCACAGGCGGTCGAAGGGCCTGAATACAAGCCCGACAGGCTCGGTGTTGAAGCAGTCCGCGGCGATAATGCCGCTTTTCATTTCTCCCTGTCCGATAAGGTCGTCCGCGAGACAGGCGATATAGCCGCGGAAGATGTTCCCGGCTCCGAGGTGTATCCATTCCGGCGCTTCCTCGGTATTGCGGACGAGCTCTTCAATATCGTACCGCGGGAGGATAAAGCCCTTATCCTCCCATTCCTTTCTGTCATTTTTCAGGCTTCTGACCGTAAGCTTCATATATATGCGTCCTTTCCCGTAGTTTCATTGCCTTTCGTCAAGCTTATCCAGCATATCCCACGCGCCGAGGATATACATTATCCCGAGCGCCCGGTCATAAAGTCCGTATCCCGGACGGCATTTTTCGTTCCAGATATGTCTGCCGTGGTCGGGGCGGATATATCCGTCAAAGCCGCAGTCATGGTATGCTCTGATTATTTCGAGTATGCCGGTGTCTCCGTCGCGGTCACGGTGAGAGACCTCGGAAAAATCGCCGTTCGGGTAATGCTTCACGTTGCGGATATGTGCAAAGGCTATCCGTCCGCAGTACCTGCGGATAATATCCGGCACATTGTTGCGCGGGTCGGCGCCAAGCGAGCCGGAACAGAGAGTGAGGCAGTTATATGGGTCGTTGACCATTGACAGGAATCTTCCGACTGCGGGCTCGTCAACAAGCAGTCTCGGCAGCCCGAAGATATCCCACGGCGGGTCGTCGGGGTGGATAGCCATTTTTATGTCGCACTCGCGGCAGACCGGCATCAGCGCGTCAAGAAAATATTTCAGGTTCGCCCACAGAGCTTCCTTGTCTGTCTTCTTGTAGAGCTCGAACAGCCCATTCAGACCGGCAAGGCGCTCCGGCTCCCAACCGGGCATGGTGTAGCCCTTTGTTTCGGACAGGATATACTCCGCCATTTCCGCGGGGTCCCGCTTGATCCTGCTCTTTTCATAGTAGAGCGCCGTTGAGCCGTCGGGCAGCGGGTGGAACAGGTCTGTTCTTGTCCAGTCGAACACGGGCATGAAATTGTAGCAGACCACCTTCACTCCGAAGCGTGACAGGTTGCGGAGGGTCTGTATATAGTTCCCGATATACAGGTCTCTGTTCCTGCCGGCTGTTTTTATGTCGTCGTGGACATTGACCGACTCGACGACGCTCATACCGAAGCCGAATCCGCTCAGCTCGTCCCTTACCTTTTGTATCTCGTCCGTTTCCCAGATCTCTCCGGGCTGCTTGTAATGCAGCGCCCAGACTATTTCGCTTACTCCGGGTATCTGCCTTATCTCGGAGAGCGTGACCGTATCGTTGCCGCTGCCGTACCAGCGGAAGCCCATTTTCATATTATCCTCCTGCCGCGGTGATATCCGCTTTTGAAATACTCTATGAGATAATACTATCACAAAACGGGTCACAATACAACCGCAAATAATACCAAAATATATCCCGGAACTTTTCATATTATGCTGTACCCGTCATACAGGCTGTAACGCGGATATCCGGAGATGTTTGTCTATGCTGCACAAATAGTTAATGTGATGTTTGTGATGTTTGACTATAATGAGGCTTTTTTGAAAAACTGACAAAAATCTCTTGTTTTGGAGTGTACAGATGTGATATTATAATATGTGGTCAGAATAATGAAAAGGGGGATAAAAGATGAATTATTCCAATGCGTACGTCGGTATAAAAAAGCTGATAGCAGCGGAAATCCTTTCGTTTATATCCGTGATTCTTGCATGGATAGCAGCGATAATAGCTGAATACGTGGTGGTTTCATTACAGACTGCGAACTCCGGGGATATCAGAATGGGGGAAAGCGAGGTACTGTTAGCGCTGCTGTCCTTGTTGTTTATTATAATATGCGCTTTGCTCTATCTTATAACGTTTATCAAAATGCTGAGAGGACTGCTTCGCGCGAAAGAGGATGAGCCTCAGTTCAACAGAGCGCTGTTCTGGACAGTTGCCGGTATGATCTCGACAATTATAGCTCCGATATTAGACTCGATGAAACTGGTTATAGGATCTATGCTTGCGGCATGCAGCTATATTTTCGTTTTTATGATAATGCTGGGTATGTTCGGCGGTATAGCCGCAATTTGCGAAAAGCTCGGAGAGGAGCGGCTGCCGGTACTTATGGGGAAATATAAGAAGATACTTATCGGTGTGGTCGTTATCCTCATATTGGGAAGGATAGCAAGGTTCGTAGGTCAGCTGCTGTTGGGACAGAGCTTTATAAGGAGCGCTTTCGGGTTCGTGACAGGAATAATATGCCCGATGTTCCAGTTCATCTTTTATATCTGTGTGCTGATAATTCTTTCACGCACCCGGAAAATACTTGCTCCGCTGCAGCAATGAATGATCTGTTAACGCTATGGACGGATAAATGTAAGATGTATCCGTAATGACCGCAAAGGAGGACATGAAAATGAAAAAACTGGTCGCGTATTTTTCGGCAGGAGGCAATACGGCAAAGACCGCCGGGGCGCTCGCTGAGGCGGCGGGAGCCGAATTGTACGAAATAAAGCCCGCCGTGCCGTACACCAGGGAAGACCTCGACTGGATGAACAAGCAGAGCCGCAGCTCGCTTGAGATGAGCGACAAGAGCTCACGCCCGGCGCTGGCTGACAGGAGCGCCGATATCGCGGACTGCGGCACGATATATGTGGGCTTTCCTATCTGGTGGTACATCGCGCCTACGATAGTGAACACCTTCCTCGAAAGCTATGACTTTTCCGGGAAGCGGATAATACTCTTCGCCACCTCGGGCAGCAGCGGCTTCGGGGACACCGTGAAGTATCTCGCTCCCAGCGCGCCGGGGGCTTCCTTCTCCGAAGGCATAGTCAACCCCGACGCCGCCGGTATCAGAGCTCTCGCGGATATGTGACGGCATAAAACGGCAGCCGGATAGTGTCAAAGAAGCCGCTTGCGCTCGAGAACGAGAACAAGAAGCCGCTTGCGCTCGAGTTGCCTCCGGCGGCCACCCCTTTTAAAAAAGGGCTGGACCCTAAAACAAACCGCTTCGCCTTGCAGCGGGGGTAGGTAGTACGCCTTTTGAAAAAACGCACTTTTTGACAGACAGACCGCTCCTCTCATCATGAGAGGAGC
>JAIKZF010000087.1 GCA_024682455.1 Ruminiclostridium sp. | reverse complement strand
AGCGGCTTATAGGCCGCAGAGGGCTTTGGTATCTCTTGCTATGAGCAGTTCCTCGTTAGTGGGGATTACCCAGACCTCGGTCTTACTGTCGGGAGTGGAGATCTTACAGAGCTTGCCGTGAATGGTCGCGTTGAGCTCCTCGTCTATCTTGATGCCGAAATAGCTCATATCGCGGCAGACATCGCGTCTTACGAGGTCGGCGTTCTCGCCGATACCGCCGGTGAAGATAACGACATCGAGGCCGTTCATCGCCGCCGTGTACGCTCCGATGTACTTCTTGATACCGTAGCGGAGGATATCGCCCGCGAGGATAGCGCGCTTATTGCCCTTGGCAGCTTCCGCCTCAACGTCGCGGTTATCGCTGGAAACGCCGGAAACGCCGAGGAAGCCGGACTTCTTGTTGAGATATTCAGCCATTTCGGGAGCGGAGAGTCCGAGCTTGTCGGCAACGAACGTTACCGCGGACGGGTCAACGCAGCCGGAGCGTGTTCCCATAAGAACGCCGTCGAGCGGAGTGAAGCCCATGGACGTATCGACAGACTTGCCGCCGTCTACCGCTGTAATGGACGAGCCGTTGCCGAGGTGGCAGGAAACTATCTTAAGATTCGCGAGATCCTTGCCTGTTTCGAGAGCGTACTTCATTGTGACAAAGCGGTGAGAGGTGCCGTGGAAGCCGTACTTTCTTACCGCGTACTTTTCATATACCTCGTAGGGCATACCGAACATATATGCCTTCTCGGGCATTGTCTGGTGGAACGCCGTGTCGAAGATGACAGCCTGCGGTACGGAAGCGGGAACTACCTTCTTGCAGGCGCGCAGAGCGAGAGCGTGGCCGTGGTTGTGCACGGGGGCGAGCTCGCGGAGATCGTCGATCTTGTCGATAACCTCGTCGGTAACGAGCACGGACTTCGGGAATACCTCGGCTCCCTGTACTATGCGGTGACCTACTGCCGCTATCTCGGACATACTGCCGATAACAGCAGCGTCGCCGGTGGTGAGCACCTCAACTACCTTTTCAAACGCCTCGGTATGCGTGGGGAAGTCGCAGTCCGATTCGTAGCTTCTTCCGTCGTGGGTCGTATGCTTGATATGACCGCCGATGCCTATTCTTTCACAGTTTCCCTTTGCTATGACCTTTTCGTCGGTCATTTCGATGAGCTGATACTTCAGGGACGAGCTTCCTGCGTTAATAACGAGAATGTTCATTTTCACAAATTCCTTTCATTTTTCCTGTCCGCTGTCTGCGGTAAATATTACCATATAATTTTACACTATTTCAGTGAAAAAATCAAGACCTTTTTGAAAATAAACCGAACCTCGCTTATTTCAGCAGCAGCTTTTCCCCGTCGGAGTCCACGGTGACAGCGGAGCCGGGTTCAAGCGTATCCGCGATGATCGCGCGCGCTATGAGAGTTTCGAGCTTGTGCTGAATGAAGCGCTTCAACGGACGCGCACCGTAAACGGGGTCATAGCCGTTCTCGATTATGAAGTCCTTCGCGGCGGGCGTGAGCGTGAGCTTAAGCTGCTTATCCTCAAGGCGTTTCGCGAGCTTTTCCGTCATAAGATCGACTATGCTGCCGATCTCGGCCTTTGTGAGGGGCTTATAGTACACTATCTCGTCGAGACGGTTCAGGAACTCGGGACGGAAGGACTGTTTCAGCAGAGCGTCGACCTGCTGTCTTGCCTCGTCGGATATCTCGCCGTTCTCCTTGATGCCTTCGAGGATATACGGCGAGCCGAGATTGGAGGTGAGTATTATGATAGTGTTCTTGAAGTCCACAGTTCTGCCCTGACTGTCGGTTATGCGGCCGTCGTCGAGGACCTGCAGCAGGATATTGAATACATCGGGGTGAGCCTTTTCAATCTCATCGAACAGCACCACGGCATAGGGCTTGCGGCGCACAGCCTCGGTGAGCTGACCTCCCTCGTCGTAGCCGACGTATCCGGGAGGCGCTCCGATAAGTCTGGACACGCTGAATTTCTCCATATACTCGCTCATATCTATGCGCACGATACCGTTCTCATCGGCGAACAGCGCCTCGGACAGCGCCTTTGCGAGCTCGGTCTTGCCGACGCCGGTGGGGCCTAAGAACAGGAACGAGCCAAGGGGTCTGTTCGGATCCTGTATCCCCGCGCGGGAGCGGATTATTGCCTCGCTGACCTTTTCCACAGCCTCGTCCTGCCCGATCACGCGCTTATGCAGGATATTCTCCATATTGAGCAGCTTCTCGCGCTCGCCCTCCATGAGCTTCGATACGGGTATCCCCGTCCAGCGGCAGATTATGCGGGCTATCTCCTCCTCGGTCACGGCGTCGCGCAGAAGAGCGGTCTGTCTGCCGTTCTCGGACTTCTCGGCTTCTTCAAGCTGCTTGCGCAGACCGGGTAGCCTGCCGTATTTCAGCTCGGCGGCCTTGTTCAGGTCATAGCTGCGCTCCGCCTTCTCGATGTCGGCGGTGACCTGCTCTATCTCCTTTCGGATATCCTGCACCTTATTAATGGAGCTCTTCTCGTTCTCCCACTTTGCCTTCATTTCCTTGAACTGCTCGCGCATATCGGAGAGCTCCTTCTGTATCTCGGCAAGGTGATCTGCGGATAGACGGTCGCTTTCCTTTTTCAGAGCCGCCTCCTCTATCTCGTGCTGCATTATCTTTCTGGAAAGCTCATCCAGCTCCGAGGGCATGGACTCCATTTCCGTCTTTATCATAGCGCAGGCTTCATCGACAAGGTCTATCGCCTTATCGGGCAGGAAGCGGTCAGAGATGTAGCGGTTGGAAAGCGTCGCCGCCGCGATAAGGGCGTTGTCGTGTATCTTCACGCCGTGGAACACCTCATAGCGCTCCTTAAGGCCGCGCAGTATGGAAATAGTGTCCTCGACCGTGGGCTCGCCGACAAGCACGGGCTGGAAGCGCCTTTCGAGCGCCGCGTCCTTCTCGATATACTGTCTGTACTCGTTGAGCGTGGTCGCGCCTATGCAGTGCAGCTCGCCGCGCGCCAGCATGGGCTTTAAGATATTGCCCGCGTCCATAGCGCCGTCGGTCTTGCCTGCTCCGACTATCAGGTGCAGCTCGTCTATGAAGAGGATTATCCTGCCGTCGGATTTCTTTATTTCCTGGAGAACGGATTTCAGGCGCTCCTCGAACTCGCCGCGGTACTTCGCGCCCGCGACCAGAGCTCCCATATCCAGCGAGAATATGCTGCGGTCCTTAAGTCCGGTAGGCACATCCCCGCGCACGATACGTATAGCGAGACCCTCGGCTATGGCGGTCTTGCCGACGCCGGGCTCGCCTATCAGGACGGGGTTGTTCTTGCTTTTGCGGGAGAGAATGCGGATAACGTTGCGTATCTCGCTGTCACGCCCGATCACAGGGTCGAGCTTATTCTGCCGCGCGAGCTCGACAAGATCCTGCCCGTACTTTTTCAGCGCGTCGTAGGTGCTCTCGGGGTTGTCGGTAGTCACGCGGGTATTGCCGCGGACTGTTTTGAGCGCTTCGAGGAATTTGTTCTTCGTCACGCCGAAGGAATCGAGTATCTCCTTAGTCTTGTCCCTGCCCTTTTCGATAAGCCCGATGAACAGGTGCTCGACCGAGATATACTCGTCGCCCATGTGCTTTGCGGTCTCCTCGGCGGCATTCAGAGCCTTGTCGGTATCCTGGGTGATATAGACCTCGTCGGCGCGGCGGCCGCTGCCCGTCACCTTGGGCAGGCCGCTCACGCAGCGGTCGGTCTGCTCTCTCACAGCCTCCGCGTCTATGCCCATTTTACCGAGGAGCCCGGGTATGAGCCCGTCCTCGTTGGACAGCAGCGCCAGCAGCAGGTGGAGCTGGTCTATCTGCTGATTGGAATTGGAGACTGCGATATTCTGCGCCTCCTGTATCACTTCCATTGATTTCTGTGTAAGCTTGTTCGTATTCATAACTATGCCTCCTTTTTATAGTATACCCGACCCGGAGCTCAAAAACTCCTTGTACCGCTCGCGCACGAGCGCTTCTGCCGCGTCGGGATCGCCGGCGTTTGAGAAATAGAGCTTTATCATGCTGTCAAACAGGGTCACATACTGCGACAGGGACTCCGCTATCAGGTTATCGGACACATTCCCGCTGACCGTGATATCCCACGCTCGCGTGAACTTCCCGCCCTCTGCGGTGTATACATATTTGTTCCCGAGCGAAGCGCGTTCAAGCGACAGCCACAGCGCCAGGAATGCCGACCAGCATGATATCAGGGCGTCGGACTGCGTTCGCAGGTACGCGCTGACCTTTGCGCTGAGTCTGGTGTCGTTCTTGCTGAACTCTATGGAATACCTTATAACGGGGTTATACTTGTAGTGCAGAGCCGAGCGCATTGCGAGCGCGGTCTCGGACGGCCGCGGCATTATACGGAAGATGTCGCTGTTGATGAGCTGCTCGATCTCCGCGAAGATGTTGTTCATGCGCTTTTCGGGTGTGACGTAGGAGACTGCCTCGGCAAGCACCTTGTTTATGAACGCCGATCTGCTCATGCCTGCTCGGTGCGCCTCCATATCCACCGCCGCGACCACATCGTCGGACAGCACGAGACTGTAAACACTTTTATTCATCGGTACACCCTCTTTCATTGAACTTATTTTAGCACATCTTTAATAATTTGTCAATAGTTTTATATAATTTTCTTTACGAGTTATTAATATTTTTTTAAAGTAACACATTTCACACCGTCGGAATAGAATGATATCATAATGAAACAAGGAGGTGAACCGGCATGAGGCGGCGCAGACCCAACTGTGTGTTATGCGCGGTGTCCGTGGTACTTATCATAGCGGGAACGGTGTGGCTGTGCTGTCTGTCGTACCGCTTCCTGCTCATCACCGCGGCTCTGCTGCTGATCGCGGCGGGGATCATTCTCAGACGAAACTGTAAATAGGGGGAATATGTTGTGAAAGTACTTGTAATGAAAAGCCCGAAGCCGCTGAAATGGGTGTTCCGGCTCCTGTTCCGGGGAGGTCTCTCCGTACCCGTTCGGCTCAATGCAGCCGCTTGCGCTCGAGAACGAGAGAGAGAAGAAGAGAGAAGAAGTTTTTATAGAGTTGCCTCCGGCGGCCACCCCTTTAAAAAGGGGTGGACCCTAAACTAAATACCGTACCACGGAGATTCGTTACGCGAATCATATTTAATAGCAACATCTATCTGTTAATAAAAACAAATAACTGCTTCTGACGTCAGGAGCAGTTATTTTCGTATTTAAAAGCGCAGAGGCTTCTTGACAGACTGAACTGCTCCTTTCGGGTGAAAGGAGCAGTTTTTGTTATTATTTGCTTTTCTTTTCATTGAAAAGGCGTACTACCTACCCCCGCTGCAAGGCGAAGCGGTTTGTTTTAGGGTCCAGCCCTTTTTTAAAAGGTGGTCTCCCCGTTAGCGGGGAGGTGTCACCGCAGGTGACAGAGGGGCTGACCGACAGACGGCCGCCGGAGGCAACTCTTAAAATCTCTTAAAGTCTCTTAAAGTCTCTTAAAGTCTCTTAAACTCTCTCACAGGCTCTTCAAAGCTTTGATGGATTCTTCTATCTTTGCCATTTTCTCCTGAGCCTTAGCGAGCTTGGCCTTTTCGTTCTCGATCTGCTGAGCGGGAGCCTTGGACAGGAAGCCGGGGTTATTGAGCTTGCCGTTCAGGAAGCTGAGATCTTTTTCGACGGCCTTCTTTTCCTTCTCCAGTCTTGCAAGCTCCTTCGCCGCGTCAACAAGCTCGCCGAGCGGCATGAATATACGCGCCGCCGAGGTCACGGCAGCCGCCATATTCGCGGAATCCGCCACCTTGTCGGTCACTTCGGTGCTTGCAGCGCCCGCCAGCTTCTCGAAGAATACCGCGCAGGCACCGAACAGCTCCTTTTCCGCTGTCTCGATGTGCATGGAGACTTTGCGGGACGGGGGAACATTGAGCTCCGTGCGTTTGCCGCGCACCGCGCTGATCGCCTCGATGACCTTTGTGAAGTCGGTCTCCTCGGCGGAGAAATCGAGCTTGTCGTCATATTTCGGCCACTCGGAGATCATGATGCTCTCCGCCTCGCCCGCGACGGGCATGGACTGCCAGATCTCCTCGGTGATGAACGGCATGAACGGGTGCAGGAGCTTCAGGACGTCGCGCATTACGTAAACAAGCACATTCTGCGCGGATCTCGCGGTCTCGCCTCCCTGCGCTATGCGGGGCTTGGTCAGCTCGATGTACCAGTCGCAGTAGGTGTCCCAGATGAAGTCGTACAGCTTGCCCAGCGCGATACCGAGCTCGAAGCTCTCGATATTGTCGGTGACCTCCTTCACAAGGCGGTTGCAGCGGGAAATGACCCACTTGTCCTCAATAGGCAGCTCGGCGGGCAGCTCCGCCTTTTCCATATCCTCGGGCAGATTCATCAGTATATAGCGCGAGGCGTTCCAGAGCTTGTTGGCGAAGTTTCTCGCGGACGTTACCTTTGCGGTAGTCCAGCGCATATCGTTTCCGGGGCTGTTGCCGGTTACAAGCGCAAATCTCAGAGCGTCCGCGCCGTACTCGCCGATCATCTCCAGCGGGTCTACGCCGTTGCCGAGGGATTTGGACATCTTGCGTCCAAGCTCGTCGCGCACAAGACCGTGGATGAGCACAGTCTCGAAGGGCTTCTTTCCCGTGTGCTCCAGAGCCGAGAAGATCATTCTCGATACCCAGAACGAGATTATGTCATAGCCCGTAACGAGGGTATTCGTCGGATAGAAGTATTTGAAATCCTCGGTCTCGTTCGGCCAGCCGAGGGTCGAGAACGGCCACAGCGCCGAGCTGAACCATGTGTCGAGGGTGTCCTCGTCCTGCTTCATGGGCTTGCCGCACTTCGGGCATACGGTCACGGGAGTCTCGCTGATGACCTCGTGCCCGCATTCCTCGTTCGTGCAGTAGTAGGCGGGGATACGGTGTCCCCACCAGAGCTGACGGGATATGCACCAGTCGCGGATATTCTCCATCCAGCGCAGGTAGGTGTTCTCGAAGTGCTTCGGGACATATTTCAGCTCGCCGCTCTTTACAACCTCGATAGCGGGCTTCGCGAGGGGAGCCATTTTTACGAACCACTGCTTTGAGCAGCGAGGCTCGACTACGGTATGGCAGCGCTGGCAGGTGCCTACGTTGTGGACGTGGGTCTCTACCTTCACGAGGAGTCCCTGCGCTTCAAGGTCGGCTACCATAGCCTTGCGGGCCTCATATCTGTCCATGCCCGCGTACTTGCCGCCGTATTCCTTGTTTATGGTCGCGTCGTCGTTCATTATGTTGATGATCGGCAGATCATGGCGCAGACCCACTTCATAGTCGTTCGGGTCATGAGCGGGGGTGATCTTCACCACGCCTGTACCGAAGTCCATTTCAACGTACTCATCGGCGATAACGGGTATCTCGCGGTCGGTGAGCGGGAGCTTTACGGTCTTGCCTACGATGTCCTTGTAGCGCTCGTCGTCGGGGTGTACGGCTATGGCGGTATCGCCGAGCAGGGTCTCGGGACGGGTGGTGGCTATCTGAACGAAGCCGCTGCCGTCGCTGAGCGGGTAGTTTATGTGCCAGAAGTGACCCTCCTGCTCCTCATACTCGCACTCTATGTCGGAGATAGAGGTCTTGCAGTTCGGGCACCAGTTGATTATGCGCTCGCCGTGGTAGATGAGCCCCTTCTTGTAGTAGTCGATGAATACCTTCTGAACAGCCTCGGAGCCGCCGTCGTCGAGGGTGAAGCGCTCACGCTCCCAGTCGCAGGACGAGCCGAGCTTTTTGAGCTGGTTCTGAATTTTTCCGCCGTACTCGTGTGTCCAGTCCCACGCGCGTTCGAGGAATCCGTCACGTCCTATGTCGTCCTTGGTAACGCCGTCCTCTTTCATTTTCGCAACGACTTTTGCCTCGGTAGCAATAGAAGCGTGGTCTGTACCCGGGAGCCACAGCGCGGAATACCCCTGCATACGCTTTGTGCGGATAAGGATATCCTGCAGTGTCTCGTCAAGCGCGTGACCCATGTGGAGCTGTCCCGTTACGTTCGGGGGCGGGATAACTATTGTATAGGGCTTCTTCTCGGGATCGCGCTCCGCGTGGAAGTAGCCCTTCTCCTCCCAGTTCTTGTAGATTCGCTCCTCGAAGTCCTTCGGGGAGTAGGTTTTTGCGAGTTCTTTCTTCATTTTGATGTATCCTTTCTTTTTTAGATGTCGCTTCGCTTGAGACTGGGGGAAACCTTTCTG
>JAIKZF010000077.1 GCA_024682455.1 Ruminiclostridium sp. | reverse complement strand
TGCACAAAACTGTAACACAAAAACGACCTTTGTGCTTTCATATTATACAAATTCCCCGGGATAAGTTTATTCAAATTTACTATTGCAATAAAGCAGGAGGGATGTTATAATAAGTGAAGTGATAGGAAAAAATCACTTCTCCGAAATTGCATCATTTCATTTTTTTCATAACTTATCTCCTTTATTTTTTCGCCCCGTATGCCTCCCGGCACACGGGGACTTTTTTGGCGCAGGGCCTGCGCTCCCGATCCGTATGAGACTGTACAGGAAGTGAGAGAGTTATCTGCCTCGCAGCCGTAAATTTCTTCTATCAGATAGCAGTTCTCGATTCGGAGTAACATCTGGATTGAAGCAGTTCTCTGTTCGGAGTAACATCTGAATTGAAGCAGTTCTCTATTCGGGGTATCATCGACCGCCGTGCGGTGCGTTTCAGCGGGTGAGTATCCGTTTATCCGGCTCTGTAAAAATAACGCATTGTAAAATTATGTAATTACATAATGTAAAATCATCAAAAACCATTCCGGAATATATAAAAAATTTGGTAAAAATTTAAAATAACTATTGATTTTTTGCCGCGTCGGTGATATAATAGTTACAAGTAAAATTAGCTGTTCTGCTGTGTCGGCATACAGGCGGAGCCGGAACAGTCCGGGAGGATATAAATGAAAGACAATCTTAAACAGCTCCTTTTCGCTTTCGATTACGCGCTGATACCGCCGGGACATAAGGATGAGGCTTTCAAAGCCCTGAAAGGCTTTATGAATACCGTGAAAAAGTCCGGCAAGGAGATAAGAGTCTCCGCTATCTCGTTCAACGAGGGCGAGGAAATAAAGATCGTAAACCAGCCTATCGAGAAGATAAAGCTGCCGCAGCTCGCTGCGGGCGCCAAGGCAAACGGAGCCTGCTCGATGCTCGATAAGACCTCGAAGCTTATGGACGATATAGGATGGCGCCTGACCGATACGCCGGAGGAAGAACGCCCCTCGAAAATAATACTCACAATAATGGTGTTCGGGCGCGATAACGCGAGCAAGAACTGCACCTATGAGCGCCTGAGGGAAATGATAGCCCACCAGAGAGACGTTTACAGCTGGAAATTCTTCCTTATAACAGATTTCTCAATAAATATGGAGAAGCTCGGTATCGCCGAGGAGGATACCATAATGATAAAGCATACGAACGGCGATTGGTTCAAGAAGCCGTTTGAGGAGCTTTCAGAGAAGATCACAGAACTTTTGTAAGTACCCCCGGCACCGTGCTATAAACGAGCTGCACGGTGCCGTATTTTGTAGAAATACCCGGAAAGGCGGTGATGACAAATGGAAAAAAAGATCGACAAGATAAAGGACAGCCTGATCGCGGCTGAACACCTGTTTGTCGGCATTTTTGCGTTTGTCGCTATAACGGCCGCCATACTGATGCTGATATACGTTCCGGCGGTATCGAAATTCGTGAACGTTTACGCGGGAGATTACGTGCTCAGCGCTACCGAGGGCAACGCGAATATGACCGAGGCGTATTTCAAGCAGAATATGATGATAATGAAAACAGCCGCTTCGGAGTTCTCCGAGGCGAACCTCTCCGACCCGGACGAGGTGATGAGGCTGTGCGTCAGAATCGCCGATTCCAGCGATTTTAAGCATATCGGCTTCACAAATACCGACGGCATTACGATAAGCAGCTTCGGCGGTATGCTCAATACGTCCGACCGCATTTTCGTGCGCGAGGGTCTCGCGGGGGAGCACTCCGTGTACTCGCGGCTGACCTGCGACTTCGACGGACAGCTCATGGACGCGTTTTCCGTGCCGGTAATAAATAAGCGCGGCGAGGTGGTCGGAGTCCTTACCGGCCATAAGCACCCGCTGGAGCTTTCTTCCCTGAAGCTCGTCGATATTGCCGGGCGAACCGACTGCAATTTCATACTCGACGACTACGGCAGCGTGCTCTATTCCTCGGGTCCCAATGAGATAGGACTGCGCGAGGGAGGCAATATTTTCGATGTCATAAGTTCCGAATCGCCTTACGGAAAGGAAATAAACTATATCCTCAACAGCGTGCACAATATCGAGCTTAAGGAATACGCCATAAGAGGCACCGAATACTTCGAGGCGTTCGTTCCGCTTAAGGGCGGCGACTGGACGTTCGTTTCCATAATACCGCGCGCTCACGTTATGGGCTCGTTCAATCTGCTGATCATCTTCTCCGTCGGCGCGGTGGGAGTTATGGCGCTGCTGCTGATCGTGTGCTCGATGATGCTCGCGATGCGCATGCGCCGCATTTCCGAGGAAATCAGCGAGGCTGTCGATACCAGCCTCAGACAGATGTACGTTGACCCGCTGACCGGACACGACACGGTAAGGCGTTTCAGGGAAAACTATGCTGCCGCCATGAAGGATACGGCTACCGGCCACGCGTTGATATCTCTCGATGTGGACAGGTTCAAGGCTGTCAATGACCTGCTGGGATTTGAGGGCGGCAACGAGATAATCAGAAAGCTGTCCGATAACATAAAGCGCAATATCGGCGGGAATGATTTCTTCGTCAGGAGCGTCGGAGACCAGTTCTATATCTTCGCGAACTATTCGGAAAACGACGAGCTCGTTTCGCTGGCGGAGCGCATAATCTCCGACGCCGAATACATCACCGACGAGATCAAGCTGTCCATGTCCATAGGCATCTACAAGATAGACGACCCGATGATAAAGTCCCGCGTCGCAGCCGACAGAGCCGATATGGCGCGCGATTCGATAAAGGGCAGGAAGGAGAGCCGGTATATATTCTTCGACAGCTCCATGCTCAAGAAGATACGCCGTGAGAAGCGTATCGAGGATATCATGGAGGACGCGCTCGCTCTGGGCGAGTTCATCGTCTACCTCCAGCCGAAGTTCGGGCTCGGCGCGGAGAACGTCGTGGTCGGAGCCGAAGCGCTCGTGCGGTGGAGACATGAGGGCAGGCTCATACCGCCGGGAGAGTTTATCCCGCTGTTTGAGAAAAACGGCTTTGTGAACAAGATCGACTACTATATGTTCGAGGAGGTCTGCAAGCTCCAGAAAAAGTACGTGACCATGGGCTATGATCCCAAGGTGATCTCGGTGAATATGTCGAGAACGCATATACACCATACGGGCTTTGTCGATGAGCTGGCGGCTATCTGCGAAAAATACGGTATAGACACGAAATACTTCGAGATCGAGATAACCGAGAGCGCCGCCTATGAGGATATGGAGATCCTGCGGGATATTTTCAGGGAAATAAAGAGCAAGGGCTTCCACGTTTCGATAGACGACTTCGGAACGGGCTATTCGTCGCTGAATATGCTTAAGGATCTGCCCGTGGACGTGCTCAAGATAGACCGCTCGTTCCTTACGGAGAATGCCGACGAGCACGAGAGCGCGAGCGTCATAATAGGCTGTGTTGTATCTCTCGCGGCTTCGCTGCGGATACGCACTATCTGCGAGGGCATAGAGACAAAGGAGCAGGCTGTGCTGCTGACGAAGCTGGGCTGCAATATGGCTCAGGGCTTCTTCTTCGCGAGACCCATGCCTGTGTCCGATTATGAGCAGCTTACTTACGGGATACAGGGGTGACAGCGAATGAACGATGACGATATTGTACAAAGGATCGCCGATGTTACGGACGGTGCCGCGGAATCTCTGTTCCTCGCGCTGAAATACTGCTATCTCGTGGGCGAAGAGGATTTCTACAACATAAACGTAAAGGATATTTTCAGGATAGGGCTGAGCGATATCACGGATCCCGACCGCTTTCGCTGCCTCGGGCTCTCGCTCGAACGCGGCAATATAGGCGAAATGGCAGGGGAGAGCTTCGCGCGCGTGCAGGAGATCATCAGGTACAGCTTCGCGGTGAGGCTGCCCTTTGCGCGGCGTGAGGCTGCCGACAGCATATTGAAGGAGAGCCAGATAAAGCTCGCCTATGAGGTGCTGGAGGAGTACGGCTTTTCAAACCCCGAGGGCATCGTGGCGCTGACCTTCAAGGCGGCGGCGTGGCTCGCAAAGACGAAAAAGCCCGAGCCGCAGTACGATACCGAGTGGTTCCGCAGCTGGGTCTATACCTACGGCGTTGAGCTCTCGGCAATAAACAACCGCAATATGTTACTGCTCGGCTGTTCCGACGCGCTGTTCCCGCTTTACTATTCCGCGCTGAAGGAAAAGCTTGTGAGCATTATGAACGGTACGGAGAACGCATGAAAAAGACGATCATACAGAGAATAAAAGCTGCCGCAGTCCTTGCGACTGCGGTATTTGTCGGTGCGGGCTGTTCGGCAGGAAGCCCCGCGCAGACATCGGAGCCTCCGGTGACCGCGGCAATTTCCGCGGATACGGCAGACTCCGGAACTATAACGGAGACGGCTCCGGAAGAGCCTGTCACGGAAGAGACCGAAAGGAAGCCGAATACAGTGAGAACAGCGGAAGAGCTTGCGGGAAAGAAGGTCATAGCCTTCACGTTCGATGACGGCCCGAATACCGGGGTGACCAACGAGATACTTGATGTCGCGGAGCAATACGGCATAAAATTCTCGTTCTTCGTGATCGGGCAGAATATAAACGATGAGACCGCGTCCGCCATGCAGCGCGCACATTCGCTGGGCTGCGAGATAAACAGCCACAGCTTCACCCACAGCGATATGACGAAGCTGAGCGCGGACGAGATAAAGGACGAAATGGACAGGACTGCGGAGCTGATATACAGCTATGTCGGCGAGTATCCGAAATTCTTCCGCCCGCCCTACATATCGGTGAGCCCGGAGCTTTACGCCGCGATAGATCTGCCGTTCATCTCGGGGATAGGCTGCAACGACTGGGAGGATAAGGTCAGCGTCGAAAAACGCGTGAGGTTCCTGACGGAGAAGTGTCCCGACGGCGTGATAGTGCTTCTCCACGATCAGGCGACCAACGAAAAGACCGCCGAGGCTGTACGGCAGGCGGTGCCGATGCTGCTTGAACAGGGCTTCGAGTTCGTGACGTGCTCCGAGCTTTTTGCCGCGAAGGGGATAACGCCCTCCCCGGACAGTGAGATCATATACAGCTACGCGACCGAAAGCGGCTGGAAATGAAAACGTATTTTCACAGAAATTTGTCTAAAATGTCAATTGACCGGAACAGTCTGTTATTATATAATATAGAGTGAGCGAGCAGCCCTGCTGCTCATTATTAAGGAGGATAAAACACTATGAAATTCAGAAAATTATTTGCAGGTATCGCCGCAGCGGCAGTTGCCGCTTCCGCAGTCGCAGTTTCTGCGGGCGCAGAGCTCATCGAGGTTGAGGATATAAAGGACGAGAACGGCCTTCTTCTCTTCGACAGCTCACCCAACAGCTGGATGCCTATCGGTTATTCCAACGGCGAGCGCGACACAAAGCAGAAGGCAGTCATCGACTACGGCGTAGACTGGTCGAAGGCTAACACTATCGAAGTCGTTTTCAAGGTAGACGATCAGAACCCCGATTATTCCCGTGACGACTGGGACGGCGGTTTCGGCGGCGCTATCGTTCTTTCCAGCCAGGCTGACGGCAACACCACACACAACTGGAACGCAAAGGATTTCTGGGGCGTTATAGATGAAGACCTTGAGCTTGAGACTATCGACGAGAACAAGGCTCTCCGTCTTTCCAAGGTAGCAGACTACACCTACATGGCAGTTTGCCCGATCGACGATGACAACTTTGTTGTTGACAATGCTCAGCTTGTACAGATCTGCATTCAGGACTGGTCCGGCGTAACATTCTGGGGCATGAAGGTAATGTCCATGGAAGTAAAGGACGAGAGCGGCAACGTTCTTATCGCATGGGACGAGAACGGTAAGTGCAGCCTCGCACCCGTAGGCGCAGCAGCTGCTGTTGAAGCTGCTCCCGTTGAAGCTGCTCCGGCTGACACATCAGCTGACGTTTCCGCTGCTTCCGCAGGCGACACCACAGCCGCTGTTACTTCTTCCAAGGGCTCGCCTGACACAGGCATTGCCGATGTTGCGGCAGTTGCAGGTCTCGCAGTTCTCGCAGGCGGCGCTTTCGTAATAGCTAAGAAGAGAAAGTAATTACCCGACAATACAAGAACGGAGCCGTGTGAACGGCTCCGTTTCATTTTGTCAAGAAACTTCATTTTTGTTTTTTACTGTTTCCTTTACTATCAAAAGGAGCACTACCTACCCCCGCTGCAAGGCGAAGCGGTTTGTTTTAGGGTCCAGCCCTTTTTTAAAAGGGCTGGCCGCCGGAGGCACTCGAGCGCAGCGGCCTCTCGAGCGCAGCGGCCTCTCGAGCGCAAGCGGCCACTCGAGCGCAGCGGCCTCTCGAGCGCAGCGGCCTCTCGAGCGCAGCGGCCACTCGAGCGCAGCGGCCACTCGATCGCAGCGGCTACTCGAGCGCAAGCGGCCTCTCGAGCGCAGCGGCCACTCGCTTCGCCTTGCAGATCCGTTGATCTCTGCCCCTTATCAGCAACGGATAAATGTGGCTGAAAGCCGTTTTTTGTTATCGGAAATATCAAAAATTGCGAAAAAATAAAAAATTCCTTGACAAACCTGATAAATAGAGCTATAATAACAATGATGAGCATATTATGCTGATTATGCGAAAATTAGTATATGCTGAAAAATAAGGAGGATAATTTCTATGAAATTAAGAAAGATCACAGCAGCCGCTGCTTCCGCTATTGCAGCTGCGGCTCTCGCAGTATCCGCAAACGCAGCTCTCGTTGTTCCGGACGGCGCCGCTAACGGATGCGATTTCGGTACAGGTAACTGGATGGTAAGAGTTTACTGCCCCGATATGAACGTTGACTACGGTGTAGACTGGTCTCAGCTCGGTTCCTACTCCGTAACGATCACACCTATCGACCACGATTGGTGGGAAGGCGCAACAGGCGGCGCTATGTACGTTTCCTGCGGCCCGACTTCCGTTTGCCCCTCCGACCACAACTGGGTCTCCAGCGCTTACTGGGGAGTTGTTGACGAGGATCTCGAACTCGATACACAGGATCCTTCCAACCCGATCCTTCTTGAGAAGGTAGGCGATTATCTCTACAAGGGCACTCTTCAGGTAACAGACGATAACTGCGTATACGAAGAAGTTTACGGCGACCCCGGCGCTTATATCCAGATCGGCTTCCAGGAGTGGGGTCAGGATATGTCCGAGATCGAGGTCGTAAGCATGGAGTGCTATGATAAGTCCGGTAACCTTATGGCTACATTTGACGGCAAGGGCAATATCACAGTCGCTGCTACCGCTCCTATGAGAGCAGGCGCTGCCGCTGCCGCTGAGCCCGCTGCTGCCGAGACAACAACAGCTTCCGATGTTGCAGCCGCCGGTGATACCACCGCTGCCGCTGTCTCCTCCAAGGGCTCGCCCGATACAGGCGTTGCCGATGTTGCTGCTGTTGCAGGTATCGCAGTAGTTGCTGCCGGTGCGTTCATCGTAGCAAAGAAGAGAAAGTAAGCTTATACAGAGATCGCCCGTCGAAGTGACGGGCGATTTTTATTTTATGCTGCTCATTCCGGTCATGCTGCGCACGAAATTGCGCATCTCGGCGCGTGAGCTTATGCTGCCGGTTCGGTCGATGATCTCGCGCTGCTTCTCCGAGGACAGCTCGGCGAAGTATTTCAGAGCGGCTGTGTTCTCGGCGAGCGCATAGCCCAGTCCGAGCGGAATGAGCGGCTGTTCCTTGTGCTGCATATTATCATTCCTTTCGGTGTTATTTTATCCGCTCGCCGCGAAAATATGCAAAAAGCCCGCTGCTATTTTCAGACAGCGGGCTTTGTATTATTCTTCGGGTTCCGGTTCGTTTTTCCCGGACTTCTTGTTTTTGCCTTCGACTTCTTCATCGTACATCACGGGGATTATTTCCTTCGTTTTTTTCGTGAAGAACAGCGTCGCAATGAACGCTCCGCTGATGATCATTCCCGCCGAGACTATCAGATCGGGTTCAGGCATTCCCTTTACCGCTGTGCCTCCGAACGCGTAGGCGAGAAGCTTCGGCAGTACGTGGACTGAGCAGAGTATGAAGGTCGGCACCGAGGAGATAAGCTCCCTCATGCGGGAATTCGGCGTCTCCAGCCGCGAGTAAAATCTCGCCGACGAAGCGAAGAACGCGCCTATCATGATATACGACAGCATGATTATCAGCTTATCCGAGCGCTGGTGCATTATGAGATCGCTCTCGTAGTATTCGGCGATTATCGGGAACATCAGAGCCGCCGCGATTATCTTGATATGACCGGTGATCGTGGGAGGCACCGTGTTTTTGAGCTGTAAAAAGCCCGAGACGAGCAGTATCAGCGCTATACCTCCGGAGCATATCATACGCGCGGTCGAGCAGCCCTCGAAGAAGCGTATCACAATGATAAATGCGCTCAGCAGCTCCGAAATACCGAGCACCTGCGTCGCGTGGCTGCCCATGCCGTCCGGGGAGACCGTGTACGCCGAGCCTCCCTTTGTTTTCCCGACAAACATCAGTATCACCGCTGCCACGGCAACTATGCCCATGAGCACATATATGAGTATCCCGGCGAGCTCCGCGCCGTCGTAGAAAAAGCCCGTGTTGAAATCAATGAGGCTCATGTACTGGAAAAACCTCAGCACGCAGGCGGCGAGCACACCGACCAAAAGAAATATCGGAATTATCAGTTTGCTTTTCATTTTATGCCCTCTTTCAAAAGATACCACTTTATTATAGTATATTTTTCCCGGAAAGTCAATATAATTGAACAAGGATTTTTGAAAAGGAGAATGAAAATGAAGGACAGGCTCATAATACTTATCATGTTCGCGGCGGCGATATTCGGGCTGCCGTTTCTGACGGGGCAGGGCGTACGCGCTATGGACGAGCCTCCCGCGCGGACAGAGTTCCCGGAAAGCGTGGCGGTATATCTGACGGACACAGGCGAGATCGTGACTGTCGGCGCCGAGGAATACATAGAGGGCTGTCTTGCGGCGCAGATGCCCATAGACTACGAGCCCGAGGCTCTCAAGGCGCAGGCGGCTGCGTCGGCGACCTACGCTCTGCGGCTGATGCGGGAGCTCCCGGGCAGCGGGAAGCTCCCCGAGGGCGCGGATATATCGGACGACCCGAGGCTGGGTCAGCCGTATCTGACCCCGGAGCGCCGCGAGAGCGAATACGGCAGCGACTACGCGAAATACGCCGACAGGCTCGCCGAGGCTGCGCGTTTCGGGAAAACGAATATCCTCACCTACAAGGGCGAGCCGATATACGCTGTGTACCACGCCGTCAGCGCGGGGCGCACCTGCCCGTCGGAGTATGTCTGGGGCGTGGAGCTCGATTATCTGCGGCGCTCCGACAGCTTAGCGGACAGAGGCTATATCAATTTCGAGTGCTCCAACGAGATGCGCGCCGAGGACGCGCGGCTGGCGCTGGCGTACTACGACCCGGATATAAAGATACCCGCGGACTGCGCAAAGTGGTTCTCCGACATGAACGTCAACGAGGAGGGCTACGTCATTTCCTCGCGGATCGGGGAGAATGTGTTCTCCGGAGGCGACCTGTGGCGCATTTTCGGGCTGCGCTCCACCGCGTTCACGGTCACTTACGCGGACGGCATATTCACGTTCACCACAAAGGGGCTCGGGCACGGAGCGGGGCTCTCGCAGTACGGCGCAAACGAAATGGCAAAAAGCGGAACCCCCGCCGAACAGATTCTCGCCCACTACTATCCCGGAGCGCAGTAATTAGCCGCTTCGCTCGAGAACGAGAGAGAGAAGAAAAGAGAAGAAAAGAGAAGAAAATTTTTAGAGTTGCCTCCGGCGGCCAGCCCTTTTAAAAAAGGGCTGGACCCTAAAACAAATCGCTTCGCCTTGCTATGGGGGTAGGTAGTACGCCTATTACAAGTCCCTGCTATTTACAGTAAAACAAATAACTGCTCCTTTGAGAGAGCAGTTATTTTTTATATTTAAAGTTTTCTGTTACTTGTCAAGGGGTATACCTACCCCCGCTGCAAGGCGAAGCGGTTCGCCTTTCCCGAAAGAGAGAGAGGGTGGAGGAGAGAGGGGGTCTGGGGGAGGGAGGAGGCGGGGGAGGGAGAAAACGCCTTTCCTCGTGGAAAGGGGTTTTCTTCCTTCCTCGCCTTCTCTCTCCCCCGGTGAGTTCTCTTTCTCAAATCTACTCATCTATGGTGCCCGCCGCCGCCATGGCGGCCGCCGCCGGAGGAATGGTGGGTTGAAGAATGGTGGGAATGACCGCCGCTATGGCTGCCGGAAGAGGAGGAGCTGCGGGGTGAATAGATGCGGGAGGTGATATTGCCTACAAAAGTATCGGTCTTCTGCGAGAACCAGAGGGAATCCTTCAGGGTGTAGGCGCGGGTATCGG
>JAIKZF010000058.1 GCA_024682455.1 Ruminiclostridium sp. | reverse complement strand
TGAGCGCGACGGTATGCTTGCTCGGCTCAACGCGGATATTCGGGTCGTTCTCCTCGTTCTTGTCCGACGCCTGCACTATATCCGTGACCAGACCGAACGTCTGTCCGTAGTACGCGTTCTCGCCGTGCTTGCGCAGGTAGTGCTTGTTGAGCAGAGGCTCGCTTATGCGGGTGAGGCCGAACTGGAACTGCGAGTTGTACACAGCCATGTGAGCTATCTCTTCGAGCACAACGGCGTTCTCGACCGCTGCCTCGGGATCCTTGCCCCAGACGAAGGGTCCGTGCTGCGCGACAAGGCACGCCTGCATTTCCATGCAGCCGAGTCTGCGTCTCTGGAAGGTATCGGTTATTGCGATACCGGTATTCCGCTCATAGTCATCGACTATCTGTTCCTCTGTCATCTGCATGGTGCAGGGGATATCACCGAAGAAGTAGTCGGCGTGGGTAGTGCCGTATGCTACGATATCGAGACCTGCCTGAGCCCATATCGTAGCGTAGCGCGAATGTGTATGCACGACCGCGCCGATCTCGGTGAATGCCTGATACAGCACGAGGTGAGTGGGTGTATCGGACGAGGGATTGAGATTGCCCTCGACCACTTTTCCGTCCATATTTACGACGACCATTTTATCGGGTGTGAGCTCGTCGTATGAAACGCCCGAAGGCTTTATAACAATAAGCCCCTTTTCTCTGTCTATTGCGGAGACATTTCCCCATGTGAGGATTACGAGTCCGCTGTCACGGAGCTGTTTATTTGCTTTGCAAACGCGTTCCTTGAGTTCTTCCAGCATTTTGTTCCTCCTGCGTGAAGATGATATATGTATACAGTATTATTATACACCCGACGAACGTGTATTGCAATATATTTTTTTATTTTCTATAAATATTTGTAAAAAGGTTATATTCTTTTGTTTATTTTACCGAATGCCGGATATCACTATGTTATTGTGATAAAGTACTCCTTTTTCACTCTGCCGTTCGCGTCAAATTCGACGCCGTCTGCGAGCAGCATATCGCGCTGTCTGTTGCCTCCGCCGAAAGCGAACGCCTCTGACACTCTGCCGAAGCGGTCGACTACGCGGTAGCAGGGGATATGCTCCGGGTCGGGGTTGACGTGCAGGGCATAGCCCACGACCCGCGAGAGCCTCGGGTTCCCGACGAGCCGCGCGACCTGCCCGTAGGACGCGACCTTGCCTTTCGGTATGGTACGAACTACGGCGTAGACCGCCTCAAAGGTGTTCATCACAGCTCACGCTCTCCTATCCTGCCCTCGTCGACGAGCTCGACGAGCTTCGCGACGATCTCGCCGTTGAGCTGAGTTCCCGATACCCGTTTCAGCTCGTTCAGCACGTCCTGAATGTTCATCTGTCTGCGGTAGGCGCGCGTCGAGTACATGGCGTCGAAGGTATCAGCCACCGCGATTATCTGCGCGGACATGGGTATCTGATCGCCCTTGAGTCCCTGGGGATAGCCCTTGCCGTCCGGACGCTCATGGTGATACCATGCTCCCTGAGCTATCTCTGGGGCTATCTTTATGCCTTCGAGCACCTCATGTCCTCTGGTGGTATGCGATTTGAGGATAGCGTACTCTTCGTCGGTGGGTCTGCCGTTCTTGTTGAGTATATGGTCGGGTATGCTTATCTTTCCGATATCGTGCAGCATTCCCATGTTATATATCTCGTGACACTCCTTTTGGGACTTGCCCAGCTTTTCGGCGAGCATCTCGGAATACTCCGCGACGCGGCGCGAGTGACCGTTTGTGTACTCGTCCTTCATATCGACGCACTTGGCGAATACCTCGATCATCTCGTCGATGAGGCGCTGCTTCTTCTCCTGTTCCTTCAGCATATCCTTTTCACGCTTGCGGAAGATGATATCGAAGAACAGGAATATCACAAGTCCCGCCGCGACAGCCACTGCCGCCTTGAACCATAGCTGCTCGTAGAACGCGAGTTCCTTGGATATGATGAGAGATACGTTCTTATCGACAGCGCCGGTCTGCGGGTTGAGAACGGAAAGCTCAAAGCGGTAATTACCGCCGTACAGGTTCGTGTAGGTGACGGGCTGGAGAGTCTTGCGCGTGACGGATGCCGACTTTGTGTCGAAGCCGTACAGGCAGTACTCCATTCTCGGATTGTGCAGCGCGTAGGTCAGTCCGTAGCCGTATATGGTTATCTTCTTGTTCGACGCGGGCAGCGTGATCTTGTTCTTGTCGCGCAGGTAGATGAGCTCCGGTTCGCCGTCGTTTGAGTTCTCGACCTCTACGAACGGTATCGTGAGGAATATGCCGTCGTTCCCGTGTACCATGTCATTGACGTTTATGAGGCTGACTCCGGCAGCTCCCGCAATATAGATATCTCCGCTGCCGGTCATGCAGCTGCGCGAGTTGGCGGTCGCCACGGACGGAAGTCCGCTGTCAACGCCGAGGAATATGTATTCGAGATTTCCCTCGTTTTCCATGAGATCCTTTGTGCGCGTGATGTAGACGCCGTTGGAGCTGAGCACCCACATATTCCCCGAGCCGTCGAACATTATGTCGAAGTTGTTGGAATACGGGAAGCCCTTCACATTGTGTATCTCGTCGTTTATCATGTACGCGAGCGAGTTGCTGGTCACTATCCAGTAAACGCCGGACAGGTCGTCCTTCTTTATGCGCAGTATGACCTCGGACAGCAGCCCGTCAGCCTTGCTCAGGCGTGTTACGCTGTTGTTTTTCAGTATATATATGCCGTTTCCGTCGCTTCCCAGATACAGCTCGCCGTTGTCACCGTCGCAGATGCTCAGGATATCGCGGTCGGAGAGCCCGTTGTCCGCAGAGATGTTTCCAAGCACCTTGCCGTCGCGTATAAAATATACTCCGGCGGCGGTCGATACGGCCATGCTGCCGTCTTTCAGTTCCTCGCAGACGCGGGTCTTGTTTGTGGTGAAGCCGCTGCCCTCCTTGAAAATCGTGAAGCTGCCGTCCTTTTCCATGCAGTAGAGTCCCCCGTAGGTCGACAGCCACAGCCTGCCCGCGGAATCCTCCTTTATGCAGCGTACACGCTCTCTCGCGAGCTGCTGCGAGAGCTCTGTGGTCTTCTGCTTATAATCCGGCAGGGACAGGATACTCAGCCCCGTGTCCGTGCCGATGTACAGATCATTGCCGTAGACGCAGGTAGTGTTCACCACCTTTTCGTCAAGTCCCGCCGCGTAGCTGATATCCACGAAATTGCTCTCGCATATCTTCATTACGCCCTGTCGGGAGGAGGCGAACCAGAGGTTTCCCTCTGTATCGGAGACCATATCGTCGATGCTGTTGGTCATGGGGATATTGTCTATCTTTGTCAGGACGCCGTTCTCGCCTATGTAGCCTATGCCGTTGTCGGCGCAGATCCATAGCTGACCGTTAAGATCGGTCATCGTGTTTATGCGCACGAGCGGCGAAACATCGAGTTTTTTAACGATCTTCATGCCGTTGCGCATATCGGCTTTGACTATCTCGCTTCCTGTCGTGCCGAGGTAGAGCATACCGCTGTCGCTCTTCACTGGGCAGATGCATCTGATATCCTGGAGCCCGACAGTTGAGCCGCTGTACATCGAGCTTATTTTCAGATCGTCGAGGGTAAAGAACATATCGTCCTTTGTATGGCCGTAGATAGTGCCGCTCTGATCGGTCTTAAGGTCTGTGATGTTTTTAGTGATTATCTGCGAGTCGTCGAGAATGCGCAGCTCGCCGTCCGTATCGACCACAGCGAGTCCGAGGTTCGTGGCGATGACGATATTGCCGGAATTATCCTCGGTGATACAGCGTACGGTCGAGGTTTTCAGGCCGTTGGCCTGATCGTAGAATCTGAACTCGCCGTTATCCATGACGACGGCTCCGCTGTCGTTGGTGCCTATCCACAGGCGCTTTTTCGAGTCCTCGAAGAGGCTCACGACGCTGGACACGCCCTCGGTCTCATATCTGTAAAAGCTGTTTCCGTCGTAGCGTATCAATCCGCTGTAGCTTCCTATCCATATAAAACCGTCCGAGGTCTGGAGCACGGTATTTGCTTCCGAGGTCGGCAGTCCGCTGGAATTATTGTACAGCACGGGGCAGTAGTGTGCGCCCTTTGCGCCGCCGGAGACAAGTCCCTCGGCGACCTCCGAGTACGCGGTATTATCGGTTTCCGCGGCGATCTCCGCGGGAGCCTCGGCGAATGCGGTAAACGGTATTAATGCGGCAAAAAGCGCTGCCGCCGCCGAAAACAGTCGTTGGGTCAATTTTTTCATAAGGCTATATCCCCCCAATCCTTTCTATTATATCATCTTTTCCCCCCATAGTCAAGCGGCGGGGAGCGCCCTGCGGCGAATCCGTCTGTTACTTTTGTCGGAGCTGCGGGTCATCTGCCGCGCAGGCGTGAGTTTTGGAAACCTTCTCACGACATCGTGTCGTGCGGTCGCCCCCGCGCCCCTTCGGGTTTCGCTCCTTTTCGGGGTATAATATACTTAAATGTATAAAAATAACTGCTCCTTTCGATAGGAGCAGTTTTTTTACTGTTAAAGGCGTACTACCTACCCCCGCTGCAAGGCGGAGCGGTGGGCCTTTCCCGCGGGAGGGAGGGGAGAGGGAGGGAGGGGGTCTGGGGGAGGGAGGGGGAGGGGCGGGAGGGGGCGCCTTTCCTTGGAAAGGGGCTTCCTTCCTATCCTCTCTCTTCCTCCCCCGGGAAACTCGCTCAACATATACGCAGGAAAAAAGTTTCCGGCACAAAATATTGACAAAACGTATATTT
>JAIKZF010000020.1 GCA_024682455.1 Ruminiclostridium sp. | reverse complement strand
CTGCCTCGCAGCCGTTATTCTCATCAGATTTGAGGGCAGTTCCCGTTAGAAAGAAAAAAGGCTTGTCGATGTTGACAAGCCTTTTACTTACAATGGTGAACTGCTCACAGTCAGATGAAACTCCGGACTGCGAGGCAGATAATGTGCCCGTAGATGAAAAGTATCATACGGGTCGGCAGCGCGGCTTCCGCGCAAGAAAAGAGGCTTGTCATATCGACAAGCCTTTTACTTACAAAAGTGAACTGCTCACAGTCAGATGAAACTCCGGACTGCGAGGCAGATAGTGCGCCCGTAGATGAAAAGTATCATACGGGTCGGCAGCGCGGCTTCCGCGCCGCCGCGCTTATTCAGCCTTGGGTGCTCCTACGGGGCAGGTGTCTGCGCAAGCGCCGCAGTCTATGCACTTATCGGGGTCGATAGAGTAAGCGTCTCCTGCGGAAATAGCCTCTACGGGGCAGCCGTCCGCACATGCGCCGCAAGCGATGCACTCTTCTGCGTTGATCTTATAAGCCATTATGTATTCCTCCTCATTTAAATTGCGGTATCCCGCTGTTTTCATTATAACAAGGCTCCCCGCGAAAATCAATAGGCGGTATCTATTTTTTACGCGGTTCGACGCTGCTAACTCGCGGAAAGGCATATAAAACGGCATTCCCGGAGACAGGTGGGAATGCCGTTTTTGTGCAATATGCCCAATCAGTAAGATACCGTGTCGCCCTCGGAAAGCCCGCTTAGCACAACGGTGAGCTTATCGACCGTATCGCCGGTCTCGATGCGCACGCGCGCGCGTTCGCCGTTCTCGGAGATGTAGCAGTAGGTCGAGCCCGAATACTGCATCACCGCGTCCGAGGGGATACAGAGAGCGTTGTGCTTGCTGAACGTTCTGGCAAAGACTGTCGCCCAGCCCGCGGAGACAATGCTGCCCGCCTCGCTCACAGCCCGTTCGAGCTCGCCCTCGTCGAAGGCTATCAGCACCTTTTCCCTGCCGTTCGCGGGGGTCATAACGACTCTGCCGGTGTAGAAATCGTTGGTCCCGAATTTCATTCTGACCGGCATACCGAAAGCGAATTTATCCTTGTCCTTATCGACGGCGACATACACCTCGTCCGCCTTGGCGACCGATACCACGGGAGTTCCCGCCTCGACGGTATCGCCGGTGTCGAAGTACTGCACCGCCGTGACCACGCAGTCGTAGGGTGCCGTCACATTGTAGCGGCCGCGCTTGTACTGCACCAGAGCAAGAAGCTCCGCCTGCTGGTCGTATTCGAGCTTTGCCGCCATGCTCCCGGAGCTGAGATACGCGGAGTAGGCGCTGTCCGTGGCTATCTGCTGATTCCGCAGTTCATAGTCCAGCGCGGAGGAGTCAAATTCCGCTATGACGTCGCCCTGCTTTAGCACGTCGCCCTTTTTCACGTTGTATTTCAGGATATTCGCGTCAAATTCCGTGCTTAATGTGTCCGCGAAGGAATATTCGACAGTCCCCGCTATCGTCGATTCAACCGTGAGGTCGTAAAGCTCCGCCTGAGCGGTCTTGTAGCTGCGGGACGAGTCGCCCTCAAGTATGGGTATGTTTATCTCCGCCTCGGCAGGCTTTTCCCGCGAGCAGCCCGCGGTGAGCAGTACGGCGGCTGCCGCCAGCGCGGCGGTAAGCTCTCTTCGCATATATCTATCTCCTCCGGAATACCGTTACAGATGTTCGATAATGCAATTATAGCACATACAGCGGAAAATTGCAATGGGAGAGGAAAATAAAATTGCGCACATAAAGGCATTTTTTTCTTGAAAAAATCACTTGAAATATCGGCGGTACTATGCTATAATAGATAATATAACCGTGATCAAGGGAGCGATATCTTGAAAACAATGTACAATGACAGGACCCTGTCATATATAAAATTCAACGAGGAGCATACCCGGAAAAAGGATCTTGAAGCGTATGTCAAGGCGGTGAAGCTGTGCGGCGCGGATTATATCGAGCTGAGCTCCGCAGCCGCGCGTCTGCTTGACCCGGGTGATTATTCCGAGGACTACATACTGAACGTGAAGAACTACTTCGACCTGGGCTTCTGCTCACATACGCGCTTCGCCTATGTGGTGATACCGCTGTGTATGCTGAAGTTTGTGAATATCGTGCCGGAGGAGCAGCCCTTCATCGTCGAGGTGCAGGCGGACGAATACAGCGCCATTGCGACGCTGCTGTATCTGCGCGAGCTCGACGTGATGCGGCGCGCCGCTGCCGTGCGCATCACCGGCATTATGGGAGACAGCGTCGAGGCGCTTGTGAAGTGGTGCCGCGAGAATTACTTCACCCCCGTGGATCTCTGCCCCCTCAACACTATGCTGACGGGAGCCTCCGAGGCGGTGGAAGCCGCCGAGGCGGGCGCGGCCATGCTGACGCTCTCCTTCGGGCGCGGTTACTATTTCACCGCTATGGAGCAGTTCCTCATCGACCTGCATATAACCCGCCGCGCGATAATCAAGGCCGAGGTCATAAAGGCTATCTGCGTCGCGAGCCTCGTGTTCACGGATATCTTCGGTATCCTGCCCGCCGGTCTCGCAAGCATCATCGACGGCAGCTCGGATACCATGACGGCTATATTCGACGTAGAGTCGGGAGTTATGTACAGACCCTACCGCGCCTCAAAGCGCCCGAAGCCCGAAAAGTATGAGGGAGTCGTCGAGCGCCGCGTCAAGAGCCTCGGACTTGAGCATGAGATCGAGACCGCTATCATAGATATGCTCAAAAAAGTGGATATCGGCTTCTACAAGGAGATAACAAAGCGCAATATCATCGACTGAAAGGACAGCTATGGAGATAAAGACACTTGTACTTTCCGACCTCGGGACGAACTGCTATATCGTCCCCGCGGGAAAGACGACCCTGACCGGTATGACGTCCCCCGATGACGGCGGTACCGCCGATACCGGGACAGACGCCGCCGTGATAATCGACCCTGCCGACGACCCGGAGCTAATTCTGGCTAAGACCGCGGAAATGGGTCTCGTGCCGGCGTGGATTCTGCTGACGCACGGGCATTTCGACCATACCGGAGGCGTGGCCTTCATTAAGAAAAAGACCGGCGCAAAGGTCTATATCCACGGCAGCGACAAGGAAATGCTCTCCGACCCTGTAAAATCCCTGTCCTTCTTCACCCCCGACCGCGGCTTCGAGAAGAGCGAGGCGGACGAAGAGGTGAACGACGGCGATAAGCTGACGCTCGGGGATCTGACCTTTGAGGTGCTCCATACGCCCGGACACACCGAGGGAAGCGTGTGCTACCTGCTGACCGACCCCAGGACGGGGAAAAAATATATGTTCTCCGGAGATACCCTGTTCCGCGACAGCATAGGCAGGAGCGATACCTACTCCGGCAGCGGCGCGAAGATCATGCGGTCGCTGAAAAAGCTCAGCGCTCTGCCCGACGACTATATCGTTCTGCCCGGCCACGGTCCGGACACAAAGCTCTCCGTCGAGAAAAAATACAATCCCTTCCTGTCCGGAGTCTGATATCAGACCAGCATTTCCCGCAGGCTGTCGAGTATCTTCTTCTCACGGCGCGAGACCTGCACCTGCGTCATTCCGAGAGCCCTGCCCGTTTCGGACTGCGTTTTTCCGAGCGTGTAGCGCAGATATATGAGCTTTCTGTCGGCGGCTGCAAGGCTGTCGAGACACTGACCGAGCGCGATAAGCTCGGTCATTTTTGTTTGCGGGGGCTCCACGGGCACATCGAATTCGCTGCGTTCCCCGTCGCCCACAGTCAGCGAGATCGCCGGGCGCGAGGCTGCTATCGCCTCGGTCACGCTTTCCACGGTCTCCCCGAGGTGATCGGCTATCTCACCGACGGTCGGATCTCTGCCGTCGGCAGTGCATTTTTCGCGGTAGGCCGCTATCCTCAGCGACAGCTCCTTTATCGAGCGGCTGACCTTGACGGTGCCGCCGTCCCGGAAGAGCCGCTTTATCTCGCCGAGAATGACTGGCACCGCGTAGGTCGAGAAGCGCAGACCCCGGCTCTCGTCGAAGCCTCTTGCCGCCTTGACAAGCCCCATACAGCCTGCCGAGACCAGCTCCTCATATTCTATCCCGCGTCCCCGGAAGCGTCCCGCCAGCGCGTGCACCAGCCCCATATTCTGTTCGGCGAACTCGTCTGTCAGCCTATCCATTGCGTTCCCTGCGCCCGAGCTTTTTGGTCATCGTGACGCTTGTACCCTTTCCGGGAGCGCTTTTCACGCGCAGACTGTCGGTGAAGCTCTCCATTACCGCGAACCCGAGTCCTGCGCGCTCGCCGTCGGGCGCTGTGGTGAACATGGGCTGCATGGCTTGTCCGATATCCGCGATGCCTGCTCCCTTATCGGTTATCTTTATGTAGAAAGTGTCCTCTCCTATTATCTTCATTCTGATATCTATATCCCCGATAGTATCGCGGTAGCCGTGGACTATGCAGTTTGTGACAGCCTCGGAGACTGCCGCCTTGATATCGCTTATCTCCTCGACTGTCGGGTCGAGCTGCGACGCGAATGCCGCCGCGCACATTCTCGCGAGGCTTTCGTTCCGTGAATATCCCGGTATCGTCATTTTCATTGAGTTAGTCGTATTACGCATTCTGATCCTTACCAGCTTTCTTTATTATCATGCTGCCGAGTCCCGACAGCTTCAATATTTTTTCCGCTCTTGCCGAGGGCTCGGAGATCATCACTTTGCCGCCCCACGGCTGCATTTCCCGCGCTCTGCCGAGTATCAGCCCCACGCCCGAGCTGTCCATGAACGTCACGCCTTTCATATCGAATATCAGCGTACGGGGCATGGTTCGGCTGAGCTCGCCGTCGGTCATTATGCGGGTCTCCGCTGCGGAATGGTGGTCTATTTCGCCGCTCACCACAGCGGTCAGGGTATTTTTTTCGTATATAAACTCAACTGACATTTTTTATACCTCCGTTTTCTCTAATATACCACTTTTTGCGCGTGGTTTATGTCGAATTTGGGGCTGAGGCTGTTTTTCTTTCGAC
>JAIKZF010000015.1 GCA_024682455.1 Ruminiclostridium sp. | reverse complement strand
ACAATGAGGCTGTGGTCGGAGCCTTTCTGAAACCGTCTAGCGGTAGGGGCGATGAACCAATCCACAGCATCTAAACAATATTATATCACAATAGTTCTTGGAGAGGAACTCTAAAAACTACTACTATTTATTATACGAGGAAGCGGTGATATGCGCGAAAAACTCAGAAGGCTGAAATACGAATACGATTCGGAAGCGAGACTGCTCGGTCTTCCGCTAATAAGTATAAGTGTGGGAATAGGAGCAAGACCGGCAAAGGGCTTCTTCGCTCTCGGGAACATCAGCAAGGGCGTGATCTCGGTCGGTATAGTGGCAATGGGAGGCTTCTCGCTCGGGCTCATATCGCTGGGATTGCTCGCCATAGGCTGTCTCGGAGCGGGCTTCATCGTTTTCAGCGGAATCTCAGCCGGTATCATCGCGGTCGGAGGTCTGGCGATAGGAATATTCTCGCTCGGCGGCATAGCTGTCGGAGCTGCGGCTGTCGGCGGAGTGGCTCTCGGCGGGCAGGTGGCGTTCGGAGGCTTCGCGGCGGCACCTGTTGCCATGGGTATCATCACAAAGGCTGACGCTGCGGTCTCTATTATTGATATAGGTCAGGCACTCAGCGGTCAGAAGGAACAATTTCAAACTCTTATATATGAAACGCTCCCGAATATATGGAAACCGTTTGCCGACTGGGTCACCATGCTGATTTAGGGGGTGACCGGATATGGAATTCAACAGTGAGCTTCAGAGACTCAGAAAGCAAAAAGGTCTGTCACAGGAGGAGCTCGGCGAACAGCTCGGAGTCTCCCGTCAGACTATATCCAAATGGGAAAACGGAACGGCATATCCGGATATGCTGAACCTTATGACGATAAGCGACTTCTTCGGCGTGACTGCCGACGAGCTGATAAACGGCAGAAAGCCGGAGAATGAACCGGAACCGGAACCTGAACCGGAGCCCGCCGCGGAATCCCCCGACGCAAAGATCACACAGAACCCCGGCTTCCATTGTGAATACAAAAGCCGCGCGGAGATCAGGGGGCTGCCGCTTGTGCACATCAACTACGGCTTCGGCGATTATCGCGCACGCGGAGTGGTCGCGATAGGCAACATAAGCACAGGCGTACTATCGATAGGCATACTGGCAAAGGGGATAATATCCGTAGGAATAATTTCGCTCGGCCTGCTGGCAATAGGTATCCTTGCTCTCGCGGCGTTCGCGGTGGGCTGCGTCGCGGCAGGCATCATAAGCGTCGCGGGTATAGCGATAGGGATAATGACGCTCGGAGGGCTAGCACTCGGCATCGTTTCGATCGGCGGCTGCGCGGTGGGGACGCACGTATCTGTCGGAGGCGTGGCGATAGCGCCCGTAGCCGTGGGCTTCATCGTGAACGGCGAGGATACTGTGGTGCTGCAGAACCTACAGGAGGTATCACAGGTAACGGCCAACGAGATACTGCATATCATATACGCGCGGTTCCCGGAAATGCCGGGCTTCCTGCGTGATTGGGCAACGCTGCTGTTCATGTGAACAGTAAACAATGAAACAGATAGAAAAAGGAGTGTTTATCATGACTGACAAAGATCTTCTTGAACTGGACAATGAAACGGAAAAAAGGATAGACGAAACGGAGAGCGGAGATTATGAATTTCCAGGGAGATTTATGAGGCGGGACTACGAGATCGCAGCGTGCGCGGGGCTTTTCTGCCTTGCAATGCTGATAATCGGCGCGTTTTTATGCTGAACGGGAGATAAATATGACAGACATAAACAAACAGACCGAGCGTGAAGCATTCTTCGGCACCCTGCCGATAATGCGCAATGACAGGATATACGGCTTCATGGACGCGCTTCTGGTGCTTTCGGGCTACTGCATAGCAACGTGGAGCTATACACAGGGCTCATATCTCGCGACGCTGGTGGGGTTCAGACAGCTTCTTACCGGAGCCTTTTTCGGAGCGCTGCTCATGCTTATCATCTATCAGCTGCCCGTCATACTGTCGGTACGCTACGGCATAGATATCTGGATATGGCTGCGGGCGGTGTTCGGAGGCAAAGGCAATGTGCTGGTCACGCTGGTGATAATCGTTATAAACTACCCGTGGTACGCGGTGTGCGCCGATCTGTTCGCTTCCTCGATGGGCAATCTCTGCGAATTGTTCGGATTGGAGCTGCCGCCTGCCGCGCACACCGTTCTCGCCGTACTGTGCGTGGTGCTCGGAACGCTGATAGCGTACAGGGGGCTCGGTGCGATCACTTGGACGACAAGAATACTTGTACCTCTGCTGCTGATACTGGGAGCTGTGGTCACGGTCATAGGCTTTGTGTCCGTGCCGTTTGACGTGATCTGGGAGTTCAGACCCGAACGTCCGGAGAGTGAACCGAATATAATACCCTACATAATGTCGGTGGAGGCGAACTTTGCTTTCGTCATAACTCTTGTGGGCGGTATGGCGGAGGTGCCGCGCCTGTGCAGGACCGAACGCTCCGGCTACTGGGCGGGAGTGCTCGGTCAGGGGCTTGCAGGGTCTTTCTTCGTCGTAGTTGGCGCAGTCATGGCGATAGCGACACAGTACGTTACCGGCGAGATGACCGATGACCCGACTCTTATGCTTGCCCTGTTCTCCGTACCCGCCGTATCTCTGAGCTCGCTTATGCTGGTGGCGTTCGCGAATATAGGAACTCAGGCTGTGGGCTCATACATTTACGGGGTAATGCTGAAATCCTCGTTCAAACGCGCGGATTACCGAATTATGATAGTTATACTGGGGCTGTATGTGACGCTGCTGTGTATATGGGGCAGGATAGTCGAGTACTTCGGCTCGTTCCTCACCGTGAGCGCCTGCATTTACGCACCATTGGCGGCGCTGCTGTTCACGGACTTCTTCATCGTGAGGCGGCAGAGGTTTTCGCTGCGCTCGGCGTTCATGCTGAAAGGTCATGCCGCGTACAGATACACGGGCGGCTTCAACATCGTCGGACTATTCTGCCTTGCCGCGGGAGCCGCGATATCGCTGCTGATATATGACCCGGTAAGCACCGAGATCCATTGTATGCCGCTGTTTTACCTGACTCCCACGGGAGCTTCTTTCCTCGGCACGGGCGTGCTGTACTTCGCGCTCAGCCGGATCCCCGCCGTGAACAGATATCTGATGAAGGACAGAGGTGAGCTTTCCGCATGAGCGAATTATCCGCGAGAAACAAAAAGCTCGCCGACCCTACCCCGTTCGACCGCTACAAAGTACCGCCAAAGCAGAATTTATTTCTTATGCCTCTTATATGGCTGTACTGCTTTTTTGCCACACGAAGCGGACACCTGAAAATACACAGGAAAAACATGAAGGGGCTGAAGCCTCCGTTCATCGTTTTCGGCTCACATCATGCATGGATGGACTTTTATGTTACCCCGCTGGCGCTGTTTCCGCACAGGGCTAACTATGTTTCGGAAATGGAGGGCTTCGAGTTCTTCGGTGAGTGGGCTTATCGGCAGATCGGCTGCCTCGGTACGCGAAAATTCATCAATGACGTCGCCCTTGTACGCAACATCAAGCGCTGTATGGCACGCAAAGGCATAGTCGTGATCTACCCCGAGGCAAGGTACGCCAACGTCGGAACAAGCTCCGATTTGCCGCCGTCGGTGGGCAAGCTCGCAAAGAACCTCGGAGTTCCGGTAGTCTGTATCAATATGCGCGGGAACTATATCCAGTCGCCGATATGGAACACAAAAATGAGGAAGCAGGCCCGGCTCGATACCGAGATTATTCAGCTTCTTACCCCAGAACAGCTTAAAACAATGACCCACGAACAGGTCACACAGGCGATCTCCGGGTACCTGACGTACGACGATTACGCATATCAGCTCGAAAGAAGGATAAAGATAGACGTTCCGTGGCGTGCGGAGGGACTGCACAAGGTGCTGTACCGCTGTCCGGAATGCGAGAACGACTTCACGATGCGCAGCAGGGGCGCGGAGCTTTACTGTGAAAGGTGCGGGAACCGTGTGACTATGAATATGTACGGGAAGCTCGTGCAGGGCGTCGACCCGTACAGATTCTCCCATATCCCCGACTGGTACGAATGGCAGCGGCGCTGCGTAACAGCAGAGATCGAACGCGGAGGATACAGGCTCGACGCCGTTGTACATATCGAGGCTCTCCCGGGTACAAGGTGCTTTCTCGACTGCGGCACGGGTCGTCTCACTCACAGCGTGAACGGCTTCTCACTTACATTCACAGACTTCGGCGAGAGCGAGGAAAAGACTCTGCGCTTCTCCCCCGCTTCCATGAATTCGGTGCACACGGAGTACGACTATCGCGGACACGGCGAATGTATAACCCTGTCCACACCGGACTGCACTTACTTTCTCTTCCCTGTCACGCCCGGGTTCAATCCCACTAAGATACAGTTTGCGGCGGAATATCTCCACAAACGCGCGGCCGCGTCAAAATCGGCGGATAAGACTTGAAATCCCGTAATGAACGTTGTATAATATAGCGGGAGGGAGATAAATGAGAGTTCTTTACCTGATTTTCGATGCTGCCGTTACCTGCGCAGTACCCGCAGTCTATCTGCTGTACGGACTGCCGTTCGGAGCCGTCGGCGCGGCTGTAATCTTCTTTACGCTGTTTCTTTTCATAAACATCATGCCGGGTATATATACCAAGGTCACGGCAAAGTTCGCGGTGCTCGCCGGAGGCTCCGACCTGCTGATAACCTTCATTCTGTCGGTATGCGCGCAGTCGGCGCTGCTGATATACCGCATAAGCTCCGCTCTGTTTGCGCCTGAGCTCGACGTACCGTACATAGTTATAAGCGTGGTCGTTGATATCATCGTATTCTGGAACGGCATGATACGCTGCTATCTGACCTCGTATCAGCTCGGAATAACGCTGCGCGTCGTTGCGGCGCTGGTATGGTTCATTCCGGCAGTAAACATTGTCTTCCTTGTGATGATAATTGTAAAGACCCGTGAGGAATACGTATTTGAAAGGCAGTATGAAGCGAAAGAACGCGAAAAAGCCTCCGCCCGTGTATGCGCAACGAAATACCCGATACTGCTTGTTCACGGCGTATTCTTCCGCGACACGAAGGCGTTCAATTACTGGGGACGCGTACCAAAGGCTATCGAACGCTGCGGCGGTACAGTACTTTACGGAAGCCAGCAGTCCGCGCTTTCGGTCGAGCAGAGCGCCGCCGAGCTCGCGGCAAAGATCGAGGAGACCGTGAAAAGCCTCGGCTGCGGCAAAGTAAACATCATAGCCCACTCAAAGGGCGGGCTCGACGCACGCTACGCGCTGTCACGGCTTGGCTCGGACAAATACACCGCTACCCTCACCACCGTATGCACTCCGCACCGGGGCTGCGTTTTTGTCGAGAAGATGTATGACTCGATGTCGGAAAAGGCACGTCAGCGAATGGCGTCTGTCTACAACGCGGCGGCAAGGACCGTAGGCGATACCGCGCCGGACTTCCTCTCGGCGGTCGGAGACCTGCGGGAGAGCGCCTGTGCCTGGCTCAATGCCGCAACTCCCGACAGCCCGCTTGTCTCATACCGCAGTATCGGCTCTTACGCCAGACACCCGACCGGCGGCAGATTTCCGATGAACGTGTCCTACCCGCTTGTCAGTAAGACCGACGGTCTCAACGACGGTCTGGTGTCCGTCGAGTCGATGAAGTGGGGCGAGAGCTTCACTCTCATGTCTCCCACAGGCAGCCGCGGCATTACCCACGCTGATATGATCGATCTGAACCGCGAGAATATTAAGGGTTTCGATATACGTTCGTTCTATGTCGATCTTGTTTCCTCACTCAGAGAACAGGGTTATTGACCATGAAAAGACCTCTCACAGCTGTGAGAGGTCTTTTTTTCGTGTCATGCCCGACAGCGGATATTGTCGGGATATTACAGGAAGCGCTTTATACTAATTCCTGTTCAAAATGTGAAAAATATGACGGAATTTTAGCCGTCAGATTTTTCATTATTTTGATCAGGTGTTAGTATTATTCAAGCTGGGCAAACTGATCTATCCAGATCTCGAAATCAACAAGGCTGAAAGTGCCGAGAATACCGTCGGTGACTGTCCAGACCGTGTTCTCCTCTTCGTCGTGCCATGTCTCCAGCGGCACGCTTATATTGATATCCTCGTCAAAGGCGAACACATACAGTCTCCCTATCCCTGCAAGATCGGGGGACTTTTCGACGTATTTGCCGAGTACGTTGCCGCGGTAGCCTTCCTTTATCCGGAATTTTATCCATACCTGCTTTATCTCGCCGAACTCGAAGCCATATTCCTCGCTGGAGTCGTTCTTTGATATTTCCGGCACCTTGCCTACCGTCATATCGCCGGTCATGATATAGGAATAACCGCTTTCATCTACAATTATGCCGTCGCCGCGGTAGCCCTCTGATATTATCTCCAGAGACATTTCATAGGGGTTGTCGTCGGTGTTTATCTCTTCAAACAGCTTATAATCGGAAGAAAATATCTGCCGCGTGAGATGTTTCGGCTCGGTCTCATAGATCTTAGCCTTTCCGAGCCATACCATATCGCCGCGCTCCCATTTTCCTGAGGACGCGGTATTTACGGAAACTCCGACTGCCAGACAATAGCCGCCGTTATAGCTGATGACCGCTTCTCTTTGAAGCTCGTCGCCGCTGTTCAGACCTTTTGCGAACTCCTTATAGCCGCTGTCGTTTTCAAGCAAGTCAAATATCCGGTTCAGGCCCTCTTTGTAAACTGTCTCGTTATCGCAGTACGCAGTCTTGAAGTCGTTGCGCATATCGCACCGGAGCAGCAGGATATCACCGTCTTCCGGGCTGTCCTTGAGTTTCATGTTCTCATCGAACAGATCGGAGGTGCCGGGATAAAAGGTCTCCATGAGCTGAATGATCTCCCTGACATAATCCTCATAGCTCATTTCCGCATATTCCGTATCCTGCAGAGCTTCCTTGATTTTCTCATAATTCTCGCGCGACAGCATACGCTCATAGGTTTTAAGCTCCGTTATATTGAAACCGTTCCAATCGCCTATGCTGTACGCGCCGCCGCTGTCTCTAACGAAGATAACCTGCTTGTCGGCTTCCAGCTTCTTCATGACCTCGGCGGTCACGTCCGGCGTCATGGCCTTGACCTCGACATCGTACTTCTCCGCCTGTTCGCTGCCTCCTATGTACAGCGTGAACATATCCTCGTCGATCTTCGGAGGCTCGGGAGCCAGGGTGCCGGTCTCGGCGGGCGGTTCCGTAGTTATTTCTGATGTCTCCGAGCTCACGGTCTTTCCGCCGAGGGTCTGCTCCGCGGAGGTCATCGTTACCGGTGATGTGACCGTCGTTGTTTCGCTTGCCGCGGTCGTTGTATCCGGCGCTGTGCCCGATGTCTCGGTCGCTGCGGGCGACGTCTCCGGCGCTGTGGCTGATGTCTCGTTCACGGTCTCGCCCGAGGCGGCGGGAGCCTTGTTCTCCGCGCAGCCCGATATGAGCAGCACCGCGGAAAGCAAAACCGCGGTAATTTTATTCTTTTTCATTTTATTCCTCTGTATTTTCAGAGCTCCGCATACCGTTCGACAGCGCTGCCTCCCCACTCAACGAGCGTGAAGCCGTTCCTTTCATAGTGCTGGAGCTCCTGCTCCGGGATATCGACGGGCTTTTCGCTCGGTCTGTACGTCATGAAAACGCGTATCTGCGTGTCGGGCATGGGTGATACCGTCAGCGGAACGCTCGCCGCGTAGTCGTCGGTGTGCAGCGTAATTATGTTATATGCGTTATCCTGCATCTTCGGCAGCCAATAGATGATGAACTCGTTGGCTTCGCGCGCGGTCAGTCCTATGTACATCAGCTTTTCGCGCAGGAACTCTGCCGTGTCCTTCCCTGCTACGCAGAAGCCCTTGCTGTCGTTCATTATATCGGCGCTCCTGCCCTCCCAGTAGAGGCAGTAGTATTCGTCGCCATTCTCGTCATACAGCGTACCGTCTGGCATAGCTGTCACGCTCCATCCGTTGTTGTACTCCGGATATGTGCAGGTCAGCTCGCCTCCGAACGGGAAGTTCACCCGAACCGAAACGTCGGTCTGCTCTTCCGGATAGAGATAGATGACGGGCTTTTCCTTTGCGCCCTCATAGGAAACGTTGTAGAAATCCTCGTAGGTCTTGCTTTCCTCGCTTCTCATATACACCTCGAAGATATCTCCGGGGAACTGCGCGGAGGGCGTGAACGTTTGCGCGAACTTCTTTGTCTCCCATGTGTCGGAACCGTAGTAGCTTATTTTTGTGGTCAGATCAACATAGCTCTTCGTGTGGAAGTCGTCGTTCAGGCTGTCATAAAGCATATAATAGACTGTGTAGGGGTTGTCGCCCATTACCGAGTAACCGAGTGAATTATCACTCACCCACTTGTAATATGTTCTCGGCTCTCTGGTCAGGGGATTCTTGGTCTCGTAGGCTTCGAGGACTATCTTCTCGCCGAGATAGTAATAATCGTATTCGTCGTAATATCCGTACTCGTTCTTTTCGCCGACAGGCCGCTGCTCGGATATGCGCTTTATATCGAGCTTACCGTTTTTCAGTGTCAGCAGGCAGTGATCCTTGTATTCTTTGATGTGCCAGCCGTGCTCGCCCGTGGGGAGATATACGGCTTCACGCAGCGTATGATCATCAGCGTTGGCCGTGAAACCGCCGATATATTCGATATCGCCGGTATAGGCGAATACCTTGTACCTCGCTGGAGCGTAGGGTCCCTCCAGCTCATCGGGGTCGTCACAGTACTGCGTCACGATCTCGGGCATCCCGTCATGATCGAGGTCGACGAACCATAACCCGAGCGTGTTTTCGCCGATGATCTCGTCCCGCGCTTTTTCTATCGCCTGACAGATGCCGTAGCCCGAGCACTCGGGAGTGTAGCCGTTCTTTATGATGCTGTCGGTGTCCTCGGTTATGGGCTCTATGTACATTATGCGGGCGTCCGCGAGAGCTCCGTCGTTGTTGTTATAGCAGAAGGACGGTCCCATGAGAACTATCTTCGCGTAGATGAAATCGGTGTTCTGATGCGCGGACACGCTCGGACCGTCTATCAGATAAGTTACAGGCGAAGCGTAGCCGCGCGTGGTATCGGCGTAGAATTCCGTGCCGTTCACATTGAATTTCATCTTCTCCGGGTCATATTCAGTCATGGGGAAGCCGAGTCTGTTCATATATACCGGGTCGATTATAAACTCATAATATGTGTTCCATTCATCGTTCCTTTCGGGAGCATAGCGGACAAAGGCGTTAACGGTATACATCTTATCATAGCACGCGGTTTTGTAGCCGTACTTTATCTCGCTCATGAATACCGCGCCGTCGTCCTCGACATGGTCGACGGTCATTATCGTACTGTCAGGCCAGAATTCGTCACCGTCGTAGTTACCGTAGTAATATGCCGTAGCGGCGCTGTCCACCGCTTCCTTAAACGCCTTGTCACACTCGGCGGACATAACGCCGCTCGAATATCTCGCGCTTGGCGAGAAGCGGTTCTCACCGCTCGGGAACTCGAACCATATCTCATCCGAATACGTGTATGTGTAAGGCACCTCATTAGTCTCTATCTGCCAGTCGTCCACACCGTACATATGCAGGGACTTCTTGTTGTCGCAGGTTATGCGCTTCCCGATGAGCTGATTGAGCGTAAGCTGCATTATATCGCCGGTTTTGCCGGAGCTCTGCTCCGCCCGGCTGTCCTCCTCGCCCGAGAGAGCGTCTACCTTAGTTGTCGTAGTCACTGCCGCAGGCGTGCCGTTGATATCGGCGGCAGTTGTGGTCACTGACGTTGTTGTTCCTTCTGTTGTCGTAGTCTCCGCCGCAGACGTCGTTGTATCGTTCTCCGGTGCCGTCGTCGCGGGCTTGTCCGTATTGCAGCCCGAAAGCAGCAGAGCCGCGCACAGAGCAGGAATGATAAGCTTTTGTCTGTTGTTCATTTCAATTTCCTCCGTTTTTTGGCATAATTATGCCTTCTCTATATAAAGACGTTCAAAACAGGAAAAAAGTGACACGTTTTTTACCGATTTATGCACTTCCACAATAAATTTCGGCATATCACACAAAGTCAATGCCAGTTGTAGAATGTCTCGGAAAACGCTATCCTCCACCCGTTGGCGGTCTTTACAAATCTGTACGGTATGTAGGTCTTTTTGTATCTGTCCCTGAGCGCGGGGTCATAGACCGGCTGTTCGCCCTGCTCAACGTGATAGCCGACGGCGTTGAATACTATCTCGTCTTCCGTCTGCTTCACGAGCTCATACTCAACGTTCACCAGAGACAGATCGCCGCCGCCCGCCGAGGACACATAATACAGCTCGTCTCCGTATTTACGGAAGCCCGGATAGCTGTTCAGCAGAGTGAAAGCCCATTCCTCGGTGAACACGCTCATCCACGCGTCATAGAAGCTTCGGTAGCTGAAACCGCTGGAATAGAATGAAAACATCGTTTTGCTGCCCTCCGGATAAGGCAGCTCGAAGACCGCGCCGTCCGCGTGCAGCGGGTCGGTGCCGAAGGACGTAACGCCGTTGTAGCCGTCGATATCGGAAAAATCGTCGGTCACAAGCTCCCCGGCAAGGAATTTTCCCTTATAGTACAGCTCTTTCAGTCCGTCAACACCGAGGTTGTCGAGGAACTCGCCCGCCTTGTACCACCTGTACTGATCGTCGTGTGTGGCTGCCCATTCGTCAGCCCAGCCGATGAAGCGCCGCGTTATCGTGTTGTCGGCGCTGAACTCATGCAGCTCGTCGGAGGGCTTCGGCTCCCCCGCGATCAGGGTGACCTCGCTCTCGTCCGGAATTATCATCGGGTTCGTCAGCGGCTCCGGAACTATCTCCTTGTCGCAGTACACCGCAAGCTCGCTCGATACGTCGCTTATCGCTTCTCCCATGTGCACGGTGTCTCCCTCTCTGAAATATCTGTTGTAGTAAAGGTTCGCGTAAGTCCACAGATGTCCGGAGCTGTCGCGTATCTGCATATAATTGCCGTAACCTTTGGCATAGCCGACCTTCTCGACCGTCCCCGCGGTTATCGAATACACCGTGCCGTACCAGCCGTCGGGGTCTGCGGTGAACTTCTCGCCGTCGTATCTGAGCGTGTGCAGTCCCTTGTCCGGTGCGATCGGGACATGGAACCCGCCCTCGGCATTGCCGGAGGTAAGCTCCTTCAGCTTTTCTTTCGCCGCCTCGCACTCTTCGTTCGTTCTGTCGAATATCTCCAGAGTATAGAAGTCGATGACAACGTTCTTTTCGCCCTTGTATATGTCGTTATATATCACCCCGTTCCCGCCGTCGCAATAGATGCTTTCAAGCGGCAGCTCTGTCTCAAATATCAGGTCGGGCAGCAGATGCAGCCCGCTGCTGTCATAAAGGCAGGTATATACTATGAACCGCCTGTTCAGCGGCACTCCGACGAATATAAGAACTCTGCCGCTCTCCAGAACGTTGGTGATCATGTTGAAGCTGCCGTTCGCGTCGAAGCGCTCTATATCCAGCTCCACCCAGCCTATGCCGTTCTCATCGCTGCTGCGGAGCTGAACGGACGCGCCGGTGTCTTCCTCGTCCGAACGTACATAATACATACCGGAGCTTTTGTCGGGCTCATAGCCGTTGAGTCTCAGGCTCGCGTATTCGGGGTATATATCGTAAGTCGGCATAGTACCGCCGTTGTCATAGCTGTAAGCCAGCACCTGCCCGCCGATAATGAGCGCGTCAAAGCGAAGCTGCGCTTCACCCGACGATCTCTCATTGATATCTCTGCCGCGTGCGAGAAACGGATAAGGCGTGTTGTCGTCGTAGGTTATGAAGTTCCTGCTGACGGAATAATGCCCGGAAGCCTCTCCGTTCTTCACAAATATGCCGTCGCCCTGCTTTTCAAAAGAAACATCGTCCGGCGACGAGATAAGATAGAATCCGGAAGGATCGAAGTCCATGAGGCCGTCGGGAGAGCAGGTATATACCGTAGCGCAGTATCTGCCGTCCTCCGTCGGCGTGATGACGAGCCCCGTGTATTCGCCGGAGCCGTTCACCGCAAGCTTTATCATTATATCCCGGTCGAGCGTCACAAGGTCGTCATAGGTGACGAAGCGCGCTTCCGCCGTGACAGAGCCGGTCGTTTCGTCAACGAGCTCCACGCGCGCCTGCTCCGGGTAAAAGCGTGTTATCCCGTCGGGCTCGGTATATACAAATTCCTCGTTGTCGCATACCACGCGCAGGAATCTGCCGCCGACCGTACTGCTCTGCGTCGAAAAGCCGCCCTCGACCGCCCTGTAATAATCGCCGCCGTCTGTTGTATCGGCAGGCGCAGCTGTAACGGGAGCGACAGTGGTTACGGCAGCGGTCGTCGAGACCGCGGGCTTCGGCTCTGTTTCGATGTCTTTCAGCTTATTCCACAGGAAAATGCCTCCCGCGATGACGAGGACAGCCGCCGCGCAGCCTACGACAGCGCTCCTTATGCGGTATCTGCGTATTTCCTCGGGCGTGATCTTTTCCTGCCCGGTAAGAGTTATATGATGTGTCTCCGTCCGCAGCCCGAGCTCCGAGGAATTGCTCCCGACCGCTATACGGACGTTCCTGTCGGACACGCCGCCTATCGCGTCGAGAAGTCTGTCTTCCCTTGTGCTCATATATCCACGCCCTCCTTTTCTAGAAATTCCCTGAGCTTGTTCCTTGTACGCATCAGGGTCACCATGACCTTGCTCTCGCCTATGCCGAGTCTCTGTGCTATCTCGCTGACAGAGCAGAAATTCCAGTAGCGCATGAGGAACACAGCCCTCTTCTCACGGCTCTGCCCCGCGAGAAAACGGTCGATCAGCGCCGAGAGCTCACGTCCCTCCACGGTCTTTGCCACGTTGTCCGGCGCGGGCAGGCAGTCCTTTATCTCCTCATATACCGCACGGTAATTGTCGTCCGCGCGCTTTGAGGCCTTTGCGCGCCTTACCCTGTCGAGAGCCAAGTTGCGTACTATTCGCATTATGTAAGTGAGCAGCGGCGAGGGGCGCTGCGGGGGTATGACATTCCACAGGCGCAGGTAGGTGTCGTTCGTACATTCCTCGCTGTCCTCACGGCTCTGCAATATGTTATACGCCGTAGACCTGCATTTCACGCCGTATTTTTTGTCTGTCTCGCTTATAGCGTCTTCCGAGCGTTCAAAGTACAGCTCTATTATTTTCTCGTCTTCCATTTTTCCCTCCCGTGTATTCATCGGAGCTTCTGTATATATACACGTAAAAAATGTATGCTTCATTACACTTTTTTCAAAAATATTATATCTCTTTTTCGCTCAGATTGCAACCGTTCATATAAATTAACAAAATAATACCCGGGACTGCTTCGGTCAAAGCGAAAAGGACAGGAATAATCCTGTCCCTTTGCTGTTATTCCGTTCCTACGATCTCATAGTAATACTCGCCCATACGGCAGAGCTCCGCCTTTTTCTTTATCGCGTCGTGGTATTTCGGATCGGCGGCTATACGGATATACCAGCGGGGCTTCTCGCCTGTGTCGTCGTACACGAAATCGAGGTGGTCTATCACATACTCGCCTATGCCCGACTCGGAAAAATGGCGTACGAGCCGGAAGCTCAGCGCGACATTGCGGACATTCTTCATTCTGAAATCATAGCTCCAGTTCCGCACTCTGCCTTCTCCGTCTACCTCGACTATGTTCTCGCCGAGGTCGTAGAAAACGCTGTCCGTCGTGTACGGCAGAAGTATCGGGTCGAACACATCGGCGTAAGGCGTTACGCGCAGCTCGTCAAGGGATTTTTCTGCGAGGGTCTTTTTTATTTCCTCGCTTTCTTCCGAAAGCATGGACAGCAGCGAATCGAGACTGTCGGAATAATGCACAGCGCCCTTGAACACCCGGTTGCCTACGGCGATGTACTGATTGCCGTAGCCTGTATTCGGCTCCGTTTTCACAAGTCCGCGGTCTGCGGTGTTTTCATACCAGTCTGTCGGGATATAGCTCTCCTGCTCCCGCGCGGTCGTCGATACCATGAACATATTCACGTCCGCGCCCGCAGTCACCAGATATTCATACAGCTCATCAGATGCCTCGTCGGTCTCAACTATCGCCTCAACGTAATAACCGAAGTCACCGTAAGGCTTATCAACGACATCGTGAACGAACACTATGCTCATATTGCCGTACTTGTCGGGCTCCTTTTCGGCGGCTTTCCAGAGCAGCTCGAATATGCCGCGTATCGCGTACATTTTCTCGCTGTACGGGGTATCGTCCTCAATATCGAGTCTGCGCAGCAGGCGGATCCCCGTGCCCCATTCGTCGATGCCGACGGATATGATGTAGTCGTCCGTCAGACGGTAGTACGTCACGTCATAATATGCCGGAAGCGAGCGCTCCTCGTCGGTAAAGTAGTCATATACCGTGATCTTTCTGAATGTGAGCTCAGCCTTTTCCGGGATAAATCTGCCGTCCTCGCAGACGGGCTTCATGATGTTCCAAAGTTCCCTTGTCTCAACGGGCTTCAGGCTGTACTGCGGCAGCAGTTCGCTGACCCTGCCGTAGGGTATCGCGCCGTAATTGACATACTGGTACAGGTCGCTTCCGCAGACCACGACCATATTGAAGCTGAATACATCGCCCTCACCGGCGGCAGGCAGTCTGTCGAAGTACTCTTTGCTCTGTATCGGTATCGTCTTATACTCGGTATGCTCGACTACCTCGGGTTCGGGAGGCTCGGTCTCGTCCGCCGCCAAAGACGGTCTTTCCTCAATACCGAGCTGTTCAAACACCTTATTTATCTCTTCCGCAGTCGCGTCGGTCACTTCGCCGGTCGCGGGGTCATAGCGGACTATATAGCCGATATCGGCCATATCATAATTGCTCAGCACCGCGCTCATATCGGCGGCGCTTATATACTGCGCCGTTCTCAGATCGAAAGGAGGCATGGACGAGAGCCACGCCTCGCCAAGGCTGTAAAGCGTATAGACCCACTCGCCGTTATCGTCTTCCTTGAAGCCGAGACTCAGCTTCATCACCCCGGGTTCGAGTCCGAACAGCTCCGGGTAAAGGCGTTTCAGGCGGTCGGAGTTTGTTTCAAACATCGGGACGCTGTCGGTCACGGCATCCGTCATGGCTCCGGCAGACTCGGTCACGCTGCTCTGCCCCGCTGTTTCGCCGACTCCTATCTTATCTCTGTTCTGCCACAGAAGAACTGCGGCACCGACTATGAGCACGGCTGCGGCGGCTATCCCGAGAGCGCGTGTAACCGCGTATCTGCGCCATTCCCGCCTTGTGACATTTGCGGCTTCTTTTCCGTCCGCTTCGGGGTATGAGGGCGCGGCTCTGCCGATAAGATCGTCCCCGATGTCACCGAGGGCGCGCATAAGTCTGTCTTCCCTTTCATTCATATCCGTATGCCCTCCTTTTCCAGAAATTCCCGCAGCTTCTCACGCGTGCGGCGCAGGGACATCTTGACCTTGCTCTCGCTGATGTTCATTTCGTCCGCTATCTCGCCGACCGTGCACATATACCAGTAGCGTTTCAGGAATATGAGCTGTTTTTCCCTGCCAAGCGAGCGCACGAACTTATCCAGAAGCCCCGCGAGCTGCCTGTCCTCGACGCTCTTTTCAACGTTGTCGGGCGAGGGTATACATTCCGACAGCTCGTCATAGCACGCACCGTATCTGCCGCCGCGCTTCTTCGCGGACATACGCTCAAGCATATTCAGCGCGAGATTGCGGGCTATGCGGGCTGCGAACGCGCGGAAGCTCTCCGGGCGCTGCGGGGGTATTAGCTCCCACAGGCGCATATATGTGTCGTTGACACACTCCTCGCTGTCCTCGGCGCTGCCGAGTATGCCGAACGTCAGACCGCGGAGAAACCCGCCGTATTTCCTGTCCGTCTCCTCTATCGCGCTTTCCGAGCGGGCGAAATACAGTTCGATCATCTCGTTGTCTGTCATTTTACCCCTCCCCTTCTTTTTTGTTCTCTGTACATAAGACAGGAAACCCGCACGGAACGTCACGCTTTTCCGCGAATTATTTTAATAATAGCCGTAGTATTCTTCCTCGGTCTCCGGAGCTTTGACTTTCAGCTTAAGGACAGCGGTGGCTTCGGTGTGGTAGCCGCCCTCCTGATACTCGATCTCGCCGTCTATCTCGGTCTTTATCGCCGCGGCATTAAAGCCCTCGCCGCTCGCAAAGTCGAGCTCTCCGCCGTGAACATAGAGCCTGTACCCGCGCACACAAGCCGTTCTGCTGCGTATGGTGAGTTTTGATTCGTCCGACAGGCTTACAATGCCGCTCGTGCTTGCGCCATAGTCATAGTTGATATCAATTCCCGCGCGCCCCGCGTTGATGTTCAGCTCGGAATTGCCGTAAAGATAAACTTCTCCGCCGCCCGACCAGCTGTTCGTTATGCCGTCGAGCACGGAAGTGATGTTCAGTTTTCCGTTGCCGTACAATTTTATTCTGATCGGAGCGTGGAGCTTATCGTGAACATATATACCGTAATCGGAGCTGTTGATATCACATACCGCGTCACCCTGAATGTAAAGCTCATCAAGAACAAGTCCGTAACTCGGTTCGTCCGCTGTGCCGCATATCAGCCGACTTGTATACGTGAGGCTCAAATTGCCGATAGTACTTTCAGCAAACGCGCCCGGATACGCTTCTTTGAGCGTGACATTTTCTTCAACATACAGATCGGATTTTCCGTATAAAGAGGACGTAAGCAGAGCCATTCTGCCGACCGTGAGGGTTCCGTCACCGAGGATCTTTACTGACTCGAATGAGTCGATCGCAGCTTTTTCCTCGGAAACTACACGGTTATCGCCTATCAGCTTTATCCTCGGATAATCTATACCCCTGAAGCTGATACCCTCCTTGTCCGTCGCTTCAATAGTCACGTTGTCAAGGATAAGCGTGCGGTTGTCGTAGTCGTAGCTCACGCCCTCGAACTTCGCGCCGTGCAGGATATCCTTTCCGTTTATGTACACGTTCTCGCTCTTCGGTATCTTGTTCAGCGTGTATGGCATTTCGGTTATTATCTCGCCGTCCGCGGTGATGCTTTCCGCAAGCTCTCCGTTCGGTTCAACTCTGAACGGTCCGTCGAAGCCCACATACTTGCCTATCGGGGCAAAATACTCCCGCGCGGTGTCCTCGTTCAGCTCCCACAGCAGGGTGCAGTCCTCAGGGTACAGGCAGGACTTCTGATTTATTCCCTTGCCGTCCTCGAAGTAGAAAAGCTTGCCTACGCGGTTAAGCAGCTTTCCGGTCTTGTTGACGCGGTAGAACTCCACCTTGCCGATGAAGTCCTCATCGGGTATGGCGTAGAAGCTGTATCCCGGAGGATACTCGGCTTTCAGTATATTCCACATTTCTCTGTTCACCCAGCCGTCGAGCTCCTCGGTATTGCTGAAGTTATTATAATACGAGTCTTCCCAGATCAGCTTTTCGGTGTTGTAGAAATAAACACTCATCCACCTGCTGCCGCCGAAGTCTATAAGCTCCGGGAAGCCGTCAAAGGTGATGTCCTTGAATATGAAATTATCGTCGAAGCGCGCGAGACCCTGCCTTATTGCGTTGTCGAGCAGGCTGTCGCCGCGGAACGAAACATTTTCGTTTGACGAGAGCCAGTATACGGCCGCAAGGTGTGCGGGCGCGGAGATCCCGCAGTACGGAAACGCATCTCCGCCGCACTCGGTAACGCTGTCGGGGATATATATGCTGTCGAGATATGTTTTGTAAAATGCCATTCTGCCTATCGTTTCAAGCCCCTCGGGCAGCTTTATCTCCTTGATATGCGTCTTTTCAAACGCGTGACCGCCTATCTTTTTCAGCCCCGCGTTCAGCTCGATGCTTTCAAGCTCCGACGAGCAGAACGCGAGCTGTCCTATCTCGCGCAGAGTCGAGGGCAGCTTCACGCGCTTCACCGACGAGGACTGCATCGCGCAGTCTGCTATGACCTCAACGCCCTCGGGTACGGTGAATTCCTCGCCTGCTGCGTAGGGTACGAATATCAGCTTTTTCATATCGGCTGTGTAGACCGCGCCGTCAACGCTGCAAAAGTCCCCGCCCGGCTCAACGTTCACGGCTTTCAGAGCCTTGCACATCGAGAAGGCTCCCGGTGTAAGGAACGTCAGCGACGAGGGCAGATCGACCTCCGTCAGCAGCGGACATTCGCACAGGGTCGGCATACTTTCTATGCGCGCCTTTACGATCAGCTTCTTGATGTTTATGTCCTGTATCGCGCTGCCGCGGAAGGACTTCACGGGCTGACCGTTTATCGTTTCCGGGACCACTATCTCCTCGTTCACATACCGCGTCAGCAGCAGTCCGTCGCCGTTCGGTTCGTACTCGAAGTTTACCGGCTCGGAGTAAAACGGCTCCGTCTCGATTGCCGATGATGTGACTTCATCGGTCAGGGGCGTTGTTTCAGCGGGCTTGTCCGCGTCGCAGCCGGAGAGCATAAGCGCCGCGCAGAGTATCAATGCGGGAATACTGTGTCTTTTCATTATTCTGCCTCTCATTCCATTTCATTTTTTGTATTAGAATGTGCCATTCATAAGTGCCGCTATAAGCGGGCTCGCAGCAAAGGAAACTATATTCGCGACAAGCGCGTAGGCCGTGCACCTCGCGCCGCTGACACGCTTGTCCGACTTGTTCAGCTTATTGAAGATCAGATAGTACACGACAGCCTCGGTGATAAACACGGCGTGCTCCAGAAGCCAGTAGTATATGATAAGCGACCATGTATCGTTCACAAGCACATGGAAAGCATTCATTCCGATGTTGAGCCCCGCCTGCGTTATGAAATTTACAACAAGTATCGTCAGAAGCTGTTTTTTGCCACTGAACCTGAACATCAGCGCTATGAGCAGTTCGAGCGTTACCGTCACGATTATTCTTACCGCGAGAGTTATGATGTTATATACCGGGTCGAAGCCGCTTGCAATCGTAATGCCGTTCTCCGTTATCTCCGCCGTGAATCTGCTTTCTATCGCGTAGGGCTCGATGATGTCGCCCGCGACGATATTTCCGGTATCGGGGAAATACGCGATAAGCTGAAACTTCCCGCATTTTGCGTAAACACCAACCTCCAGCCGCGAAAGGTCATAGATGAGGTTGTACCAGCCGTTGTAATGCAGATCCGGCGTATTTTCCGCGTATCCGGCGAATGTCAGATCGATGTTGTTGGTCTCCCCCAGATACGGCTTCATGCGATAGGGAGCTATGTGGTCATTGCCAATGTCCGTTATCAGCGTTACATAGCACCGCCTGTCCGTAAGATTGCTCGTCATCACCGTAAGGTCGGGCAGCATCGCGCTGTTTGCAGACACAGTCACCGAAAGTATGAGCGCGGATAAAAGCATTATGAACGCTGCATATATAAATTTTATATATCTTTTCATGGTCTCCCCCCCGCAAAAAAAAACGCATATTTATCTATTGAAATCATAGCACATTATCTCGGAAAAATCAATTACAAAGTGTTTACAGAATGATTACAAAACGGTAACAAAAAAGCGGCACCCGCAAAGCAGGCACCGCCGTTTGTCAGTATTCTGCGAGCTCGGCTTCAACAGCGCCGCCGGGCTCCAGAAAGCCCATGTCCTTTATGCGCTGCCAGTCCGATATGTCGGCATATACCGTCACCTTGTACTTCGCGTCGGCAGGGTCGAGGCGCGGGTCGCCGTACACCCGCAGCTCTATGCGGTATCTGCCCGTGAAATAGCTCGTAAGCGCGCCGCGCATAACGGTTATGTACCTGAATACGGCAGAGAGCTTTTCGTCGCGCAGATATATCCGGTAGCCGCTTCCGTCGCGCAGTATGCCCGTATCGTCAAACAGCCTGCCCCAGCCGCCGGACTTGCCGTCACACAGGTTTACGAGGTCGAACAGCTTTGTCAGAGTCTCCGGCTTGTCCGCGATATTGTCAACGCCGATCTCGCCGCGCATTGCCTGCGCAGCCTTTGTCCTGCCGAACCCGTCGAGCTTCGCGGCTACTTCCCCGGGCGTATCGAACAGCTCGTCGCCGGGAGCCTCGGTGAATACGTCGCCGCGCATACCCGTATACGCGCAGATGTCATTGAAAAAGTCAGTCAGGTCGCCGTGTTCGCTGTCGCCGTCAACTATCGTCACAGGCATCCACGTTTTGCGGAGCTGCTCGGGTGACATGAACACGAAGCCGCCTCCCCAGTCCTCGGCATACTCCGCGATAAGCTCTTTTATCTCCCCGAGCACGCTGACTTTCTTACGTTCTGCGGACAGCTTGTCGTCCGCGACTATCATGAGATATTCGGGGTCGTAGTCTCTGTTGTTTTCGAGCACGGCGAACACATCGAACGGTTCCGGACTTTCCGCCGCGTACTTCCAGAGCTTCTCTACCGCCTTTCTCGCGTCGGTATAGCCTGTGCTTTTGCGATAGCAGTTTACATGATGCTCACTGCTGACGGTGACAAGATATTCGTCATTCAGGCGGTACGCGCTGTAACCGTAATTCTCGCTGAGCTCCGTATCGTCGAACATGCGGTAACAGCGCTGTGCCGGCAGCTCCCCGCCGAGATCGTATTTCAGATCATTGCCGTCGGCGTACTGTTTCAGCAGTTCGATGAGATCGTCGGGCAGATCGTTGTGTTCGATAACGAAGAAGCCGTCACACGAATTGAGCGACGTAGACTGTATCGGCTCGAACGCCGTGTCCCCTGCGACAAGCCCGTTGCCGAACGGATAAGCGTAGCCCGCCGACATTCCTGCGAGGTCGCCCGCAATGTAGTTCTTAACCTCGAAGGTCTTTACCGCTTCCAACGCGGCTTCATCGGCTCTTGCCTTCAACTGCCTGTACGCGTAGGGCATGACGTCGTAATTCGTTATCAGCGTTCTGTCAACGACGTTGGCGTTATAGAATATGCCGTGGTGTTCAAAATAATCGTAGTCTATCGTCCTGCCGCCGCTGTGCGTTCCGCGTACATCGGTGACGACGTACTTTCCGCCGACGCGTTGAATAACGATATCGTAGAAATCGTAATTGTCGATGTCGTTCAGGAACTCCGCTTTCCGCTCATCGTTGTCCTCGCCTCCCCAATGCAGCAGCGCGTAATGCCCGACCACACGGTCGTCGTAAACGTCGCAGCCGAGATACCAGCTTTCCGTTGCTCTGATGCCGCCGCGCGTTCCTTCGAGATAATAAAGTCTGCCGTTCGCCTCGCCGTATTTCTCAAAGAGCAGATGATCGACATAGGCGCCATATATCACGCTGTTCATTCGTTCCTTTATATCGTCGACGGTCTTAAGATCGTCCGAATCGACCGGGTAAGCTGTCAGATGTCCCGGGAAGCCCTCCACGCACTCGGGGTCGCCGCGGGTATAAGCCTTTCCTCCGCCGCTGCGCAGATAATCGTTGAACATCACCTGCATCTCTTCCCCGAAACCGAACGCCATATCGTCCGGGTCAAAGCTGCCGCGGTCTATCGGGTCGCAGACTATGCCCTCGGGAGAGTATTCGTTATTTCCCGTATCTATGATCATTTCCACAGGCTCGCCGTCCTGATCGAATGAGCCTCCCGCAATGATATGGTCGAGGAACGCCTGACGCTCACTTTCACCGAACAGCGGTCTGAACATGACTATCACACAGTCCGGACGGCTTATCAGCTCTATCGTATATTTATATTTCTCATCGTGCCAGATCGTTTCCGACGAGGATTGCGCCGCTTCGCCGTCGTACAGCTCACGGAGCCTGCCGAGCAACTCTTCATACAGCATATCAAGGTCATTGTCGTACAGCTTGTAGCGCAATCTGTCGAGGCCCTGCGACTCGCTGACATACAGCGTTATATCCGCGTATCGCTCCATGAAAGTGCCGCGTTTGTAGTTAAGAAGAGTGTATCGGTCAAAGCCTATCTCCGCGGTCTCGCGGCTGTCAGGATCGCCGTTTACGAATCCGCTTATATCTTCCTCAAGCATACCCCAGTCGAGGTTCTCTATATCATGCTGTTCAGCAGGCGCAGGCTCGGTCACCTGCGTGTCGGGAGTTCCGACCGTAACGGACGAGGTCGTGGTCGTTGTTACCGCAGCAGGCGGGTCGGGTTCCTTTATTGCAATTTTGTCCCAGTTCATTATGAAAAGCACCGCCGCGCCGACGATCAGCACAACAGCCGCCGCCAGTCCGAGAGCGCGTACGGTCAAATATATTCGCAGGTCGCGTTTGCTTATCTGCGCGCCCTCATCGGTGTGCGAAGTCCCTGCCGCGTTCCCCGCGCCGTAAGTCTCGGCGGGCGCGAGCCTTACGGGCATAGTCCGTTCTATGAGCCGGTCGTCGAGCCCGCTCAGCATTTCAAGAAATCTTTCCTCACGGTTCATACATCTATGCCCTCCTTTTCGAGA
>JAIKZF010000081.1 GCA_024682455.1 Ruminiclostridium sp. | reverse complement strand
CGAAATCAGATCGCAGAGCTTTCGGCGTAGTCATTAGCCTGTGGTATCCAATCCGCGTATAACAGAGTGGCTAAGGTCGGAATCTGTTTTCAGACTCTTCTCAGATGCTTTTAGGGTTCACAAATCCCGCTTTGCTTTTTTGTTGTTTTTTACTATTGACAAATGGGCACTTCATAACAGAATATACGCGCGCTCGGACGCGTTTTACCGCCGCGGCTCTTGATTATTCCGGAAATACGTGCTATAATAGCAGATAACATAATATAATGTCAGCGGGAGGCGATAGAATGGTAAAACTGCTCGCAAGCATATTTATAAAGGATCACACAAGCTATGAGGAGCCCCGCGTCCGCACAGCCTACGGCATACTGGCGGGAGTTCTGGGCATACTGATGAACTTCCTGCTGTTCGGCGGCAAGCTGGCGGCGGGACTTATCACCGGGTCGGTCTCCGTGACAGCGGACGCCTTCAACAATCTTTCTGACGCCGGTACGTCCGTGGTGGCGATAGCCGGGTACAAGCTCGCAGCCATGCCCGCGGACAGCGAACATCCGTACGGCCACGGCAGAGCCGAGTATATCGCGGGCTTCGTAGTTTCGGGAGCTATAATATTTACGGCGTTCGAGATAGGCTCAGAGGCCTTGACAAAGATCTTTGAGCCCTCGGAGATAAATACCGGGCTTGTTCCTATGCTGATACTCTGTGCCTCGATACTGATAAAGCTGTATATGTTCGTTTACAACCGCCGTATTGGCAAGCTCATCAACTCCGCGCCTATGAAGGCCGTTGCTGTCGACAGCCTTTCGGACTGCCTCTCGACGGGCGCGGTCATCATAGCTCTCGCGGTCTATATGCTGTTCGGCATCAACATCGACGGTTACATCGGTCTGCTGATAGCGGTCGTGATACTCCGGGCGGGTATCTCCGCCGCAAAGGACAGCATAACGCCTCTGCTGGGCGAAAAGGCTGACGACGAGCTGATAAGCGATATACGCGCGACCGTACTGAAAAACGATAATGTGCTCGGGATACATGACCTTGCTGTTCATAATTATGGGGTGGGTAGGAACATTATCTCCCTGCACGCGGAGCTCCCCGCCGATATGAGCTTTATCGAGGCTCATGAGACCGTCGATCTTATAGAAACGGCACTCCGGGAAAAGTTCTCCGCATCGGTCACGATACACATGGATCCGATATATGAGGAGGACGCCGATACCGCAGGCTACCGTGAGAAGGTCACCGCGATCATAAAGGAAGCCGAGCCCACAGCCGAAATGCACGACTTCCGCGTTACCGAGCGCTGCGGGAAACGCGTCCTCATCTTCGATGTAGAAGTCCCGTTCGGTCTGAAGATCTCCGATGAGGAGCTCAAATCCCATATCAATTCCGCCCTCGCACAGTACGACAGCTCCCTCGATACTGTCATCTGTATCGACAAGAAGATCTATTGAGCCACGCTGGGGAAGGAAGAAGGCGGGGGAGGAAGAAAACCCCTTTCCGCGAGGGAAAGCGGTTTTCTCCCTCCCCCGCCTCCTCCCTCCCCCCGCCCCCCTCTCTCCTCCACCCCCTCTCTCTTTCCGTAAAGGCGAACCGCTTCGCCTTGCAGCGGGGATAGGTAGTACGCCTTTACAGAGCAAAGACAAGCAAAAGCATAAAAAACTGCGCCTTTTGACCGGAAAAGGCGCAGTTATTTGTATTACTAACATTGATATAAGACTATTGGTCTTGATTCGCGTATCGAATCTCCGTGGTACGGGATTTAGTTTAGGGTCCACCCCTTTTTAAAGGGTGGTCTCCCCGTTAGCGGGGAGGTGTCACCGCAGGTGACAGAGGGGCTGACCGACAGACGGCCGCCGGAGGCAACTCTAAAAACTCTTCTTCTCTCTCGTTCTCGAGCGTTAGCGGCCACTTGTTCTCGTTCTCGAGCGTAAGCGGCCTCTCCCGGCGGCTACCTGAAACGATACACGCGGGTCTCGTAAGGACCGAAGCACATATCGTCCTTGTCGGTACAGGGATAATTACAGAGCATGAGCCGCTTTTCCCTGCCGGCATACTCTTTAGGCAGAGGCACATTCACGTTGTGCTTGGCGAACGAGCATATTATCAGCCAGCGGTAGTTCTTATAAACTCGCTCATACATATAAAACTCGTTCGAGCGCGGGAAGAACTCGCGGTATCTGCCGTAGGTGAGGGCGACGCTGCTCTTTTTCAGCTTCACGCACTTGCGGTAGAAATTCAGTATGCTGTCGGGGTCGTGCTCCTGAGCCTCGACGTTTATGCGGCGATAATTCGGGTTTACCGTGAACCACGGCTCCGCCGATGAAAATCCCGCGTAACGCCTGCCGCTCCACTGTACCGGAGTGCGCGAGGAATCGCGGCTGGAACGGTAGATCCGGCGCATGCGCTCCTCCAGAGTGTCATTGACATGGTACTTATGGAAGTTCGTGATGCTCGATATATCCTTGTATTCCGCTATGTCGCGCAGGCGGATATTCGTCATTCCTATCTCCTGCCCCTGATAGATGAACGGCGAGCCCTGCTGGAAGATGTAGCACGCGGCAAGCATTGTGCCGCTCTCACGGTGGAACTTCTCGCTGCCGTAGCGGCTTATCACGCGCGGGTGGTCGTGGTTCTCGAGATACAGCGTGTTCCATGCCTTCCCCGCAAGGCCGTACTGCCACTTCGAGAACGCACGTTTCAGCTTCCGGAGACTGAACGGGTGGTGTATGTACTCGGTGAACAGGCAGTCCGCCATCATGTGGTCGAACGAGATCATCATATCGAGAGACTTGTGCCTGCCTGTCATGTACATCAGCGCGGTCTTTACCGTGGTAAGAGGTCCCTCTCCGATCTGTATGCAGTCGTATTTGTCGCAGACCTCGCGGAACTCCGCAAGATACTCGTGGATATGGGGTCCGTCCTTGTACGCGAACATTCCGTTCACAGCGGGCAGGAAAGGCAGTCCGTCCGGCAGGCCCTCTTTTTTGGAGATAAAGTTTATAACGTCCTCGCGGAAGCCGTCGACTCCCATATCGAGCCAGAAGCGCATAATGCTCTTTACTTCCTCGCGGACGACGGGGTTATCCATGTTCAGGTCAGGCTGCTTCTTCGAGAAGATGTGCAGGTAATACTGCCCGCGCACCTCGTCATACGTCCATGCCTTGCCCTCGAACAGCGAATCCCAGTTGTTCGGGGTATCGCGCCAGATGTAGTAGTCGCTGTACGGGTTGTTCCTGCCCTTGCGGCTTTCGAGGAACCACCTGTGCTCGTCGGAGGTATGGTTCACCACGAGATCCATTATCAGCTTCATGCCCAGCTCGTGCGTGCGGTCAAGGACTTTCCTGAACTGTTCCAGCGTGCCGAAATCGGGGTGTATGCTCTTGTAGTCGGAGATATCATAGCCGTAGTCGGCGTTGGGCGACGGATAGACCGGACACAGCCATATCGCGTCGACCCCGAGGGACTTTATATATTCAAGCTTGTCATAAACTCCGTACAGGTCTCCGATACCGTCGCCGTTGCCGTCGCAGAAGCTCCGCACCCAGATCTGGTAGAAGATCATTCTCCGGTAGTTTTCTTTGATCCCGGAAGCACCTTTTTTGCGGTTCTGCCCGTCGCCTTTGCCGCCTTCGTCACAGCGCCCGCGGTCTTTTTCGCAGCCTTCGTCACGGCTCCGGCGCTCTTCACCGAGGCTTTCGCCACCGCGCCCGCGCCTGTTTTCGCGGCTCCGGCGGTCTTTTTCGCGCTCACCGACGCGGCTTTCTTCACCGCTCCGGCCACTGTTTTCCTTATAGCGTTCTGCTTCTTCCATGCCTTTACGATCTCCTCTCTTACGTTATCCTCAAATCTCCGCAGTATGCTCTTCATATTTTCCGCGTTCATTGAAACGCGGCGCTCAGCCTCGGCAAAGTTCTCCTTCATGCCGTACATATTCTCGCGGAAGCTGTCGAACAGCCTGTCGCGCTGCCTTTCCGCAGCCGAGAACGCGTCTATCAGCCCCGCCGCCGCGTCCAGCAGGACATCGGACACAGCCTTTCTGCGCGCCTCAAGCTCTCCGTCGGCTTTCATGCGCAGTATCTCGCCGTATCGGGCGTAGGCTGTCTTTACGCTGTCCTCCCATGAAATGTAGATCTCGTCCATGGCGTTCTGTCCGACTCTCGCCGCTTCCGAAAGATCGGGAGCTACATCGCGCAGGAGCCTGAACATAGACTCCGGGTCCTCTTCGATTATATAGCCGTTGCGGCGGTCGGTAATGCCCTCGGCGGCGCAGGAGCCCTCTATCAGCACGCTCGCGAGCCCGCAGGCTGCCGCCTCGCGCACCACTATGCCGTTGGTGTCGTAGGTGGACGGGAACAGGAACAGGTCTGCGCGGGTATTCCACGCACGCAGCTCGTTACGGTCATAGACGGGTCCGGTGAATATCACGGCTCCGTGCGGCAGGCTGCCCTCGGTGCGGGTTATGCCGTTCTCCGTCTTTTCGTACAGCGTGATACCGTACTCGCGTACCGTGTTTTTCAGTTCGTCCGCGTCCCTGCCGGAGCCTACGAATATCATTCTGTAATCCGTGCCGCTCTCCGAGAGCTGCTTCACCGCGTCGAGTATCAGCGGCAGCCCCTTATACTTCATAAGCCTGCCGACAAACAGGAACACCGGCACTCCCGCGGGGAGGTCAAAGTCCGCCGTCGCCGCCTTTACAGCCTCATCGTCGGCTCTGCCCTTGGCGAAATCCACACCGTTGTTCATTACGACGAACTCGCCCTCCCAGCCGAGCGAGCGCAGATTCTCGCCCGCGCCGCGGCTCACCGTCCACACCTCGTCACAGGCGTTGATGTTCGATACCAGCGCGTGCACGCTCTCGCGGCGCAGGAGCTTTGACTCCGTTGCTGCGGCGATGTCGACATCGAACTTCGTATGATAGGTGAATACGATCGGAGCCCCGGTCTCCTTCCGCAGTATCCTTGCCATAACCGTGGACGCGGCGGGGCAGTGCGAATGTATGATATCCGGTCTGAATTTCTTCAGCGCGTTTATCGCCTGCATCTCGAACGGGTCGCCCGCGCGGTAGCCGCTTATCAGCTTTGTCGTATCGTAGCTGCGGTACGGCACCACCGCGTAGGGGTAGCCGTCATACCGTGCGTCGGGATAGCCGGGTGTGCCGACCGCGACCTCATTGCCCTCCATACCCTCCAATACGCCCGCGTAGTTTATGACCGCGTTCGCCACCCCGTCGATGACCGGCGGGAACGAATCGTTCAGCAGACACACATTCATTTGAGTTTCCTCCCTTTTCTATGATAGTCTTTATCTGATTATACCACAATGATTAAAAAAATGCAACCGACATAATAATATCTTTATTGACATTAGGCGCTGTTGCTGTTATAATATAATGTGTCTTCAACAACTGCCATTAACAAAAAGACTGACTATTAAAAGTCAAGAGAAAAAACGAAAAATTTGTAAAACTTTTTCGAAAATCTTCTATGAGAAAAAAGGCATAACGAAAAAGACATCAAGCGATGCAGGAATTAATAATCCGATAGCTTTTAATACGCAGGC
>JAIKZF010000034.1 GCA_024682455.1 Ruminiclostridium sp. | reverse complement strand
CCCCACTGAAAGGCAGGTTGCTCACGTGTTACTCACCCGTCCGCCACTAACTTACAGAGCAAGCTCTGTAAATCCGTTCGACTTGCATGTGTTAGGCGCGCCGCCAGCGTTCGTCCTGAGCCAGGATCAAACTCTTTATTAATTGGTATCTTAAACCTGAACTTTCATTCAGACCTAAAATCGTTCGATCGCTCGTCCGAACACTAACTTCTCGTTATTGTCCATCCGAAATTATTTTTCCTTGAATTTCAAGGGTCGTTAATTCGTTTTGGTTGCTGTTCAATTTTCAAGGAACTCTGCCGTCTCTTTCGAGACAGCTTATATATTCTACCACATCTTTTGTGTTTTGTCAATAGTTTTTTTTCAAATTTCTTTGAAATTTTCTTTTTCGACATAAACGCTATTTCGTGGTGGAATGTTGCTATTATATCACAGCTTGGCTTGTTTGTCAAGGGCTTTTTTCACATTCTACATTTACGTCATTTTGCAGATTTATTATGCCCTCCGCATTGGTAAATATTCACTCACGCCGCATTAAAGCGATTTTTATTTAAATCATTATTGGTGTTACTGCCCCGACTATCATCGCCGCAACACATATTATAAGAATAATCGTCCGTTTTGTTTGATATCCGCTTTCTCTCCCATAAAAAGCGGGGCAGTCTTCCGACCGCCCCGCATAAGCTATGACCGAATATCTTAAGTCTCAAGGAAACCGAAGTTCGACTTACCGCTCTTCTTGATCTTGTACATAGCGTCGTCAGCCTGACCGATGATCTCCTCAACGCGCTTGGTGTTGTCCCTGATAACGGAGATACCAATAGAAACATTGACGGAGAGGTGGTCGCCGGAATCGCTGTCGAAGCCGTCCTTCAAAGTGTTGAGTATCTGCTCCGCGATAGCCGCCGGGTCATTCGCGTCCGCTTCCTTGATGCAGACGATGAACTCGTCGCCGCCGTAGCGTCCGACCATACCCTTATCGTCCACAGCGTTCTTGATCGTTGTGGCGGTAAATCTGAGCACCTGGTCGCCGGTAGCGTGGCTGTACTGGTCATTGAAGAACTTGAAGTCGTCGATATCCACGAACAGGATAGCGAACTCGGACTTTCTTGCCGCGATGAGCTCTATCTCGTTATTGATAGCGACCTCAATGGTCTCACGGTTGTATACGTTTGTGAGCGAATCGTAGGAAGCACGCGCCGTGAGAATGTTCTCGCTCTTCTTTGCACGGTCGATATCCACGATAACGCCGACGATCTTTATCGGCTTGCCCTCGGAGTCAAGAATGGACGAGGTACGGATAAGGACCCATATATAGTCGCCGTAGATGTTCTTGATACGGTATTCGTTGTGCTTGAAGTTCTCGCCCTTTTCGAGCTTCTGAAGATCGGAGGTGTATCTGTCCGCGTCCTCGGGGTGCACCTTGCACTTGATGAGGAAGCTGTCCGCGAAGTGCTCGGACGGAGCGCGGTAGCTGAACTTCTTGTTGAAGTTGTTGGAGAAGTTAACTTCCTTTGTCTGGAGGTTCCACTCGAAGATGATGTTGTCGGACATCTCAATGATCGTTCTATAACGCGATTCACTGACTATGATGTTATCGACGATGTCGTTGAATACTCGCGCGATGTCGCCGTATTCGTTATGGGACATGATCTCGACGCGCGCCTCATGGTCGCCGCGGCTGATCTTGAGCAGGGTCTCCTGGATCTTATAGAAGGGCTTTGTAACGATTATTATGAGAACGATCGCCGCGATAAGGCAGACAACAAGCATAGCAACGGCAATGCCCGTTACCGCGGAGGACGCGGAATTGGAGTAGCCCTTGTACTTGTTTGCTTCCTGATAAACGACAGCCTTCCAGCCGCTCTCTCCAGCGGTCGCGTAGGCGATCATGGTACCGTCATCGGATGTGAACCTTGCGGGCTCTGCCGAAGCGCTCGCCACGAGATCCTTATAGGGGCTGAACTGAGAGGTCGCGGAGTTGCTGTTGTAGTTGCCGCCGTATGTCTGACCGGTAGTCGCTATGTTGCCGAGCGGGTCAACAAGGAACACAAGTCCCTTCGACTGCTGCACGATCTGGGAGATGCCCTTGTTCTGGAACACAAGACCCAGGTTGTAGTTATTGACCTTCGCCTTGACGGAGAGCTGATAATTCTTGAGCCCCTCAGCGGAGAAGATCACCGCCGATCTGTCATCAGCAGCGGTATTGCAGATACCGTCGGCCTTGGTCACGGTGCTGTTGAGCCCGCGCGCAAGAACAACGTCACCGTTGTCCGTGTAGACAACGGCGCCTACCAGAGGGCCGTCCTTCTCGTTCATAAGGGCGTCAAGCTCTGCGGAAGCCGCGTTGAACTCTGCGCTGCCCGAGCTGTAGCTGCCGGAGGTGAACTTACCTATTGCCGGGAGCGCTGCCACAGTATCGAAACGCGCCGCGGTATCCGCGACGTAATCCTCTATACTGATCGCCTGCTCCTTCGAGATACCCGCAAGGTAGCTCTGGAACATCGTCTGCGCGGTGGTCTCAAGCTGTATGCTGAGGAACACGCTGAACACTGCAACGGTCACTATAAGCATGATCGCCGCTACGATAATAAGTTTGATCTTGATCTTCATACTCTTCTAAACACGCTCCATTATATATAATAGTAGAAAAAAGCGCATATTCGCTTACTATATAATATCACAAAATTCCCGGCTTGTAAACAATATATGGAGATTTTGTAAGTTTGACTTAAACAACGGCACATTTTTTGTTTATTTTACCCATACAAAAATCCCCCGATGAAGTCTCTGCGGCTTCACCGGGAGGAGATATGTCATCACATTCCGAAATTCTTTTTAAGGTCGTCCGTGAACTTTTTGAGTTTATCCCTAAAGCCGGTCTGCTTCTCATAGTTCTTCTCCGTAAGCTGGTCGGAGAAGGCGATAAGCGCGTCCTTCTGCTTCTTGCTCAGGTTCTTCGGCACTTCAAGCGTGACCTTGACGAGCTGGTCGCCCCTGCCCTCGCGCTGGAGCCTCTGAATGCCCTTGCAGCGCAGTCTGAATATCGTCTCGGGCTGAGTTCCCGCCGGTACGGTATAAGTAACATTGCCGTCGATAGTCGGCACCGTGATCTCGTCGCCGAGCACAGCCTGGGAATAGGTTATCGGTATCTCCGTCCAGACGTCGAAGCCCTTTCTCTCGAAGAGCGGATCCTTCTTCACGGTGATGCGGACATTGAGGTCACCTCTCTGACCGCCGTTCATTCCTATTCCGCCCTGCCCCGCAACGCGGAGTATCTGTCCGTCGTCGATACCCGCCGGCACGTTGACCGTGACCGTCGCGTTCTTGTTGACTCTGCCGTTGCCGCGGCAGGTCTGGCACGGCGTCTCTATGATCTTGCCTCTGCCTCCGCACTTGGTGCACGCCTTCGTCGAAGCCATAGTGCCGAACAGAGTGCGCTGGTTGAAGCGTATCTTACCCGTTCCTCCGCACTCGTTACAGGTCTTCGGAGCGGTACCGGGCTTTGCGCCGCTGCCGTTGCAGGTGTCGCAGACCTCAACGCGCGAGAATGTGATATCTGTTTTTGTGCCCTTGCAGGCCTCCATGAACGAGATCGTGGCATTCACGGAGCAGTCCGCGCCTCTTCTCGCGGCGTTGGGGTTGGAGCTTTGTCTTGACGCTCCCATTCCGCCGCCGAAGAACGAGTCGAATATGTCTCCGAGGTCTATGCCCTCGCCGTCGCCGAAGCCTCCGAAGCCGCTGAAGCCCCCGAAGCCGCCGCCGGCTCCCGCACCGTAGGACGGGTCAACGCCCGCGTGTCCGAACTGGTCGTAGCGCTGCCGCTTCTGAGGATCGGAAAGCACGTCGTTCGCCTCGTTTACCTCCTTGAACTTCTCCGCGGCCTCGGGGTCGTCGGGGTGAAGGTCGGGGTGGTACATCTTCGCCATTTTGCGGTATGCTTTCTTTATTTCGTCCTCGGAAGCGCCCTTCTGTATGCCGAGCACTTCATAATAATCGCGTTTTTCCGCCATAACCTACCTCCGGAAAAATTGAATAGCGAACGGCGAACAATGAACGTTCCGCAGCAGCGGGACTCTCATCGTCCCCGTTCACAAACAGCATTGTGCTGCCGGGAAACAGCCGCCCGACAGCACTGAGCCTTATACGTTAATTTGCGTCCTTGTAATCCGCGTCAACGATGTTGTCGTCCGGACTGCCGCCCATGCCGCTGGTACCCTGACCGCTTACGTCAGGACCCGCAGCTCCGGGCTGACCGCCGGTCTGCTGATATACTCTCTGCGCTACGTCGTAGAACGCCTTCTGGAGCTCCTCCTTCGCGTTCTTGATCGCGTTGATGTCGCTGCCCTTGAGAGCCTCCTTCAGAGCCTCGACCTTCGGGTTCACGGCGTCCTTGTCGGACTGTGTGACCTTATCGCCGAAGTCGCTCATCGACTTCTCTACCTGGTATACCATCTGATCGGCCTCATTGCGGACGTCGATCTCTTCCTTCTTCTTTGCGTCCTCGGCAGCGTAAGCCTCAGCTTCCTTGACAGCCTTGTCGATATCTTCCTTGCTCATGTTGGTGGAAGCCGTGATGCTTATATGCTGCTCCTTGCCGGTGCCGAGATCCTTCGCGGATACGTTTACGATACCGTTCGCGTCTATATCGAAGGTCACCTCGATCTGCGGAACGCCTCTGGGAGCGGGAGCGATACCGTCGAGACGGAAGGTGCCTATGGACTTGTTGTCCTTGGCGAATTCGCGCTCGCCCTGTAAGATGTTTATATCAACGCTGGGCTGGTTATCCACGGCTGTGGAGTAGACCTGAGTCTTCTTGGTCGGGATAGTGGTGTTTCTTTCGATCATTCTCGTGCATACGCCGCCGAGAGTCTCTATACCGAGGGACAGAGGCGTTACATCGAGCAGCAGGAGACCGGTGACCTCCTTGTTGAGAACGCCGCCCTGGAGAGCCGCGCCCATAGCCACGCACTCATCGGGGTTGATGCCCTTGAACGGCTCCTTGCCGAGGTAGTTCTTTACGGCTTCCTGAACCGCGGGAATTCTTGTCGAACCGCCGACAAGCAGTATCTTGTCGATCTCGCTCAGCTTAAGGCCGGAGTCGCTTACCGCCTGCTTGAGCGGACCCATTGTCGCTTCCACAAGATCCGCGGTGAGCTCGTTGAACTTTGCTCTCGTGAGAGTTACGTTCAGGTGCTTCGGGCCTGTCGCGTCTGCCGTGATATAAGGGATATTCACATTTACGGAGGTCGAGTTGGAAAGCGCTATCTTAGCCTTTTCAGCCTCGTCCTTGAGTCTCTGCATAGCGAACTTGTCGTTTCGCAGGTCTGTGCCGTCGGACTTTCTGAATTCGCTTACAAGGTAGTCAATGACTCTCTGATCGAAGTCGTCGCCGCCGAGCTTGTTGTTGCCGGCTGTCGCGAGAACCTCCTGAACGCCGTCGCCTATCTCGATAACGGATACATCGAAGGTACCGCCGCCGAGGTCGTATACAACGATCTTCTGGTCGTTCTCCTTGTCGATGCCGTATGCCAGCGCTGCCGCCGTAGGCTCGTTGATTATTCTGTGTACCTTAAGGCCTGCGATCTGTCCCGCGTCCTTGGTAGCCTGTCTCTGGGAGTCGGTGAAGTATGCCGGCACCGTGATGACAGCGTCGGTGACCTTCTCGCCGAGGTAGCTCTCCGCCTCTGTTTTCAGCTTCTGGAGTATCATCGCGGAGATCTCCTGAGGAGTGTACTTCTTGCCGTCGATGTCTACCTTGTAGTCGCTGCCCATGTGGCGCTTTATGGAGATGACGGTCCTCTCGGGATTGGTTACCGCCTGGTTCTTCGCGAGCTGACCCACAAGTCTCTCGCCGTCCTTTGTGAACGCTACTACCGAGGGAGTTGTCCTGCTGCCCTCGCTGTTGGTGATGACTGTTGCCTCGCCGCCCTCGATAACGGATACGCACGAGTTTGTTGTACCTAAGTCGATACCTATTATCTTGCTCATAATAATTGCCTCCTGTTTATTTATGGTGTTTTTTAACGATTTTACTGCGCAACGGAAACCATTGCGAACCTCAGCACCTTAGTGCCTATGCGGTAGCCGTTCTGGAACACGCTGACTATCTTGCCGCTTTCGTGATCGTCGCTCTGCACCTGCTGGACCGCCTGATGCATCGACGGGTCGAAGTCCTCGGTCGGCACCTTTTCGACTCCGAGCTTTTCGAGAGTCTCAACAAAAGTGTCGTTTATCATCTGCACGCCCTTCTTGTAGCTCTCGTCCGCGCAGTCCGCGGCAAGCGCCCTTTCAAGGCTGTCCAGCACGGGGAGGAACTCGCTTACCACTCTCGCGGTGATGTCGGGCATGAGCTCCGCCTTTTCCTTTGCGGTGCGCTTGCGGTAATTGTCGTATTCCGCCATGGTGCGCATCAGCTGCTCTTTCAGCTTCGCGGCCTCGTCCTCCTTCGGCTTTTCTTCCGTGACGACCTCCGGCTCGGCGGCAGTCCCGGTCATTTCCGGCTGCTCCTGTGTTTCCTCCTTTATCTCCTCGTCCTTTTCGATGTTCTCATTTTTCTCATCACTCATCCTTCTCTTCCTCCTTAATTTCATCTGTATCATCTCCCTCCGAGCCGTCCGCGTCTCTCGAAAGCAAATCGCTGACTTTATCGGTAAAGTATTCTATATAAGGGATAATCTTCTTGTATTCGAGCCTCATGGGTCCTATGACCCCGAAGCCTCCCGCGTTCTCGCCGTCCTTGCTGAACGTACCGGTTATCATGCTGGAGTTTGAAATGACGAAGGTATTATTCTCCTCGCCGAACAGCACGTTTATCCCGGAAAAGGTCTTGTCGAACGCCGCCGTCAGGGCTTCCTTCCTTCTCAGCACATTGGCTATCTCGTTGCCTTTCAGCTCGCCGCACTCGATAAGGTTCTCCTCTCCCTCGATGCGCACCCTCTCGTTTATCATATCCGCCGAGAGGTCGGCTATTCCTTTCAGCAGCGGCGAAAGCGAGAGCATATAGCTGCCGAGCGCTGCGGTCAGGTCGTCCATGAAGCTGTCCGATACCTCGCGCAGGTTCACGCCCTGCAGATTCTCGCTGACAAAGCTGCGGAAGAAATCCATCTGCTCATGCGTCAGGTCGAAGGAAAGCCTGCAAACGCGGTTCTTGATGCCGCCTCCGGAAGTCATCATCATAAGGACGTACATCCTGCGGCCGGTCGGTATGACCTCGACCTTTGTTATGACGGAGAACTTGTCGGTATCGTTCGCGGAAACAATGGCGCATTTGGTGAAGTCCGCCAGAGCCCGCGCCGCGTTCTCGATTATGACCTCATCGGTCATGCCCTCCATTTCTTCAAAGAGGCGGTCTATCGCTATCCTGTCCGTCTCGGGTATCTGCTTTTCGGCAAGTCTGCTGATGTAGAGCCTCAGCCCCTTATAGGTGGGGACTCTGCCCGCCGAGGTGTGGGGATGTTCGAGCAGACCCTGCTGCTCCAGCGACGCCATTTCGTTCCGGATAGTTGCGGAGGACACCTTGATATCGAGCAGCTCCATCACGGCCTTCGAGCCTATCGGCTCGCCCGTGCGTATATACTCGTCAACGATCGTTTCGAGTATCTTGTAGGCTCTTTTCTCCATTTCAGTCCCCTTCTTTTCCGAAGCCTTATCAGACCATTTTAAAGGAATCAATGCCGGCAGCCCGC
>JAIKZF010000030.1 GCA_024682455.1 Ruminiclostridium sp. | reverse complement strand
TGACCAAGTAAAAAGCCCATACGGACAGGCGGGTCAGATGCCGAAGCAGCGGAAAAAGCTGCATTATTGATCGAGTTAAAAGCTCGAATTTTATAAGATGATAACTTTATAATCAGGATCACTTGTGAAACGGTCAATAAGCACGGCAGAGTCCGAGGGGTATAATCGGTTCGTACGGACAAAGACTATCGGAGTGATACGATTATGTATCACTCTTTGTTTTTTAGCAGGTAATTATGGATATTGAAAGACAAAGATCGGCGCCGGTGTATGAGGCGCTCGAAAGATTCAGAAAACAGCGCGTTGTGCCGTTCGATGTGCCGGGACATAAGCGCGGACGCGGAAACCCCGAGCTTGTGAAGCTCCTCGGGGAGCAGTGCGTCTCGCTGGACGTTAATTCAATGAAGCCGCTGGATAACCTCTGCCACCCGGTCTCCGTCATCTATGAGGCGGAGCAGCTCGCGGCGGACGCGTTCGGAGCGGCGCACGCCTATTTCATGGTCGGCGGCACGACCTCGGCTGTGCAGAGCATGATACTCTCCGCGTGCAAGGCGGGAGACAAGATAATAATGCCCCGGAACGTACACCGCAGCGCCATAAACGCCCTCGTGCTGTGCGGAGCCGAGCCTGTCTACGTAAACCCCGACGTCGATAACCACATCGGCATAGCCCTCGGCACCGAGACCGAGCAGATACGCAGGGCAATGGACGAGAACCCCGACGCCGTGGCTGTTCTTGTGAACAACCCGACTTATTACGGGATATGCTCCGACCTGCGCTCTATCGTGAAGCTCGCGCATGAGCGGGGTATGCTCGTGCTTGCGGACGAGGCTCACGGCACGCACCTCTACTTCCATGAGAAGCTCCCCGTTTCCGCTATGGAGGCGGGCGCGGATATGGCGGCTGTCTCCATGCACAAGTCCGGCGGCAGCCTCACGCAGAGCTCGCTGCTCCTGCTGAACGGGACCGTCAACACCCGCTACGTCGAGCAGATAATCAACCTCACGCAGACCACCAGCGCTTCGTACCTGCTGCTGTCGAGCCTTGACATATCGCGCCGAAACCTCGCTCTGCGCGGCAGGGAATCCTTCGAGAAGGTCTCCGCAATGGCGGAATACGCCCGTGAGGAGATAAATTCCATAGGCGGCTACTACGCCTACGGTAAGGATATTGTCAACGGCGGCAGTATCTTCGACTACGACGTTACCAAGCTCTCGGTATATACCCGTGATATGGGTCTTACGGGCATAGAGGTCTATGATCTGCTGCGTGACGAGTACGATATACAGATAGAGTTCGGCGACATCGGAAATATACTCGCCTACATCTCGATAGGCGACCGCATACAGGATATCGAGCGCCTTGTGGGAGCCCTGGAGGATATAAAGAGACTGTACTCAAAGCCCGTGTCGCTGCAGCACAACGCCGAGTATATCGCGCCTATCGTGGCGGCGACCCCGCAGAAGGCGTTCTACTCGGACAAGAAGCTCGTCCCGATACGCGAGAGCGCGGGACTCATTTGCGGCGAGTTCGTTATGTGCTACCCGCCCGGGATCCCGATACTCGCGCCCGGTGAGCAGATAACCGAGGAGATAATAAGCTATATCCTCTACGCGAAGGAAAAGGGCTGCTCCATGCAGGGACCCGAGGATCCGGAAATAGAGAAGCTGAATGTACTGATATGACCGGAAAGGAAATGATCGTATGGAGCCCTCCGAAAAGCCAGAAAGCCCGGAAAGGGTCATCAGGGCATGCTGCCCCGATTGCTTCGCGTCCGCCGATAAGATAGCGTACCGCAACTGCGGGCCGATAGTAAGGATATACTGCACGGTATGCGGTCTGGTATATAACGACGGGGACGCGAAAAAGAACGGATTTGATCATCTTATAGATTATTGGAATCATATCGGCGTGTATTATCCGCAGGACGATCCGCCGAATGATCTCGGAGGATAATGCCTGTCGCTCGGTATATCCGTGCGGCAGCCCTTTGTCGAAGGTTGGTGATATAATATGGATTTTTGGTTTTCCGAAATGCACACATCAAACGTGAAGATGTCGATAAGGGTCGATAAGCAGCTTTTCAGCGGCACGAGCGACTTTCAGCGCATAGATGTGTTCGAGTCGCCGGAGTTCGGCAAGTTCCTCACCTCGGATGGCAGCGTGATCTTCTCCGAGCAGGACGAGTTCACCTACGACGAGATGATAGTGCACGTCCCCATGGCTGTGCACCCGAACGTGCGCAAGGTGCTGGTCATCGGCGGAGGCGACGGCGGAGTCGCGCGTGAGCTGTCGCATTATGACGAGATAGAGCAGATAGTCGTGGTCGAGCCGGACGAGATGTTCGTCAACGTCTGCCGGGAGTTCTTCCCCGATAACGCGAGAGGTCTCGACGACCCGAGAGTTACCGTCATAAACCGCGACGGACTGCGTGTTCTGCGCGGCAAGCAGGACGAGTACGACCTTATAATAAACGACAGCACCGACCCGTTCGGACATACGGCGGGGCTGTTCACGAAGGAATTTTACGGGAGCTGCTTCAAGGCTCTGCACGACGACGGCATAATGGTCTATCAGCACGGGAGCCCGTTCTTTGACGAGGACGAGGAGGCGTGCCGCGCCATGCACCGCAAGGCGTACAAGTCCTTCCCGATAAGCCGCGTCTACCAGGCTCATATCCCGACCTGTCCGTCGGGCTACTGGCTGTTCGGGTTCGCGTCGAAGAAGTATCACCCTCTGCATGACCTGGACGCCGCGCGCTGGAACGCGCGCGGCCTGAAAACATGGTATTACACGACAAACCTGCATACCGGGGCGTTCATGCTCCCCAAGTACGTCGAGGATCTGCTTGAAGAGGAAGAGAGGGCTGAGAAGAAATGACAGAGCTGAATTTTCACACGGATACGCCGTTCCCGTATTTTGACCCGGAGCTTAACACAAACATATATTTTCTCGCCGACTGGACTGTTCTTGCCGATACCGAAAAGGAGATAGACAAAAGCACTATCCCGTTCTACACGGCGACTATGATGAATAATGTGCTCCCGGAGTACAGCGGGAAGCTCCCTTATAAAGAGCTCCCCGGAAGGTATGACGAGATAAACGCGGCTGTGTCCGCGAAGCTCACGGAGAAGATGAGTCTGCGCTGTGACGTGAAATTAAGATCATTTAAGCCCGACGAGCGCTCGGCAAAGTTCATTGAGCAGCTGGAGCTCACGAATAAGATGAAGGACCCTGCCTATGCCGCCGCGGAGCTTGAACGCGCCATGCAGAAAGCGCGGGAGACCGCGGAGAAGAACGGCATCGACCTGTCCTCTCCGGAAAATATGAAAATGCCCGATCTGCCGCCGCTGCCCGAGACCGACGACCCGTTGGCGAGGGCGCAGGCGATAGCCGCACAGGCCGAGAAGATCAGGAAAATGGCGGCTGAGCCTGCCGCTCCGACAGCGAAGGAGCAGCAGCGCGAACAGCGTTCAAGGGAATTTCAGGCTATGTCCGACGCCGAAAAGGCCAAGATCATTACGGGCAGCATGATAAGCGACGACAGGTCGTTCAAGGGAGACTGCGTGCCTATGGGGCTGGGAATGACGCAGCCCGGCGGAATGTCTGCGGATATGATGCAGAACAGACCGAAGTTCTGCAAGCACTGCGGAGCGGCGCTTAAATATGCCGGGAAATTCTGCGGCAACTGCGGGCAGCCTATAATGTAAACAGGTAAAAGGGGGAAACGGTTATGCCATATAAAGTAAGATTTATTCACCCTTTTCCGGACGCAAGAACAGAGACCCTCAGAAAGGTCTTTGAAACGGAAAATGAAGCATTTCTGTACTCTGAAGAGCTGAGAAAGAAGCGTGAAAGCAAAAATCCCGGCTCCATGAAGTATGTTCTGATAGATATCAAGGAAGTCAAGCCGAAGGATAAACAATAAAATAACGGAGGTCAATATGAAGTTAATGGTAATAGGCTGCGGCGGAGTAGCGACCGTAGCGATACACAAGTGCTGTGAGAATCCGATATTCACGGAGATACTGATAGCGAGCCGGACGAAGTCGAAGTGCGACGCTCTGGCGGAGAAGCTGCGGAGCCGGACAAAGGCTGTGCTGACCACCGCCGTTGTCGACGCGGACAGCATTGACTCGCTGTACAGGCTGATGAAGGAATTCAAGCCCCACACCGTACTGAACGTGGCTTTGCCGTATCAGGATCTCACGATCATGGACGCGTGCCTCGAATGCGGCGCGAACTATGTCGATACCGCCAACTACGAGGCGGAGGACACCGACGACCCCGAGTGGCGCGCGATCTACGAAAAGCGCTGCAAGGAGAAGGGCTTCACCGCTTACTTCGACTATTCGTGGCAGTGGGCTTACAACGACAAATTCAAGGCTGCGGGGCTGACAGCGCTGCTCGGTCCGGGATTCGACCCCGGCGTTACCAGCGTTTGCACCGCCTACGCGCAGAAGCACTACTTCGACGAGATACACTACATTGATATCCTCGACTGCAACGGAGGCGACCACGGATATCCGTTCGCCACGAACTTCAACCCCGAGATCAATCTGCGCGAGGTCTCCGCGAACGGCTCCTACTGGGAGGACGGACACTGGGTGGAGACAAAGCCCATGGAGATAAAGCGCGAGTACAACTTCGACGGCGTGGGCATGAAGGATATGTACCTGCTGCACCACGAGGAGATCGAATCCCTCGCGAAGAATATCCCGAACGTGAAGAGAATACGCTTCTTCATGACCTTCGGGCAGTCGTATCTTGACCACATGAGATGTCTTCAGAACGTGGGAATGCTCGGAACAACGCCCGTAAAGTTCGAGGGGCGCGAGATAGTACCGATCAAGTTCCTGAAAGCGCTGCTTCCCGACCCCGCCTCGCTCGGTCCGCGCACCGTCGGCAAGACCAACATCGGCTGCATCTTCCGCGGCATCAAGGACGGAAAAGAAAGAAACATCTATATCTATAACGTATGCGATCACCAGGAATGCTATAAGGAGACCGGCGCTCAGGCGGTATCCTATACCACCGGAGTTCCCGCCATGATAGGCACCGCAATGGTCGCGGGCGGCACATGGAAGGGCGCGGGCGTGTTCAATGTCGAGGAGTTCGACCCCGACCCGTATATGGACGCTCTGAACAAGTACGGTCTGCCGTGGCAGGTCAGCGAGAACCCCGTTCTCGTCGATTGACGGTCATGGACGGATTATTGCTTGCTCACCCGACCCTCGGGAAAATAACGACCCCCGCGTATGTGCTCGACGAGGCGGCTCTGCTGCGGAACCTGCGCATACTGCGCGGCATTGCCGACGCGTCGGGCTGTAAGATACTGCTTGCGCAGAAGGCGTTCTCCATGTTCGCGGTGTACCCGATGATAAGCGAGTACCTTTCCGGCACCACCGCGAGCGGGCTGTATGAAGCAAAGCTTGGGAGAGAAGAGTTCGGAAAGGACGTTCACGTTTTCTGCCCCGCATACAAGGACAGCGAATTTGACGAGATCGTGGCTGTATCCGACCACATCGTGTTCAATTCGTTTGCGCAGCTGCGGAAATTCCGCTCGCGCTGTGCCGGAAAGAGCATAGGCATACGGATAAACCCGGAGCTTTCCACGCAGGACGAGCCCATTTACGACCCGTGCGCACCCGGCTCACGGCTCGGAGTGCGGCTCTGCGATTTCGACGAGGCGGAGTTTGAGGGCGTGGACGGGATACACTTCCACACGCTCTGCGAGCAGGGCTTCGAGCCGCTCGAAAAGACGGTGCGCGCCGTCGAGGATAAGTTCGGAAAGTACCTGCACCAATGCAAATGGGTCAACTTCGGCGGAGGTCACCACATAACCAAACCCGGCTATGACACCGCCGGACTTATGCGGCTGATAAAGGAGTTTTCCGCAAAATACGGCGTACAGGTCTATCTGGAGCCCGGCGAGGCCGTCGTGCTGAACGCGGGCTGGCTGGTCACCGAGGTAATGGAGATCGTGCATAACGGAACGGATATCGCGATACTTGACGCGTCGGCGGCGTGCCATATGCCCGACGTGCTCGAAATGCCCTACCGCCCGCCGCTGTACATGAGCGGAAATCCGGGCGAGGAGGCTTACACATACCGCCTTTCCTCCCGCACCTGCCTTGCCGGGGACATCATCGGGGACTACAGCTTCGATGACCCGCTGAACGTGGGCGACAGGCTGTGCTTCGAGGATATGGCGCTTTATACCATGGTAAAGAACAACACCTTCAACGGTATGCCGCTGCCCGATATCGGGATACTTCATGAGAACGGGGAATACGAGCTTGTGAAGCGCTTCGGCTACCGCGATTTCAAGGAGAGACTGTCATGAGCCTTCGTATGCCCGCGGAATTCGAGCCCCAGCAGGCGGCGATACTGATATTCCCCGAGCGCCCTGGTTCGTGGGGCTTTCACGCCGTGCCCGCGCAGGCGGTGTTCGGGCAGATAATAAACTTCATATCCCGGCACGGCGAGACCGTGTATGTCGTCGTCAGCGAAAATACCCGCTCCGCCGCGGAGCGTATGCTCGACAGGTCGGAGAATATCTGCCTCGTTGAGATACCGACGGACGACGCTTGGGCGCGCGATACCGCGCCGACCTTCGTGAAGAACGACGAGACCGGCGAGGTGCGCGGCATAAGCTGGCGCTTCAACGCGTGGGGAGGCGCTTACGACGGGCTCTACGCGCATTGGGAGCGCGACGACGCGCTTGCGGAGGAGTTCTGCCGCAGGACGGGCTTCCCGTGCGTCAGCGCGGGGGACTTCGTGCTGGAGGGAGGCTCGATACATTCCGACGGCGAGGGAACGATACTGACGACGGAAAGCTGCCTGCTCAGCCCCGGGCGCAACCCCGGAATGACAAAGGCGCAGATAGAGCGGAAGCTCTGCGATATGCTCGGCGGCGAAAAGGTCATCTGGCTGCCCCGCGGCATTTATAACGACGAGACGAACGAGCACGTCGACAACGTCTGCGCGTTCATACGCCCCGCCGAGGTCGTCCTCGCGTGGACGGACAACAGGGACGATCCGCAGTACGAGCTGTCGGCGGCGTGCCTTGAAGCGCTTGAAAATACCACGGACGCGAAGGGGCGCAGGATCACTGTCCACAAGCTCCCGATACCGGATATTCCCGTGTGCGTTACGGAAACGGACATGGAGGGCTACGAGTTCGAGGAGGGCGAGGATACCCGCGAGGTCGGGGAAAGGCTCGCCGCGTCCTACGTCAATTTCTTCTTCGCGAACGGCATAGTGCTCCTGCCGCAGTTCGGCGGCGAAAACGCCGCAAGTGACAGGCGCGCTCTCGATATAATGAAAGGGCTCCTGCCGGACAGGGAGATAATACCCGTCGGGGCGCTTGAGATAATAAAGGGCGGCGGCAATATCCACTGCATAACGCAGCAGATACCCGCGGGGAGGAAGACATGAGAAAAGTAAAAGCCGCCGCTGTGCAGATGCGCTGCGGCAGAGATGTGAACGAAAACATAGACCGCGCGGATAAGCTCGTCCGTGAAGCGGCAGGGCAGGGCGCGCAGATAATACTGCTGCCGGAGCTCTTCGAGCGGCAGTACTTCTGTCAGGAGCGCCGCTATGATTATTACGGCTACGCAAAGCCCGCTGCTGAGAACGACGCTGTGCGGCATTTCAGGAAAGCTGCGGAAGAACTGAACGTCGTGCTGCCGATAAGCTTCTTTGAGCGTGACGGGAACCGCCTGTTCAACTCCGAGGCTGTCATAGACGCGGACGGCACGCTGCTCGGCGTGTACCGCAAGACCCATATCCCGGACGATCATTACTATCAGGAGAAATTCTACTTCACGCCCGGAGACACGGGCTTTAAGGTCTGGGACACGAAGTACGCGAGGATAGGCGTGGGGATATGCTGGGATCAGTGGTTCCCCGAGACCGCGAGGTGCATGGCTCTGCTGGGAGCCGAGCTGCTGCTCTTCCCGACGGCTATCGGCTCCGAGCCCATACTTGAGGTGGACAGTATGCCTCATTGGAGGCGCGTTATGCAGGGACACGCCGCTGCGAACGTAATGCCCGTAATTGCCGCGAACCGCGTCGGCACCGAGACCGTGGAGCCCTGCGCGGAGAACGGCGGTCAGAAGTCCGCGCTGAAATTCTACGGCTCGTCGTTCATCACCGACGAGACAGGCGGCATTATCGCGGAATGTGACCGCGAAAGCGACAGCGTCATCTCCGCGCAGTTCGATCTCGATGATATCGACGGGCTCCGGCTCGGCTGGGGTCTGTTCCGTGACAGACGTCCCGGAAAATATAGCGAAATAACAAAGTGAAAGGAGGAAAACAGAATGAAGTATGTATGCGACCTTTGCGGCTGGGAATACGACGAGGCGGTCGGCGACCCCGATAACGGCATAGCTCCCGGCACCAAATTCGAGGATCTCCCCGAGGATTTCGTATGCCCCCTCTGCGGCGCTTCAAAGTCCGAATTTTCCGCAGAGTAAGCTTTTCAGCTCGAGAACGAGAGAGAAGAAGAGTTTTAGAGTTGCCTCCGGCGGCCAGCCCTTTTGAAAAAAGGGCTGGACCCTAAAACAAATCCCGTACCACGGAGATTCGATACGCGAATCAAAACCAATAGTATCTTCTAAATGTAAGTAAAACAAAAATCTGCTCCTTTTGACTGCCAAAAGGAGCAGATTTCTTTTGAGTTTAATAGCGAAGCGGTTGAAAGTTTTTTGAAGGGGGTCTGGGGGAAACTTTTTTTCA
>JAIKZF010000016.1 GCA_024682455.1 Ruminiclostridium sp. | reverse complement strand
CTGGGGGAGGGAGGAGGCGGGGGAGGGAGAAAACGCCTTTCCTCGTGGAAAGGGGTTTTCTCCCTTCCTCGCCTTCTTCCTCCCCCAGAAAGGGGCTTCCTTCCTACCCTCTCTCTTCCTCCCCCGGGGAAGTTATATTTTCTTCTCTCTCTTCTCTCTCTCTACTCTCCTTCTCTTACAACGAACGCGGCGGGGTGTTTGGCGAGGTAGCGGCGGGCGGTGGGTTCATCGCGGACGAAGACGCCCTTATAACGGTCGCCGATGAACTCCTTCATTTCTTTCAGCTTATCCGGGGAATTCGATATGACGAGCATGACGGGTTTTTCTTCCTCCGGAGCTTCGGCGAGCAGGAGCGAACTGTCAAGATACCTGAAGAGCAGGGCTTCAAGCTCTTCATAGATGACCGGCTTTGTGAGATGATCGTCAAAGCCCTGAGCTATGTAGGATTCACGCGCTCCGGATATCGCGTCGGCGGTGAGAGCTATCACCGGGGTGCCGTCCGCGAGATGCTCCGCGCGGATCATGTCGAGAGTCTGCGTACCGGACATCTCCGGCATCATCTGGTCAAGAAGCACGATGTCGAACCTCTTCTTCCGCAGGAGCTTCACACATTCCCTGCCCGATAAGGCTGTGGTGAGCTTCATTCTTGTCTCCTCCAGCAGCCCGGTCAATACCTCAATATTCATTTTATTGTCGTCCACTATCAGTATGCTCGCGCCGGGAGCTATGAGCGAGGGCGCAGATGCGGCTTCGGGGATATCGGTCTTTTCCGTGAATTCCCCCAGCGGCGTGTCACCGACAGCCTCCTGCGCGATCTCCGCGGTAAATACCGAGCCCTTGCCGTACTCGCTTTCCACGGTAATGCTGCCGTTCATCATCTCCGCGAGCTGCTTCGTGATGCTAAGCCCCAGCCCCGTTCCCTCGATACTGCGGTTCCTGGTCTCGTCAAGCCGCATGAACGTGGAGAACAGCCTGTCCAGATCCTCCGGGCGTATGCCTGTCCCCGTGTCCGCGACCTGTATCCTCATTCTGCCCGTTTCGCGCAGATACGATATTTTTATCCTCACGCTGCCCGCGGGAGTGTACTTTATCGCGTTGTTCGTCAGATTCAGTATTATCTGACGCACCCTTATCTCGTCGCCGCGCAGCACCGACGGCATATCGGGGTCGGCGTCCAGCTCATAGCTCAGCCCCTTTTCACGCGCCTTGCTCATCGTCATGTTGACAATGTCGTTCAGCACCGATGCCGTCTTGTATTCCACCGGGATAAGCTCCATTCTGCCGGACTCTATCCTGCTCAGGTCGAGTATGTCGTTGATGATCGAGAGCAGAGTCCTGCCGGCGCTGCGGATATCGGAAGCGTACTTTCTTATCCTGTCGTCCTTCGCCTCGCGCAGTATCATCTCGTCCATGCCGATAATGGCGTTCATGGGAGTGCGTATCTCGTGGGACATATTCGCCAGAAAATTGCTCTTGGCACGGTTCGCGCGCTCGGCGGCTGTTCTCTCCAGCTCCTCGGCGCGTGATTTCTCCATAAATGTCTCCGACTCCAGCGTTATGCCGCAGATTATGGCGACCAGCGAGAGCCTGTAAACGTCAAAGCACTCGTCAAAGCCCCCGCGCTTGTTGATGACCTGGAGCGCTCCGATGAACTCCCCGTTCACGTCGGCTATCGGCATCACAAGGATGGACTCGGTGATATAGCCTGTCCGCATATCCACCTCGGGGTTGAAGTCCGGGTCGTTGTAGGGATCGTTGGTGACCTCAACGCATTGCTCCTTGAGAGCCTTGCCCACCAGACCGACGCTGTCCGGCATTATTATGCGGTCGGTGCCTGTCGCCGAGGTCGTCCACAGCTCATGGCGCGCCTTGTCCCACTTCCAGAAGCTCGCTCTGTCCGCGCCGACTATCATCTTGCCGAGCTCGGTGATATAGGAAAAAAGCACCGAGTGGTCGTTCTTCTTGTTGCTGCACATCTCGGTATAGAGCCGGTTGCTTATATTATATATATCGTCGAGGCGAATTTCGTTCGTTTGTTCCATAGATCCGATCCTGTTCGGACTATCCGAGGAGCGGCGCAAGCTCCGCGCCAGTGCCCTTTATTGCTTCCCCGGTCTTTTCCGCGTCGTCGAGGTGCATGAGAAACAGCCTTATATCCCTGCCCGCGGTCTTTGCGAGCAGGTCGGGAAGAGCCGTGTGAACGGGAGTATCATACAGCGAGACCTCTGAATAAAGATAAGTCCCCGGCTCCAGATAAGGCAGGAACGGGTCGATCGAAGACGAATCGCCCGTATAGACCACGTTTTTCCCGTACACGCGCAGCCTGTAGCCGAAGCACCTGCCCTCCAGCGCGGGAGAGTGATGTGTCGGCACAGCCCCGAGCAGCCACGCACGCTCCGCCGTTTCCGGAGTCAGGAGCTCGTACGAGTCGGGGGAGCAGCCCTCCAGCCTGTCGAACAGGAACCGCAGGTCGTCGGCTACCTCGCCGGACGGTGCTATAACCGTGACCTTTCTTTTCATAACATGGTACATATAATGTATCAGCATAGGGACTCCGCCGACATGGTCTCCGTGGGTGTGAGTCACTATGACTGTGACAGCCGCGTTCTCCGACCCGGCGAGTGTGTCCGCTCCGAGTCTGCGCAGCTTATTGAATGACGACATGGGGCAGTCGATCAGGACGAGCTCCCCGCCGTCCGTGAAGAAGGCGCCGTTCTGCTCGTCGGTGAACGCCGAGCCGCGTCCGAGGAATGTCAGGCATTTTCCCATATCAGAAGATCACCCTGTTCCTTCCCTCCGCCTTTGCGGTATACAGGTGCTCGTCGGCGGCGTTTATATTGTCTATGACAGAGAGGACGGGGTCGAACTGGCGGCAGCCGAAGCTTACGGTATAATTGATGATCTCGGTCCCGATATCGCAGGGGGACTCCATGATGCGCTTTCTTATGGTCTCCGCCTTTTCTACGCACTTATCGAGCGTGGTATCGGGCATCATCATTATGAATTCCTCGCCTCCCCAGCGGTACACGCCCTGACCCTCTTCACAGGCTTCGGCGAGGATATTCGCGTTGAACGAGAGCACCGCGTCTCCCGCGTTATGTCCGTATGTATCGTTTACGCGCTTGAACTTGTCTATATCGCAGATGAACATACTCAGCGGTCTGCCCTGTTCGAGCACCTTGCTGTATATTCTCACGTAATCGTTCTGGAAGCCCAGTCTGTTCTTAAGTCTGGTCAGCTTATCGTGCTGTGAGTTTTCGAGGAATGTATCGGACTCCAGCGTCAAGCCGCAGACTATTGCTGCCAGCGACAGGCACCGAGTATCGCGCTCCTCGTCGAAGCCGCCGGGCTTGTTTATGACCTGAAGAGCTCCTATGAAGTCGCCGTTCACGTCGGCTATTGGCATTACAAGTATGGACTTTGTCACATAGCCGGTCTTTTTATCCACGGCTGAATTGAAGTCCGGGTCGCTGTACGGGTCGTTTGTGATGACTACTCTCTGCTCTTTCAGAGCCTTGCCGACCAGTCCGGTATTTTCGGGTATCACGATTTTATCGGTTCCCGTTGCCGAGGTCGTCCACAGCTCATGCTTATATGTATCCCATTTCCAGAAGCTTGCTCTGTCCGCGTTTACCAGGGACTTTCCGAGCTCCGTCAGATATGAGAACAATATGCAATGATCGGTTCTTTTATTGCCGCACATATTGCTGTACAGTTTACTGCATATATCGTAGATGTTTTCGAGCTGTTTTTCGTTGTTGTTTGACATACCGCACCTCCGGATAGATCGGGTTGTATTTTCGTTTTTATTATATCACGTTTTTTCGCGGATTTCAAGTATTGAATAGGGAATACTTTCAGAGTCCCTGTTATCGACAGCGGGGGCTTTCTCGAAGGTTTCTTTTATCGCCGCGTCCGTGCGGCGTTTTGGAAACCTTCTCACGACATCGTGTCGTGAGATCGCCCCCGTACCCCTTCGGGTTCGTTCCTTTTCGGGGTAAAGAGGAAACTGAAAGCATAAAAATAACTGCGCCTATTGCTTGTATAGGCGCAGATTTTTTGATATTTTTGCTTACTGTTACTTGTCAAGGAGTATACCTACCCCCGCTGCAAGGCGAAGCGGTTGGTCTTTCAGGAGGGTGGGAGGGGGTGAGGGAGAGAGGGGGTCCGGGGGAGAGAGGGAGAAGGGGAGGGAGGGAAACTCCTTTCTGCTTCAGAAAGGGGGTTCCCTCCCTCCCCTTCTCCCTCTTTCCCCCGGGACTCTCTTAATCCAACTCGAAGGCGCCGGTGTAGAGCTTATAATATCTGCCTTTTTCGCTTATGAGCTTACGGTGATCGCCGCGCTCGATGATACGACCCTGCTCCAGGACCATGATGACGTCGGAATTTTTGACTGTTGAGAGGCGGTGGGCGATAACAAATACCGTTCTGCCCTGCATGAGGCTGTCCATACCCTTCTGCACTATTTCCTCGGTACGGGTATCAATGCTGGACGTTGCTTCGTCGAGTATCATGACCGGCGGGTCGGCTATGGCGGCACGTGCTATTGCTATAAGCTGGCGCTGCCCCTGCGAGAGCTGGGCTCCGTTCTCGGTGAGCTTAGTCTCATAGCCCTGCGGGAGTCTCCTGATAAAGTCGTCGGCGTTGGCGAGCCGGGCAGCAGCGTAGACCTCCTCGTCCGTGGCGTCGAGCTTGCCGTAGCGGATATTCTCCATGACCGTACCCGTGAACAGGTTCGTGTTCTGGAGCACCATGCCCAGCGAACGGCGCAGGTCGCTCTTCTTTATCTTATTGATATTTATGCCGTCATAGCGTATCTTTCCGTCCGCTATGTCGTAGAAGCGGTTTATCAGGTTCGTGATCGTGGTCTTGCCCGCGCCCGTCGAGCCCACAAAGGCTATCTTCTGACCCGGGTCTGCATACAGCGACACATCATGCAGCACTATCTTCTCGGGAACGTAGCCGAAGTCCACCTCATTCATCGTGACCTCGCCCTTGAGGGGCGTGTAGGTGACTCCGCCGGTGCCGTGGGGGTGCTTCCACGCCCACATACCCGTTCTCCCGGAGCATTCCTCTATTTCGCCGTTCGCGTTCTGCCGCGCGTTCACGAGGGTCACGTACCCGTCGTCGGTCTCGGGCTCCTCGTCGATGAGGGCGAATATTCGCTTCGCGCCCGCGAGAGCCATTATGATGAAATTGAACTGCTGCACTATCTGGTTTATCGGCATTGTGAAGCTGCGGGAGAGCTGTAAAAACGAAGCTATGCCGCCTATTTTCAGCCCGCCGATGCCGTTGATAGCGAGGACTCCGCCCAGCACCGCTATGAGCGTGTACTGCAAATGGCCGAGGTTGTTGTTTATGGGTCCTAAGATGTTTGCAAAGCCGTTTGCTTCGCGGGCGTTGGTGTAGAGCTCCTCATTGAGCTCGTCGAAGGCTTCCTCCGAGGGCTTTTCGTGGTTGAATACCTTTACTACCTTCTGACCGTTTATCATTTCCTCGATGTAGCCGTTCACGTCGGCGATCGAGGTCTGCTGCGCTATGAAGTACTTTCCGCTCTTCGATGCGATCTTGCCGGTTATCATCATCATGACGATCAGCGAGACGATAACGAAGCCGGTCAGCGGCAGGCTGAGCACGCACATCGCGATAAATACGGACACTATCGTTATCAGCGACGAGAACGCCTGCGGAATGCTCATGGAAAGCATCTGGCGCAGCGTGTCTATGTCGTTGGTGTAGTGGCTCATTATATCGCCGTGGGTGTTGCGGTCAAAGTAGCTTATCGGGAGCTTCTGCATCTTGGCGAACATCTCGTCGCGTATCGACTTCTGCACGCCCTGCGATATCCCGACCATGAGCCACTGCTGGAGAAACGCGCAGCACATACCCGCAAGGTAGATGCAGCCCATTTTCACGAGCTCGCCTATGAGCGGGGTCAGGTCGGGCTGAGGCTGACCGATGAGCGGGGTTATGTAGTCGTCTATCAGCTCCTGTAAGAACATCGAGCCTGCCACGCCCGCGAGGGCGTTGACGATGATGCAGACGAACACGACGAAGAACCTCAGCTTATAGTCCCTGAACACATAGCCCAGCAGCCTTTTCAGAGCGGCAGGGTCGAGCTTCATGCCGGTGCCTACGGCGCGCGGTCCGCCGGGGCCTCCGCGCTTCATCATCATAGACGCGCCCGCGTCGGCTTTTCTTCTTCTTGCCGGCATTATTCCTCACTCCCTCTCTTCTGCGATTCATATACCTCGCGGTAAATGGCGCTCTTTTCCATGAGCTCCTCGTGAGTGCCGATATCCGTTACCTTTCCGCCGTCGAGGACGATTATCTTGTCCGCGTCCATTACCGAGGTTATGCGCTGAGCGATTATCAGCTTTGTGGTATCGGGTATCTTCTCGCGGAACGCCTTGCGTATCAGCGCGTCCGTCGCTGTATCGACGGCGCTGGTCGAGTCGTCGAGTATCAGTATCCTCGGCTTTTTCAGCAGGGCGCGCGCTATGCACAGTCTCTGCTTCTGACCTCCGGACACATTGCTGCCGTCCTGCTCTATGTAGGTATCGTACTTATCGGGGAATTCCTGTATGAAGCCGTCCGCCTGTGCGAGCCTGCACGCCTCGGTCATTTCCTCCTCGGTGGCGTTCGGGTTGCCCCATTCGAGATTATCCTTGATCGTGCCGGAGAAGAGTGTATTCTTCTGGAGCACCATAGCCACAGCGTCGCGCAAGGTCTCTATGTCGTACTCACGCACGTCCCTGCCTCCGACGAGGACGCTGCCCTCGGTGACGTCGTACAGGCGCGGTATGAGCTGCACGAGCGTTGATTTTGAGGAGCCTGTGCCTCCGATTATGCCGACGGTCTCGCCGGATTTTATGCTGATGTTGATATCCTTCAGCGCGTAGTTGCCGCTTTCCTTCTTATAGGCGAACGACACATTCCTGAACTCGACAGAACCGTCTTTCACGTCGCCTGCGGGAGCGCCCTCGGGGGACTTTATGTCGCTTTCCTCGTCGAGCACCTCGCAGATACGCTCTGCGGAGGCGCGAGACATAGTGACCATGACAAATATCATCGACAGCATCATCATATTCATGAGTATCTGCATAGCGTAGGTTATCATGCTCATGAGCTCGCCCGTGGTGAGGCTGCCGTCCACTACGATGAGGTTCGCGCCTATCCACGAAATGGCTATCATGCCGCCGTAAGCGCAGAACTGCATCAGCGGGTTATTGAATGCCAGCACTTTTTCGGCGAACGAGAAGTCCCTGTAGATCTCGCCGGAGATGTTTCTGAACTTCTGCACCTCGAAGTCCTCGCGGACGAACGCCTTGACTACGCGCATACCGCTGACGTTTTCCTGCACGACGTTGTTCAGGTCGTCATAGCGTCTGAAAACGCGCTCGAACACGGGGTGGGCGTTTTTCATTATAAGGACGAGGCCAAGCGCGAGCACGGGAATGCACACGAGGAACACCAGCGAGAGCTGCGCGTTGATAGCGAACGCCATTATGAGCGAGAATATCAGCATTATCGGGGCTCTCACCGCGATACGCAGGATCATCTGGTACGCGTCCTGGACGCGGGTGACGTCGGTGGTGAGGCGCGTCACAAGGCTTGCGGTCGAGAACTTGTCGATATTGGAGAACGAGAAGCCCTGAATTTTGTAGAACATATCCTTGCGCAGGTTACGGGCAAAGCCCATAGCCGCCTTAGCGCCGGTCTTTGCTCCCGCGAAGCCTGCCCCCAGCGACAGAAGGCAGCACACGACGAGCAGTACGCCTATCAGGAGAATGAAGTCCATATCGCCCGCACCGTCGTTGCCGTTTATGCCCTTGTCCACAAGCAGAGCCATAAGCAGGGGTATTATGACCTCCATTACGACCTCGCCGACCATGCATATCGGCGTGAGTATGGAAACGCCCTTGAATTCCCGGACGCTCCCCAGAAGCTTCTTTATCATTTTCAAGCATCAGTCCTTCCGAAGAATACTTTTCAACAAATATACTATCAGTTTAGCAGAAATATTTTTAAATGTCAATATCTTTCTCTCATAATTACAACCCGGTTCAGAGGTCGCTCCCGCCCGGGTTTTCTGAGTCTGAGAGAAGAAGAGAAGAGAAGAAGAGAATTTAAGAGTTGCCTCCGGCGGCCGTCTGTCGGTCAGCCCCTCTGTCACCTGCGGTGACACCTCCCCGCTAACGGGGAGACCACCCTTTTAAAAAAGGGGTGGACCCTAAAACAAATCCCGTACCACGGAGATTCGATACGCGAATCAAAACCAATAGTTTTTTCTCAATGTAAGTAAAAAAATAACTGCTACTGACCGGGTATTGAACAAAAATGACAATAAAATGACCCCCCGCGCTTCTGCATACGCGGAGGGTATGTGTTACTGCATATTG
>JAIKZF010000013.1 GCA_024682455.1 Ruminiclostridium sp. | reverse complement strand
TCTGCTCATCAACCGTGAATCAGCTTCATAGCGCAGCTTGAAGATGATTCATGGTTGCAAAAGTGCAAGGAAAATCACCTAAAATTCAAATTTTCCTTGCACTTTTGTTCGCCCGAAGGGCGAAATGAGCTTGACATCAAGGAATGTGTCCGCTGTAAAACACGCTGAAAGCGCGTTTTACAGCGATCCCAAATCCTGTATAACAGGATTTGTGACAACAACTGCCAAACGGCAGTTGTTGAGGACACATTACTTATATATGAAAAGGCTCCGGAGCTTGTGTGAAGCTGCGGAGCCTTATTTGTGTTATTTTGTTGTGTACCATTCTTTAAGCACGGACTCGGCGGCCTTGCCGTATATCGTGAAGTCCCTGTTCTCATGCGCCTTTTCCGGCGGCGGCAGCACAGCCTTCCAGTCCCACCAGAAGAAGCCCCGGAAATACGGCTCGTCCCACATAGTTTCCATGACGCTGCGGTAGAAGTCCGCCTGCTCCTGCTCGTCGGCGGGAACGTCGGGGCGGTTTTTGAAGTCCCACGGATACATGGAGCAGCCCCGCTCGTTGCGCACGCCTATTTCCGCGAACATGACGGGCTTGCCGTAGTGCTCGCTGCATTTTCTGACTTTCTCACGGTGCTCCGCCCATTTGAGGCGCATGGTATCGAGTGAGTTGTCACCGGGAACGGAAACCGGGTAGTAGGCGGATATCCCGATAATGTCGACGTTTCCCAGCCACGCGAACCTGAGCTCGTCGCCGTGGTTTATATTGTGCATTACGGTCCCGCCGTATACCGCGCGAACGTCCTCGATGAGCTTTACGCAGTACTCAGTCTGCGCGTCCATTCCAGCCATTTCGCACCCCGTGCACAGCATCTCGCATTTCTCTTCTTCCGCGAGCCGTGCGTAGTGGAGCATGAAACGCGTGTATGAAGCAAACCAGCTCCTCCAGTAATCGGCGTTCTCGGTGGGAAAGCTTATCCTCGCTCTCCACGAGCGGTCAAGGCAGTCAACCATGGGCTTGAGGCAGACGCTCAGTCCGAGCTTCTTTGCCATCCGCACGGCAAAGCGCACCTCCTCGTCAGTCTGCGTCCTCCCGAACAGAGAGAATATATTCTGCGAATAGAACGCCTCCTGAAAGCAGTTGACCGGAATACAGATCCAGTTCAGCCCCAGGGACGCGAGATATTCCATTGAAGCCTCCGCTTCCTTCGTAGTGTAATTTCCCGTACCCGAATAAAAGCCCCAGGTATAACCCTTTATCATAAGCAGCCTCCGTTGACAGATCAAGCGTTCGCGGGGGATCCCGTGCGTCCCCGCTGCGCTTTGAGTATAGTCTGCCGTAAATTTTTTTGTGGACAATGATATTTATATTATATATAAATAATACCTCATTGTCAATAATTTTTATTCTCCGCGCAACGAAAAATTTGATAGCTGCGATTGTTGCAATTGTTGTAAAACAGATGTATAATATTGGTTATAACGACGATTTTCAAAAAAACAGGTATCCTTTTGCACCCCGTAAATTGTTTTATATACAGAAAGTGCTTTCGGAGGGAGGAAAGAACGATGTCCGGACTTGATCTTGAACGATACATAGAACTATACCGGAGAAGTGTCACGGACGCCGCGTTATTCATAGTAAAGAATCCCGCGGACGCTGAGGACATCGCGCAGGAGGTATTCCTTAAGCTGTACACATATACGGGGAGCTTCAACGACGACGATCATGTAAGAGCATGGCTTCTGCGCTGCGCTGTGAACAGAGCGCTGAATCTTGTGAAGTCCGGCTGGCACAGACACTCGCTGCCGCTGGAGGCTGCGGGCGACGAGGCCGGCGAAACGCAGGAGCGCAACAGTGATGTGAAGACCGCGATGATGTCACTGCCGCCCAAGCTTCGCGCCGCGCTGTATATGCATTACTATGAGGGCTATACGGCAGAGGAGACAGCAAAGCTGCTGGGGCTGAGCACAGCGGCGGTAAAGGCGCGGCTCAAACGCGGACGTGACAGGCTTCGGACATTACTGGAAAATGAGGAAAGGAGCTGACGTTATGGAATACAAAAACGCGATAGAAGAAGCTCTTACCGGGCTCAGGGGCTCCCATAAGTTCTGCGTCAACGCGGAATTTGCGGCGGCGGTAAAGGAACGCGCGAAAAGCGAGAGCATTAACGAGGAACGAAAAAACGTGAGAAATATAAAAGCGAGCGGAAAGCCGGAGCGCAAGGAGCATCGCATAATGAAGACGGCGGCATGGATAGCCGGAGCGGCTGCGGTCATTGCCGGGGCGTTCTTCGGGCTGAAATATCTCAGGGACAACAATATCACGCTGCTGAAGGAGGGCGGTGTTCAGCCGTCCGCGAGCAGCTCCGCGTCCGATACGGCTTCGGTTAACGGAACAAGCGCCGTATCCGATACGGAAGCTCCCGAGGTCACAAGTACAGCTGAAACGCGGAAGGAGCCGGTCTGGTACACGGCGGGACCGGGTATCAGCGTACAGACGCCCGATTCGATAGACTTTGAAAGCATGACGGAGGAAGAAACGCTTATCTGGATGCTGATGAAGGGTATGCGCTGGGGTATGAACGAGCGGGAGATACAGCTGGTCATGCAGGGCTACTGGGGCATAGACAAGTACGAGCGGTATGAGATACCCGCGGCAGACGATCATGTGACGGAGCAAAGCATTTTTTCCTACGACGGTGTTTACTTCTACGGCGAGAGCTCGGAGCTGGTCATTACCGTGCAGGATACGCAGGGGCTTACAGCCATGCAGCATCAGGTGCGTTATGAGGAAACCGAAGAGGGCGCGTGGCACGCCGACGACCTGTTTGACCGCGTAACGTCGGAGCTTACCGCCGTGCTCGGGGAGCCGGAGCCCTCCGACCCGGAAAAGTGGTATTCCTCCGACGGAAAGATGTCATTAAGTGTAATCATGCCCGACGAGCACACCGTCGTCCTCCGGCTTGATGACTTGACAGACCGGGCAGACGGCGGCGATATCGAAACGACGGCTGACACTACCACGGCGCCGATAATTGAGACGACCGCCGAAACGACCGTTCCTGCGGACCCGGAGCCTACGGACGACGAGCTCAAAGCCCTTGTAGAGCAGGGAGCCGGGGCGTGCGGACTGAGAGTTACGATAAGCGACCTGTGCCGCGCAAGCCTGAAGCTTCACTACACCAGAGACAAGAGCGTAAAGTACGCGGATAAGCTGGACTATGAGATGAGCAACAGGTATGAGATACAATTCCTGAACGCGGCAGGAGAGTGGCAAACCTACGACCCGGAGACTCTTGAACGCTGGAACGACGGATACCATTGGTTCGATCTTATGGTAATGATTACGGACGATATTCCGGAATTCACGGAACCCGTGCCGTTCTACGGCGACGACGCCGATATACCCGACGGCACAGAGATACCCGACGGACATTACCGAGTAGTCAAGTCCGGGGGCGTGAGCAGCGAGATAACGGGTAATGTCCTCGGCAGGATCACCGTATACGCGGAGTTCGATATAACAAAGGATACGCCGAACCTGTTGGGACTCACGTTCACGGCGAAGAACGTTACCCGCAGCCACGTCACGGTGGTCGCGGAGCATGAGAAGGAGAAGTTCTTCGGCAGTCAGCTCCGGCTGCTGGGCTATACGGCTCCGTACAATATACAGCGCTTCGATAACGGCGCGTGGAAGCCTTATTCGGCGTATGAGACTGACGGTATCCTCCGACCCATACCCTCGTGGGACTCGAAGATATACCCCGTGAACATAGATGGCACCACGGAGATAGATATAGATTTTGAGACGCTGTACGGCGAACTGCCCGACGGCAGATACCGCGTCGGAAAGACCTTCCTGAACTACACGGGAAAGGCGGGTGAGACCGATTATAACACAGTCACCGTGCTTAACGAGATAACCTGCTACACGGAATTCACCGTGGGCGGGGAGGTCGACCCTTACGGGATATCCCTTGAAGTGAAGGACGTGGACGACGACAGCCTGACGCTTGTCATAAAGCAGAGCGGCGGCGAATACAGCGGCACTCTCGCTTATTACCCCGACTACTACATCGAGAAGCAGAACAAGAGGGGGGAATGGGAGCGTGTAGAAATGAACCCGATAACATGGGCTCCCGAATATGAACCTGTAAATATCGGAGGCACCACCGAGGTCATGGTGAGATACGCGCGCGACTATGGAAAGCTCCCAAAGGGCAGATACCGGATAACAAAGCGTTTTGCCGATATGAAGAACGAGGGGGAAAAGTATTCGTATCATGGTTACAGCGCAGAGTTCGATATAACGGACGGTGAGACCCGGTGGGGCGTGACCATGACAGCCGGTCACGTGACCTCCACGGAAATGGAGCTGCATATATATGAAAGCGGCGGAGTGTATGCGGGCGATATAATCTACGGCTCTGATTACGCGGTGGAGCGGCTCGAAAACGGCGAGTGGGTAAGATTACCGTATATCCACGACAACGTGGCGTTCACTGCTTTGGGATATATCCTGCGTCCCGGCACCGGTACGGAGCTGCGGCACAACTGGAGCTATATGTACGGCGCTCTGCCTGCCGGTAAATACAGGCTCTCGAAGGGCTTCAACGACGAAGGCTATAAATATCCCGCCGGAGAAAAGACTTTCTATGTGGAATTTGAGCTGACCGAGGAAACGGGCAGCCGTCTCGGAGTGACCATGCGAAGAATGAACAATACCGCCGGGGGCATTGAGCTTGAGATAGAGCAGCACGGCGGTACAGCCGAGGGAGACATCGTGTACGACCCGAGCTTTGTCGTAGAGCGTGACAATAACGGGGTATGGGAGGAGCTCCCTACGCTGTCAGGTTATCCGCCGGTCTGGAACGGGTATGAGTCGGTACTTCCGCGCAGTGAGGTCACAAAAGTAAATTTGTCATGGGGAGAGTTTATCTACGGCACTCTGTCCGAGGGAAAGTACCGCGTCCGCAAGGATTTCAGGTGCGGTAAGATCAAGGAGACAGCTTACGCGGAATTTACCGTGACAATGAATATGCTGAACAGCTACGGCATTGGGCTTAAGGTCGGCAGCGTTACCCGAACCGGGCTGGATCTGGAGATAAGCCGTACCGGCGGGGAGTTCGACGGCACGCTGTACAGACTGGGGTATTTCAGGCTGTTACGGCAGACTGCGGACGGCAAGAGCATGAAAGCCGTCGGGGAATTACCGGACGAAAGCGGCAAGGAACGCATAAAAATGCACCGCGATATCGCCGAGGGCTTCACACTCGACTGGTCTGACGTACTGGGCGGGCTGAAACCGGGCGTATATGAGCTTGAAGTGTTCTTCTGCGCAGAGGACGGGAGCACAAATGACGAGATTTCGCTGAACGGGGAGTTCAGTTTGACCGTAAGATTTGAGATAAAGTAAACACACATAAACAGAAAAGCATCATCGGAAGACCCGATGATGCTTTTTCTTATTCTATAAAATTTTTTTCAAAAAACTGTAACCTTTATCTCTGAAATGACGACTATATTTACAGAGAACAAAAATCGGGGAGGGCAGAATGAACGACGATAAGATAATCGGGCTGTATTTCGACCGTTCGGAGGAAGCGATAGCCGAGACCGACAGAAAATACGGCACAGCCTGCCGGAAAATGGCGTACAACATTCTCGGCAGTCCCGAGGACACCGAGGAATGTGTAAGCGATACATATATGCGGGTGTGGGAGGCTATACCCCCGAAACGCCCGTCGAAGCTCGGCGCGTTCGTGGTGGGCATAGCCCGTCATATCGCGCTGGATATGTGCCGCGCGGCGAGCCGGCTGAAAAACGGAGGCGGCTACGGCTCTGTCGGCTATGACGAGATAGCGGACTGTCTGCCGTCGGCTGAGACGGTCGAGAGCGCCGTTGACTGCGGAGCCGTTCTGAAAACGGTGGAGAGGTTTCTTTCTACGCTCCCGCGGGAAAAGCAGATAATGTTCGTGCGGAGGTACTACTATTGCAGCACCTGCGCCGAGATAGCGGACGATCTGCACACTACCGAGAGCAATGTGAAAACAAGCCTGCTGCGTATACGCGAAAAGCTGCGGAAATATCTTGAAAAGGAGGGCATCGGTATATGAGGCGTGAGGATCTGTTTATGGATATACTCGGCGGTCTGGACGAGAAGTATGTCGCTATGGCGATGCCGTCAGGCAGAGAAACCACGCGTATACCGGGAGCCGCGGAGACTGTGAGAACTGAGGAGAACACGGAGATCACCAAACGCGATCTGCGAATATATATGACCGTCCGGGCGCTCGGGTTTGCGGCGGCTGTTGTTCTTATTGCCGGAGCCGTGTTCCTGCTGATAAAGAACTGGGACAAGATAGCCGCGCGTGACCCCGAGCCGCCTGCCGTCGTGACTACGACCACGGCAGTAACCTCGGGAAATTCTCCCGCGGGAGCCGCGGATACGGACTATATGCTCGACGCTTCCATGCCCGACAACCCGTTCCTGCTGGCGACCCCGTCGGGCTATGAGGGGCTGGAGCACTATACCTCCGGATATAAATTCAAGTTCGCGACCTTCACCTCCGGAATTGTCGATCTTGTCGGAAGCGACGAATTCGCGCGCTGGACAGATACCTACGAGCGGCAGAAAAAGTATGATATGTCCGGCGCCGGAACTGCCACCATACTCGAATTTGTTGAGCACTTCGATATACCGAAGGAGAAGCTCATCGAAGCCGTGAGATCAGCGAACCGCTACGAGAACGATGAGGACTACACCCTGACAGCCGAGGACATAGATATTATATACAACGGCGACCGTAACACGATAGCGCAGCATTTCGCGGCGGAATACGCGGTGGTCAGCGGTGACCGCGCGTATTCACCGATGTGGCTCTATGAGCATACGACGGAGGCGTACAGAAAAGCGGGCATCACCCCCGAGATGATAAGTGAAAAGCTCCCGATGTATGAGGAAGTGTTCGTACACAGCGAGAAATACCGCCATATGCACGACGACGCGTGGAACGCGTTCAGAGCGAAGCTTAACGGCTATATACTGAACTATGACGAGGACAGGTTCGCCTGCAGGACAGACCTTTCAATGCCGGAGCCGTTCGTGTCCGCGGAGACCAACTTCGGTGCGCGGCAATTCTCCGCGCAGTGGGACAGGAAGTTCGGAGACCATAGCACCGCGGCGGAGATATACCTCATCGACCTTGCGGCTCCGGCGGACAGGGATAAATATAACAAGGCGGCGGAGATAACGCACGAAACGCCCTACACGCTCGACGACAGCTCCAACGACTATAATCACGCGCACATCATGGGGCTTGAGGGTGACGCTCTTGCCGAAATGATAAAGAAGCGCAATGAGGAATACTTCAACAACTCCGGGTTGACCGGATACCGTTACAGCGACGAGGATATTAATATGCTGACAAGCGGCACCCGTGCGCAGATCATCGAGCATTTCAGGAGCGACCTCACGATCGTAGTCGGTGAGTATGTTTTCTCTCCGATGTGGCTCTACTATCACACGGACGAGGATTACAGGGCGGCGGGTATAACCGGAGCGCGGATAACGGAGATGATACCGTACTATAAGTTCGCATTCCGTGAAAACACGACCGGGAGCCGCATGACCGATGAGGCGTGGGAGGCGTTCTACTCGAAGCTTAGTGACTACGCGGACGCCGAAAATAACACAGTCCGGGAACAGATCGAGTACGCCGAACTGCCCGTGCCGTTGAAATACTACCGTAACATACAGGACAACGAGCTCGACAGTCTGGTATATAATTTCCTGCTCAAAAATCAGGAGCAGATCGAATTGTTCAGCCGGTTGTATCTATGGGGCTGTGACGCGCCGGGAACGCAGTATCTTACACGCAGATACCCCGACGCAGAGAATCCGGAGCAGGAATATCAGTACCGTATGCAGGACAGCTCCGTGCTGCCGTTCGGGACGATAGAAGAGTTCCGCGAGTGGATGCACGAATACTTCTCCGACGGTGTCTGCGAACGGTACAGCTTACAGATGTTCGACGGCTGGTATCAGGACGGGTACTATGTTCCGCCGTATTTCATCGAGGAAAACGGGAAGCTGTACAGATACTGCATGATAGGCAACCCTAAATGCGAAATGGACTACAAGACCGCAAAGGTCATAGACATGGATATATGGAGGATAAGCGACGACGGCTGGAGAAGTATAGTTGACGGAACACTGTTTTTCGCCTGCATAGGCCCCGAAAACAAGCTGCCCGCGCTGGAATATACGGCGTATTACGGAACGATAGAGATAAAAGACGGTAAGATGAAACTCGGTTTCGTACCGGGTGTCTGGCTTTTCGAGTATCACGGAGAGGCCACCGGTGAAATAGAGGGCATCTGGCGCGAAAAGACCAACGAGGACATGAAGAAGAAATTTGATCTGCTCACCGGAGCCCTTATCGGGCAGGAAAGAACAGAGCTGTCGCTTGTGGACAATAGCTCGGGCTTCGGCGAGGCAGGTCTGCGGATATTCGAGGACGCGTTCTACGGCGAGTGGGAGCCGGAAAGCGAGCCCAACGAGGGAAATATCATGCTCACATACAAGCAGGATATGTTCAGCTTTGAGAATTTCGCCTATCCAAGCTATATCGCAGAGACCGACGAGCTGTGGGTACTCGCCTACATCAACGGCGGCGCAGGCGAGTGCTGCGTGGTGCGCAGGAACGACCCTGATACGCTGTACCGCGGCTGGTGGGAAAAGGCGGAGGACCCGGACGGGAATGATACCATTATCACCTACAATGACAGGTGGATATACAGGAAGAAGAACGACTTTATCCTCGAACGCGGCTTCAAGGCAGGCGACACCGTGAGCCGCTTCGGGCTGTACAAGCTGATGACGCAGTACAATTCCGAGATATGGGGGAAGTTCTGCGCGGAGATAGGGTTCAGGTGGCCGTACGCGCTTGAACGTACCGCGATCTTCACCGACAGCGGGGGAGAGGAATGGACGACGGCGTGTACCGCGTCGCTGCCCTCGCGGTTCATGTACTATATCGGCGGCAACTACACCGACAGTATCACGCTTGCCGTGAGGTTCTTCAACAAGAAGGAATACGATCTTTATATTGAGAATAATTACAGCTCGGCGTATGAGCCGGAGGAGCACTACTTCGCGCTGACGCTCACGACGGACGAAAACAATATCGCGAGCGTCGAGTACCGTCCCATGGGCGAGGTGTACTGTGAGTATGACAAGATGACGTTCGGCTCGAATGATGCGTGGAAGTATTCTGTTAAGCTCGTGTGTCATGACATAAAGACGTTGCTTGATTCGTTCCGTTTCGCGAGCGCCGAAATTGAGCTCCGGAGCGTTGATGAGCTCATAGCGTCCAAAAGCTTCTCGACTCCGTTCGTCGGGCTCTACGAAATGTGCTGCCTGAACGATGACGATATAAACATTCGTGTTTTCGGGAGTGGGAAAGATAATGCCCTCATAGCGGTGATGCTGCCGGAGGAGAACATAGATGACCGGAAATTCTATATCACCACGCTGTATTGGTATAACGGCACGGAGCTGAATGAACTTGACAGGTTCCCGGAGCTGCTTTCTCCCGACGATCTTGTTTTCGATGAAGACGAGATCCTGCGCTATACCGACATGAACGGCGAGACTCACGCCTACGCCGTGAGCGAAAGCGGAACATGGCTGATGACGGTATAATAAAAAGCAGGTGTAGGTTATTTGCTTACACCTGCATTTATGTTGCAAAAATATATTATTTGCTGTATAATGTTTTAAGAAAAAATCTTTTCAAAAAAGTGTTACGCGCGAAGGCGAAATGTCGTCTTTATATATGAGAGGAAATCTTTACCACGGAGGACACCATGAAAGACGAAAAGATAATAGAGCTGTACTTTGCCCGGTCGGAGACTGCAATAAACGAGACAGACAAGAAATACGGCGCCTGCTGCCGCAGCATGACTCTGAATATCCTCGGCAGCCGCGAGGACAGCGAGGAATGCGTCAACGATACATATCTGAAGGTCTGGGACACGATACCGCCCGAGCGTCCCGTGAAGCTCGGAGCTTTCGTTATCCGTATAGCACGTAATCTCGCGTTCGACCTGCGCAAGGCGAAGAGCCGCCTTATCCGCGGCGGAGGCTTTGAGGCGGTGAGCTTCGACGAGATAGCCGAATGTCTTCCCGCAGCGGGAGACACGGAGAGCAAAGCAGACAGCCGCGCGGCTCTGGCGGCGGTGGAGAAGTTCATATTCTCGCTGAGCCGTGAAAAGCAGACTGTTTTCATGCGCAGATACTTCTATATGCAGAGCTGCACGGATATAGCCGCAGACCTTGGCATTCCCGAGGGCAAGGTCAAGATGACGCTGAAACGCACCCGGGACAAGCTGCGCGAATATCTCGAAAAGGAGGGCATAGATGTATGAACCGTGAGGAAAGATTTCTTGAAATGCTGAGCGGGCTCGACGACCGGCTCATAGAACGGACTATGCCCGTAAGGCTCGCGCCCGCCGAGACTTACGGCGCGGGGAACGCGGCA
>JAIKZF010000106.1 GCA_024682455.1 Ruminiclostridium sp. | reverse complement strand
GGGGAGGGAGGAGGCGGGGGAGGGAGGGAAACTCCTTTCTGCTTCAGAAAGGGGGTTCCCTTCCTCACACTCGCCCTCTTTCCCCCGGGCTCGGGCTTAACCTACTATACCGGAACGTTCTACGCCCTCGACGAAGTTCTTCTGGAGGAAGATATACATAACGAGGATGGGGAGTATAGACAGCAGGCATCCGGACTCGATCCAGACGAGCCAATCGGCAGGAACGCCGGTAGGCGTGCTTGTCGGGCTGTAATAAGCGGAGATCGTCTGATAGAGGTTGCTGACCATAAGTGCTACGGTGTTCGACTTGGAGAAGAACATACCCGAAACGTAAGAGTCATTCCAATACCACACAACAGAGAAGATAAATACTGTCAGGAACGAGTTGGAGGCGTTCGGTACCATGATCCTCACGAAAGTCTCGAACGGGCCGCAGCCGTCGAGATACGCTGCGTCCTCAAGCTCCTTGGGCAGTCCGCGGAAGAACTGTCTGAACAGGAAGATAAACAGACCCGCACGGATACCGTTGCAGAAGAATGCCTGGAGATACAGAGCCCACGGAGAGTCCGCGAGGTTCACGGGAGCACCCGTAATGAGCGTGCAGATGTGGAACGGGTCAAAGTATCTAAACTGCATGAACTGCGGGATAAGTATTACCTGTGTCGGTACGATGATCTGAAGAATAACTATCGCGAAGAATATGCTCTTGCCCTTGAACTTGAATCTCGCAAAGCCGTAGCCCGCTATCGAGCAGGTAAGCACCTGTATGATCGAGCAGACCACGTTTACCGTAACTGTGTCCCATACCAGCTTCGGGTAGTCTATCGCTATCCACGTTTCCTCAAGGTTGCTGAGCGTAACCGTCTTGGGGATCCACATGATAGACGGGTCGGACATCTCCATCTGAGGTCTCAGCGCGCAGGACGCCATGTAAAGTATCGGATAGATAACGACGAACGCAAGTCCGAAAAGTATCAGAAATCTGAATATCGGCCATACTACGCCGGAAGCGCGTCTGCCGAGTATGTAGCGGTAGTGCTTCTTTTCCTCGGGCTTATAGCTGCGGTAATTGGTTATGATGTGCCATGTGGAGACATGAAACTTTTTCATGCGCTCCTTTTCTTCTTTTCTGAGCTCTTTCTTTGATTTCATTCCGGTCGGTACGGAGGGGGCTCCCTGTACAACCGCTGTATTTTCGTTGTCCATTGAAGTACCTCCTTAATCTACCTGATAGAATATAAATCTCGAAACTATCACCGATATCAGCGCGAGTATCACGCCTACTATCGCGAAGTATGCCCATGCCATTGCCGAAGCGTGGTCGTACTCCCATACCTTGATGTAGGACATTACCTGCTTCATTACCGGGTTATCCGACTTGACGAAGGCGTCTATGATCGTATAGATGAGGTTTACGAAGATCATAGGGGAAATGGTCGGGAAGGTTATCTTCCAGAAGAATTCCCAGCCCGTCGCACCCTCCATGGACGCCGCCTCCTTCGCGGAGGTAGGTATCTGCTGGAGCGCGGAAATGAATATCAGTACCTGAATACCGGAATCCCATATCAGGTTCAGTATCGAGCTCGTGACCTCGGAGACCGCGTCGGCGAGCTGCTGACTTATGTTGTTCAGTCCCATGAACTGCAGGAAGTCCTCAACGAAGTTCGTCTTGAACAGCGCGCTGAACTGGGACGCGTCCGAGACGCCTTGTGACAGCATATCACCGTTTATTACTCCGAGCACGGGACCCGTCGCTATCAGTACCGGCAGGAAGAATATCGCTCGCGCAAGAGTTCTGCCCTTGAACTTATCGTTGAGCAGCAGAGCTACGAACAGCGAGAATACCAGTATCAGCGGTACTCTGTACGCGGTCTCGCTGAGCGAGGTCGCGAGGTTCTTCGGGTAGTCCGGGTTTACGGTGAACGCCCACGAGAAGTTGCCGAAGTCGTTCCATGTCGTGTAAATGCCCGGTCCGCTCATGCCGTACTCCGCCTGCTTTGCCGCGTCGTTCACGAGCTCGGTCTTGCACATTGCGTACCACAGCGACTGCGCCATAGGAATGATGAACATATACAGCACTCCGACGAACCACAGGGCTATGAAGCCGTAGCCGTACAGACCCTTCTTCTTTTCGTAGGATATCTTCGACTGCTTGATCTGCTTTACCTCGCGGGGCTTTAAGCGCCTGATATCGACCTCGCCGTCGGCGTTGAGGGCTGCCGCGGACGCGGTCATGTGTGCCGCCGCCTTCTTCTTCGGAGCCTCCTCCATAGCCACAGTGACTTCCTCGGGAGCCTCCTCCATAGCTACGGTCACTTCCTCGGGAGCTTCTGCGATAGCCTTGGTCACGGACTCGGTGATCTCTTCATTTGTGTTCTGTTCAAAATCACTCATTATTCATTGACCCCCAATCCGTAGGATTCGGTACTGTACGAAGTACCGTTGTAATTGATCTCGCCTGTCGAGAGGTTTACGGCTATAGTGTCGCCGTTGCTGAACGTCGACCGGAGCTCCGTGTCGCTGATGTGCTCGAAGTTTGTTATGGTCGCGTCAGAAACGGACTTCACGATATCGTTGAACAGCTTGTATTCGCTTACCGAGCGGTCGAGCCAGCCCTGATAGTTGGTGTAGTAGAGAATGTCGTATTCGCTGTCGGCGAACTTGTTCGGGTTCTCATACATGAGCTCATAGTGTATCGGCGTACCCGTCACGAGAGCGAGCAGTCTGAGCTCCTCGGCGTCGGCGTTTTTGTTGATTGCCTTTGTGGTGTACGGTACGAGCCCGTGGAGCACCATTTCCGCGAACGGGATATCGTAGTCGAAGATATCGTAGTTCGACGAGTAGAGCGGAACGTCCTTGATGTAGTCCGCGTACGGTATCAGGTACTGGTTGGCGTTCTCCGCCATGATCTTGAGGCCGCCGTCCTTAAGCTGCTGATATCCGTTCCTCAGAATATTTATCGTATCCTGTCTTACGAGGTAATTTCTGCCGTCCGAGTTCTCGCGGCTGAAATCGCTGTACAGGAGCCATGACGCCTGATTGAGCGAAATGCCCGTAGCGCCCTCATCCTTGAAGCTCTTGAGGAGCTTGGGGAAGATGTCGGTGAAGTAGTAGGGCGAAAGTATCGTCCACGAGGGCTTGGTCAGGTGTGGCAGACCGAAAGCCAGCTCAAACGGGGTCTGCGTCGCGTAAGCCTTGGTTATCTGCTTCGACGAGTTGAGGGTGAAGGAGTAGCCGTTGCCGGACTTGTAGAACTCCATGATATCGCAGCTCGGGAAGATGTCGTAGTTTCTCGAGGTCGCATAGTTCCTGAACTCGGTGTAATCGCCCTTGCCGCCGAGCAGCGAGGAATACTGGAAGTTCGCCGCTACCTGTCCGACGATGCCTGCCTCGTTGAAGTCCTCGTAGGTGATCTTAAGATCCTCGACGCCCTCATGCTCAAGAGCCTGTATCACAGCGAGCGCCTCCTTGTAGGTGGTCGCCGCGGTCTGGATATCAACGGGGAAGCCCATTACCGACTGCGTCTTTACGGTGCCGCCGTAAAGCGTCATATAGTACGGTGCGCTGTTCGGTATGGTCTTTTTGGTGACGCCTATGGTGTTCATCAGGTAATCCTTATAGACGTTCACCGCGTCGATGTAGCTCAGATCGTCGCCGTAAACGGGGTAGTAGGTGACGGAGACGTTGCCGGTCTTTATGCCCTTTGCCTCGTAGACTGTCAGCGGGTCGTTGGTGTTGCCCATGAAGTACTTGTCGGTGGTGCGCAGGGCGAACTCGAACCAGCAGGAGTTCAGGTCGGTAACGTTCTGTCCGGTCACCATGGCGTGCTCTATCGCGTAGGGCTCGCCCTCGGTGGCTATCATCACAAGTCCCGATTTTTCGGACTTATTGATCGTCGCCATTACCGGCATGGTTATCTGCTCTATCAGAGCTCCCGCGAAGAGCTTGCCCACCGCGAGGTCGGTGCCGTAGACCTTCGACTCGTAGGTGTTGTTGTCGCCGGGAGTTGTGCCGTTATTGTAATTGATGACTGCGCCGGAGCCGTCCGCGACTATCATCATGCCCTCGTCCCTGTGAGCCGCGGCTCCCATATTTTCGAGGATATGCACGTTTATGAGCTGATAGCCGGTATTGTTGTTTGCGTCGGTCTCGGGGTTATTCTCCGCGATCTGATCCGTCGGGACTGTGGCTGTGAACGTGCCGTTGTCGTTGATGCGGATCTCAAGCGGTATGTCTATACTGTATTTGTCGTAGCTGAACGTGAATCTTACGCCGCCGTCGATCTTCTCGGCTTTTTTCTGTACGTTCTTTTCGTACGAGCGGACGGAAGTCTCTATCGTCTTGCTCTCGGTCGCCACGACGTCCGCCGAGAGAATGGTACTGCGCTTGCTGAGTCTGGTCTTGTTGGAGGAGTCGGTGTTGTAGTAGCTCGACCACCACTTTTTGCCGTTCGCCTTATCCTCTATCATGAATGTGCAGTCTTTTTTCTTGACATAGAGATTGAGCTTTGAGTTGCTCGCGTAGATCTCCATGCCTTCAAGCGCCTCTTCCTCGGTAACGTATGTGCCGTCGTCAGCCTCGACCGCTTCGGCCGCGGGGGCATCGGCAGCTTCGGCGGAAGCGTCTGCCGCTTCGCCGGCTTCCGACCATACCGGCACGGCTGCCGCGGACGTCGCTATCAGAGCGGCAAGACCCGCCGCCATCAGCTTTTTCCTTATTTTCAGCATTTTATGACCTCCAATGGTCTCATTGTGAGACTGTATAAATTATTCCTGTTGTGATACCGGACGCTATATACTGAATCGGTACATAAGCTCGGTATAGATCGAGTAAACGAATACGAACACCTGCTGGAACAGAGTCAGCAGAAGGACCGCAAGGAACAGGATTATAGCCATTGCGACTACCGTAAAGAACATAGCCGCCAGCGTCTTCGGTATAGAATACTGATGTACCGTTTTCATTGCGGAGATCATAAGCACTACCGACCACACGATGCCGAGATAGCGGAAGAAGGTGATGAATCCGCCCTCCGTGCGGAGAAGGAAGTTACTCGCGATTATAACTATGACCTCGGAGAAGAGGTAGGGGAGAAGCGCGTAAGCCGATACGCAGAAGATGTTCTTCATCGTACCCTCGCCGTCGAACAGCGTACACAGCGACCAGTTGCCGACTACCCACGTGAGGAAGAGCAGCACCGAGGACGAGAAGTAGGGAATGATGTTGAATACCTTGACGTATGTGTTGTTGAACAGGAAGCCCGTGAGTTGTGCGCTCGCGACGCTTATTATGAAAAACGCGGCGACTATCACCCATGCGACCTTCATATTGTAGCCTTTTTTCCACCTGAGATCGTCGTAGCCCTCAAAGGGGTGTCTCATAACGTAGAACGGCCATTTCCACGCGGGAAGGTCTAAATCAAATCTCATTTATTTATTCCCTCCTTTGTTCAGCACTTTTTTCTTTACTATGCTCCACGCTATGAGCAGAGCCACGATGACAAGTATGAATATGAGTATCCAGTTGAAGTTCGCTCTGATGAACTCGATACGGTAGGACTTGAACGCTCTGTTGTAGCCCGCGCGCGATGTGCGGTAGAAGTAGTTCATCGCCGTCTCGTAGTCGTTCTGGTTCAGGTAGGCGTTTCCGAGTCCTATGTAAGCGAGCCAGTAGTTGGCGTCGCGGCGGAGGACCTCCTCCCACGGACCCTTGGCCTCGTCGTAGAGACCCTCGTTGAAGAGCGAGATGGCGTTCTGCACGATGCCGCCGAACTCGGTCTGCTTGAACACGGTAATGCTGTTCTTACGGGAGTCAACGACATAAACTCTGCCGTTGTAGCTCTCCAGCGCGGACACCGACATGAAGGTACCCTTCTGGGTGCCCTGGGTCTGCTGAGGACCCTTTGTTCCGAAAATGAAGAGCAGGTCGCACTCGTCGGTATACTGGAAGACTCTTCCGGTCGCGAAGTCGAGCAGGTAGATGTTGCCCTGTTCGTCGATATCGACGTCGGTTATCGCCGAGGCGTAGTTGTGACCCTTGTAGTATCTCGACGAGAAATCTCCGAAGGTCATCTCATCGTAGCCGAGGTTCACGAATATGTTCGTGCCGGCGGGGTTGAGCTTCTTGAGAACGTCGGTGTTGGCAGACTTGTTCTCGGTAACGGTGTAGATGAAGCCGTCGCTGTCTATATCTATGTTGGATATCTCGATAGCGACCGAGCGGCGCATCGCGATGATCTGCTCTCTGGTATAGATGAGCTTCCAGAACTGCTGTGCTATTACCTCGGCGGTAGCCTCGACGCGGTTCGCGCCGTAGTATCCGTTGAAGGTACCGTCCGCTGAGAACTGCACGGCTCCCTGCGTGATCGATGGAACGATGACATAGACGTTGAAGGCGCTGTCCACTATGACCTTGTTGGGGTTATAGGTGACATTCGCGTCATACACGTCGCCGGAGGGGCGGGTGTATTCCATGAGTATCTCGTCGTCCTCGTTGAACATTACCACGCGGTTATTGTCGTAGTCGGCAACGAAGATGAACTTGATACCGTCGTTGTTCGCTCTTACGTAGACGCCGCGGGGGGTCTTGAAGTTGACGTTCTTCACGACGCTCTGGCTCTCGGGGAACTCGCTGCCGTAGTGCAGCTCGGTTATCACCCTTGTCTTTTCGGGCGAGAAGGTGCTGTCGGTAACGATGAGTCTGTTGTTTTTGCTGTCGATTATATAGAACTCGCCGGTCTTTTCGTATACGAATATATCCGAGGGTTCGGCGAGACCCTGCATCTGAGCCTGGAGCGTGCTGCTGTATGAGCTGTAATCCAGCTTGTCGAGCCCGAGGTCGCTGCCGTCGATGACCCTATCGACGACGAAACCGTTCTGCGAGGGTATCGGGTCGCCCCACCAGTCGTAGTTGTAACCGGTATAGGGCTCATCCGCCGACGCCGTTACCGCAAGGGCGCTTACAGCTATGGCAGCCGTCAGTAGCGCTGCCGCGAGCTTTTTCATAAACGGCATTAAAATCAATCCTTTCCTGTAAATTTTTAATCCTTAAGTCCGCTCTGTGCCATGGTCTCAACGACCGAGCTCTGGCACAGCAGGAATATCACCATCGGAGGTATCATCAGCACGACGGTCGCCGCCGCTGCCACGCCCGCACGGGCGATACCGGAGGCGCTTATCTGCTGGAGCACCGTGGGGATAGGTTTTAATGCCTCATTATAGATGAAGGAATAACCGTTGATCTGCCATGCGCCGTTGAACGCGAAGATCATCAGCGTCAGCCACGCGGGTCTTACGTTCGGCATTACTATCTGCCAGCAGATCCTTACCTGACCTGCGCCGTCGAGGTAAGCCGCCTCGATGAGCGCGTCGGGGAGCTGTCCTATGAACTGTCTCATAAGGAACAGACCCATTGAGGTCGCGATATACGGGAGAGTTATCGCAAGGTAGGTGTCGATTATGCCTATGGTCGCCATTACGATGTACTGCATGATGTACAGTACGGTACTGGTGAACAGAAGAGTGATCTCGATGATCTTGTTGAGCATCTTTCTTCCGGGGAACTGTACCTTTGCAAGCGCGTATGCTGCCGAGGAGGCGAATATCAGCTGCGCCACCGTGACAACTACCGCTACAAACAGCGAGTTGAATATGTATCGGCTGAAAGGCACCCACATATTCGACGCTGTGTTGATAAGGTCAACATAGTTCTGGTTCGTGGGTGACATCGCGTAGAGCTTCGGAGGGAACAGGAACAGCTCCTCCGAAGGTTTCAGGGACTGTATCACCGACAGATATATCGGGAAAAGCATGAACAGTCCGAGCAGTAATAACAGTATAAAAATGGCTATGTCGCCGCCGCGGCTCCCGCCATATTTCTTTCTTGATTTTCTGGCCCTCATGACTACCGTCCTTTCAAATTTATCATGCCCGGCTCCCCGCTTTGCGGGGAGGGGGAGAGATTTTCATTAATCGAGATATTTGCCGAGCAGCTTCTTGATAGCCCAGTTCGCTATGAGCATCGTTGCGAACAGGACGAAGCATATTGCCGACGAATAGCCCATTTCGTATCTGATCGAGCCGTAGTCGAAGGCGTGGGTCATGATCGTGTGACCGGCGTAGTCGGTGGTAGGGAAGGCGGTGAGCGATCTTCCGATATCGCCCGCGGTGAAGGATGAGGTTATCTGCATTACCGCCGCGAACATAAGCTGCGGTCCCATTGCGGGCACGGTCACATAGATAAGCTCCTGGCCTCTGTTCTTTATTCCCTCGATAGCGCCCGCCTCATAGCGGTCTCTCGGGATACCCTGGAGACCCGCTCTTATCGCGAGGAAGCCCGCTCCCAGCGCCATCCAGAGCTGCACCACTATCAGAACGCCCATGATGTAGTTGGCGTCGGTGAGCCACTGTATCGCGCCCTTTGTGATACCGAGGTTGAGCAGGTAAGCGTTCGCTATGCCGTAGGTATCGCCGGAGAAGATGAGCTGCCATGTAGTGAAGATGTTTCCGGCGAGGGTCGGGGCGTAGAAAACGAACGTGAACACGGTTTTCAGCGGTCCGGGAAGCTCGTTTATCAGCCACGCGAGTATGAAGCAGAGTATGTAGCTTATCGGTCCCGTTACCACCGCGAATACCAGCGTATTCTCGATAGCTTTAAGGAATACCTCGTCCTCAAGGAACAGCGAGTAGAAGTTGCTCAGTCCCACCCACCGCGGGAACTGAGCCATATTAAAGTTCGTAAAGCCCATAGGCAGCGATATTATGACCGGTATGATCATGAATATCAGGAACAGAACGAAGTACGGAGCTATCAGACCGTAAACGCCGATGTTCTTTTTCATTTCTCTCAGAGTATATCGGAACTTATTGTCCTCGATATAGAGAGACTGTTCTTTTTTCTCTTTAGCCAAAGTCTGTTTCCTCCTGTACCTTATTTGCCGAATGTCGAGAGATCTTCGTTCTTTCTCGTGATCTCGGCATTTATATCTCTGTTATAGGAAGAGAGCGAGTATCTCGGGTTCCACGCGTCGTTCACGACCGCTCTGAACGCGTTCTTCACGTGGCGCGTCGTTGCGTAGGAGGCGGGGATTATCGGTATCTCGCGGGTCTGGTTCATCTGCTCGGATATCTTAAGATACTCGGCGTTCGACCACGGGAGCTGGGCGAGCGCGTTGACGTTCGCGGTATCGAAGCGTCCCATCTGTCCCATCTGTCCCTCGATAGTTCTGCCGTAGCTGGTCATTACGTCGTCGGAGGTGAACCACTTGATGAATTCCCATGCCGCGTTCTTGTCCGTGCACTTCTTGAAGATGACCGCGCCGGCGCTGCTGGAGTTCGCCGCGAAGTTTATCTTTCCGGTGGGCTCGCCGTTCTCGTCGAGCACCGGGGTGCCGGGTACGTGCGAGAAGTCCCACAGACCCTTGATCTCGGGGGCGGAAACGGTAAGCTGGTTGAAGAAGGTGTAGTTGTTGATGATTATAGGCATCTCGCCTGTTCTGAATCGTGTGAAGGGGTCGTAGGTCTGCTCAAAGTCGAAGATCGTGTAGAAGTCCGTCCACTTCTTGAACACGTCCACGATAGGCTTCTGGTCGAAGGTGGTCTTTGAAAGATCGTCGACGTACATATTGTTTCCGGTCTGGAGAACGAGCATCGAGAACGTGTCGCCCGACTCGAATATCGAGCTGGAGAGGTTCGAGGTCGGCTGTACGAGACCGACTGTCAGGTAAGAGCGCTGGAGCACGGGGATTATCTGTATCAGCTCGTCCCAGGTCTCGGGTATCTTCTTGACGTTGAGCTCTTCGAGAATGTCCGTGCGGTAGAACATCATCGGGAATATCTGCGACACGGGCAGTCCGTAGACTCCTCCGTTATAGCTGTAAAGCGTTGTTATCGTGTCGGTGTATCTGCTCTTTACGGTCTCCTCGAAGTCTCTGAATTCCTTCACGTTCACGAGCAGGTCTCTTGCCGCGCACTGTATCGGGAAGTCTCCGCCGAGGAAGAGCGCCACGTCGGGTCCCTTTCCTGCGAGGGTAGCCTCGAGTATCGCGCCCTGTACGAGGTTGATGCTCGCCTGTACTCCGGTATTGCCCTGGTTGAAGCCGTTATCGACGAGATCTTTCACGACCGTAGCCTGGTCGCGTCCGAGGGATACCCAGACATTGAGGGACTTCTCGCTCGTATCGGAGAGCATGGTGTAGTCCTCGAAGAAGGAGCCGATGAATGCCTGGAAGCCGAAGCCGAACTCCTCGAAGAAGTTGCCGTTTGCTCTCTGGGGAGTTTCGTGTGTGGTGAGCACCTCTATGTAGTCGAGCTCCAGGGGCTGGTCACGGTAGTCTCTCATCCACGCGGAAACGGAGGAGATGTAGTCCTTGAGCGTGCCTACCATGGACGGTATCTCATCCTTTTTCTTCACGCAGCGTCTGAGGATCACCGCGAGGGATTCGAGCGACGATGCTTCCGAGCCCTGTCCGAGCTTCTCGATGTTCGCCTTCTCGGTCTCAAGCTGTGCGATAGCGTCCTGGAAGGTGGGGATAAGCTCCGGTATCTGGATATCTACGAGGTAGTCGTTGTACTGGTCGGGATTAGGTCCCGTTATCATAAGTATTCTTCTGTAATAATAGTTGAGCCTGTAAACGAGGTCATCGAGTCTTCTCATTATCTCGCCTATCTCGCCGGGAACGACCTCCATGGTGATCGTATGCTCGCCGGCCTCGAGGTACAGGTAAACTGGAGTTCCGTCCTTGTCCTTCAGCTGCTGGGCGTACCAGTTGGGGTCGTAGGGGAAGGAGACTATATCCATGGCGCTGTTGGGCACCTTGCCGTCAACGTAGATGCGCCTGTTGGAGTAGAAGCCTCTCATGGTGTTCTGACGCGCCTTGAACGAGAAGGTGTAGTAGCCGTTGTTCGGCACGGTGAACTTCCATGTGATAGCCTGGGTAGCCTTGTTCCAGGTCTCCTTGCCTATGGTGTTGTATCTCTGCTTGGTGGGGTGAGAGGGGCTTGCGAGGCACGATGTTCTGTCGTAGGTCGCGTACAGCGTGGAGGCTGTCTTGTAGACAGGGTTCTGAGCCTCGATGAGTATGGAATTCGTGCCGATGTCGTTCTTCACGGAAAGCGCCGGCGTATCCTCGATCTCGCCCTGGGATGGTGACACATAAGCCGGGGGATCGTCGTAGTTCCTGAACGTCATCGTTTTGAGCGCAAGGTTCGTTCTTATGCCCTCAAGAGTCAGCTTATGGGTACCTGCGGACAGGTTGAAGAAGTAGGGATAGTTGAACAGACCCTCCTTGTCCTTGACGGGGTAGGTCACCCACATATCCTTTTCGATCTGTGTGGGTTTCAGCTCATTATCCTTACTGTCCTTCTTTATGGTGGTGGCGTCCTCCCAATATCTGTCGAGCGTGATATCGTTGCACGCCGTGAACGGGTATTCGCCGTCGATCTTTATGCCGACATCTATGGTGGTGCTTCCGCCGGAGAGCGTGTAATAGAAGAATTCGAGACTGTAATTTCCCGCCTCGGCAACCTCAAACTCATAGTTCAGCTCGCCGCGGTTATTCGTCCATTTCAGACAGTCCTCCTGACCCTCGTATTTGAGGATCTCGTACTGAGGCTCCTCGCCGTCGGCGTCCGCAGAGGGTACGGCGTCCTTTGCCTCGATCACTATCTGCGACTTCGGGAAACTGTCGTCCTTGTGTTTCTCGTAATACGCGCTGTACGCGTTGTCACGGTTTCCGGTGTTCATGATGTTCCTGATAGTCGAAGTCTCGCTCGCTTCCTCCTGCTGCTCCGTCAGCTCATCCCCCTGCGCGTACGCGGGAAAGCTCTGCATGGTCACCACCATCGCAGCCGTCAGAAGTATCGCCAAAGTTCTTCTCTTCTTGCCCAAATCCAGCTCCACCTTTCTTTTTAAAGCCGCTTCGCTCGAGAAGCCGCTTCGCTTGAGTTTTGGGGAAAACTTTTTTGAAAAAAAGTTTTCCCCAAACCCCTTTCAAAAAACTTTAATAGCTTCGCGCTTAAATTCGTAAGTATATTTTTACTGCCCTAAAACCGGACAGTCAATTACTTGTAAATGATGATCTTGTCATCTTCAAGCTCGACGTGTACGCGGTCGCCGCCGTTTATGCCGAGCTGCGAGAGATATTCCTTCGGTATCTGAAGTCTCCCCGCACGGTCAAGCAGCACCAGCTCCTCGTGAGCACCCGTTTCCTGCACAGCCCTGATCTCCGCCTGCTGCTGCTCGCTCAGCTCCTCGAACGAAACGTTCGTCAGCACCGGCTTCTTCCTTATCAGCTCGCTGGAGGTCTTGCCGTCCCTTATCGCCACCACGCGGTCGATCGATTTCGCGAGATTCACGTCGTGGGTCACTATTATAATGGTAACGCCGGTCTCCTTGTTCAACTTCCGGAAAACTTCAAGGACGTTGTTCGCGGTCTTTGTGTCCACAGCTCCCGTAGGTTCGTCCGCAAGCAGCAGCTTCGGGTTGTTCGCCAGAGCGACCGCTATCGCCGTCCTCTGCTGTTCGCCTCCCGACATCTGCCCGAGCATCGAGTTTTTGCGAGCCTCCAGACCCACCATTCCGAGCAGGTACTCCGCGCGCTTCCGACGCTCTGCGTAATTGCTCAGCATCATCGGCATCTCGACGTTTTCAATGGCTGTCAGATACGGTATCAGGTTCCTCGCGTTGTTCTGCCACACGAAGCCTACCGTCCTGCGCTTGTACTCGATGAAGTCCTTGTCGCTGAATTTCAGCATATCCTTGCCGTCGACGTACAGGCTGCCTGCCGAGGGTCTGTCAAGCCCTCCCAGCATATTCAGCAGCGTTGACTTCCCGGAACCCGACGCCCCAACTATGCCCATGAGCTCGCCGCGCTTTACTTCAAGGTCGAGCCCCTGCAGAGCCATGACCTCGATATCTCTGCTCTTATATATTTTCACCAGATTGTCGCACCGCACCATCACATCCTCGGGCGGCGCGAGCAGCACCGTTTTTGGCATATTCTATATCCTGCTATATTATAATGGTATATCGTTTCTTTTTATGTCAACGATCACGCCGTCCTCCAGCGAGTACACCACATCGGCGAGCTCCATCATAGCCTCGTCGTGCGTTGTCATCACCACGGTTATCCCGTCGTCCCGCACAAGCTCCCTGAACAGCCCCAGCACAGCCGTGCCTGTCGTGGAGTCCAGCGCCGCGGTAGGCTCGTCGGCGAAGATTATTTTCGGCTTATGAGCGACCGCCCTTGCTATGGCGACTCGCTGCTGCTCACCTCCGGACATCTCGCCGGGTCTGTGGTACATACGCTTTGCGAGCCCCACGCGCGAGAGACATTCCTTTGCCCTCTTTGTCCGTCCCGCTATCGGGTAACCCGCCAGCCTCAGCGAGAACTCGACATTCTCCAGCGCGGTCATCGTCGATATCAGAGCCACGGACTGGAACACGAACGAGAGCTTTTTTCTGCGCAGCTTATCCCGCGCCGCGTCGGAGAGCTTTCCTATATCCTCCCCGCAGAAGGTCACCGTTCCGCCGTCCTGCCTGTCGAGCGCACCGAGTATGTTTATCAGCGTTGTCTTCCCTGAGCCCGACCTTCCTCGCAGACATACAATCTCGCCCTCATTCACATCTAGGTCGATATTCGTGAGAGCGTGGACGACGCTTCCGTCTCCTATCTTAAATTCGCGCGAGATTTTTTCGGCTTTCAGTATATTTTCCATAAGATTAAACGATTTCACAAATTATTACATTTACAGAGCGTAATATTTTCGTTATTTTTTATAAAATTGCATAGTTATCCCATAGTTTCCTTTATATTATATCAAAAAAATATCGAATTGTCAATAATTATTAAATTCTTTTGAGCTCTTCTCATTATATACAGCGAAATGCCCAAAAAGGTGTTATTTTTATGAAAAATGTCTAAAAAATTTTCACGCATATACAGATATTGATGTTAAAATAAAGTGAAATACAATATATAGTAAACGTTATCTCAAAAAATTTATATAAATCCTGAACAAAGCCTGAAAATTTTATCTTGATTTTTTTCGGCAATAATGTTATTATTTATTGTACACTATCTACCGAAACAAGGAGATTCCAGATGAAGACCGGTCTTGTACTTGAAGGCGGTGCCAGCCGCACGATATTCACCTGCGGCATACTCGACGCCCTGCTGGACAACGATATTTACATAAACTACGTCGCCGGAGCCTCGGCGGGCATATCCTACGGCGTGTCCTACCTCTCAAAGCAGCCCCGCCGCAATCACCGCATCACCGCTGAATTCATGCACGACAAGCGCTATATGGGTATGAGGAACCTGCTCGACCGACGCAACGGCTCATACTACGGGCTTGATTTCGTGTTCGGCGAGATACCGGACAAGCTGCTCCCGTTCGATTTTGAGGAATACCGGCGCAGCGGCGAGAACGGCTTCGGAGCCGTGACAAACATCGAGACCGGCGAGACCGAATATATGCGCGTAAAAGCCGACGACCGCAGGTGGACGGTATTGCGGGCTTCCTGCGCACTGCCCATACTGTTCAGACCGATAAAGATAAACGGTCAGTATTACATGGACGGCGGTATCACAGATTCTATACCTTTTAAATATGCACTCGACAGCGGGCTTGACAAGGTGATCGTTATCCTGACGCGTCCACGCGGATATGTGAAAAAGCCCGAAAGCATCGCATCGGCGGTAAAGCTCGCATACCCGAAATTCCCGAAACTCGCCGAAGCCCTCAAAAAACGACATATCATGTATAACCGCGAAACAGAAGAACTCGCAAAGCTCGAAAAGGACGGAAAAGCCATCGTCCTCGCCCCCGAAAAGGACTACGGCATTCACCGTATAGAGAATGACCCGAAAATCCTACTCCCCTTCGAGCAGCAGGGCTATAATTACGGCCTCAAACTCCTCCCCACCGTCAGAGAGTTTATAGAAGAGTGAAGAGCCTGGGGGAGGAAGAAGGCGAGGAAGGAAGAAAACCCCTTTCTGGGGGAGGAAGAGAAAGGGGAGGAAGGAAGCCCCTTTCCAAGGAAAGGCGCTCCCTCCCTCCCCTCTCCCTCCCTCCCCCCGACCCCCTCTCTCCCTCTCCCCTCCCTCCCGCGGGAAAGGCCAACCGCTGCGCCTTGCAGCGGGGGTAGGTATACTCCGTCACAAGAAAAAAGAACTGCATAAACATAAAACTGCGCCTTTACATACTAAAGACTCAGATTTTTTTAATTAA
>JAIKZF010000070.1 GCA_024682455.1 Ruminiclostridium sp. | reverse complement strand
TTAATTCCCCGGAAAGCTTTACTTATATTTTATTATCTTCTCCCATTGATTTTTTCTGCTGTATGTGGTATAATAAATTTATCTATTAACATTTATTCCCGCCTGATGGAGTTAAAAATGTACAGTATCATTCTGATCATCCAATATGTCAGCATAGTCGGGCTGTTCGTGGAGAGCTGGGTCATTTTCGAGAAGTGGAACAATAAGCTCCATTCTTACCTGTTTTTCTACTGTACGGCAAACCTTATCAATAACGTCGGCTACCTCATGCAGCTGAAAGCCACGACCGAAGAAGCGTACATAACCGCGATGCAGGTCGGCTATATCGGAAGAGTCTTCATACCCTTCGGGCTGCTGCTGTTCAGCGCGGAGCTGTGCGGCGTGAAGATGCCGCGCATTATTAAGGTCGCTCTGGCGCTCATACATATATTCACATTCGCGCAGATACTGCTCATAGGAAAGAGCGACTTCTATTACAAGGATATCAGCTTCAGCATAAACGAGGACGGCTTCCCTATCCTTGCACACAAGAACTCGCTCTGGCACCACGTCTACGACGCCATACTAATAGCGTACGTTATATACGGCCTCGTCCTGCTGTTCGTCACAATGTTCAGGGCGAAGAACAAGGCCGTCAAAAAGCGCGTGCTCATGGTCATCATAGCCATGTTCTCCATGAGCGCCTTCCTTATCATACATATATTCAAGCCGATACAAATAGCGAATGTGTTCGATATGACGTCGTTCGGATATATCGTCGCGACCGTGTTCCTGCTGATAGCCATATTCAGATATGACCTGCTCGGCACCGAGCAGCTCGCGAAGGCGTATATCATAGACAAGCTCTCCGAGGGTATCATCGCCGCCGACGACCGCGGCAGCGTCGCCTACTTCAACAAGCCCGCCGAGACCATATTCCCGAAGCTCGGCACAGACGCGCCGGAGGTGCTGAACGAGCTCAGCGGCGCGATAGAAAGCGAACAGCCTATCCACATCGGCGACCGCATATACACCCCCAAGACCCACCGCCTGTACAGCGGCAGCAGCAGCTCGGGAACGGTATACGTGCTCCAGGACAATACCGAGCTCTATAAGCACGCGAAGGAGCTCGAAGAGATGACCGAGCGCGCAAAAGCCGCCAACGAGGCAAAGTCCGTGTTCCTCTCCAGTATGTCCCACGAGATACGCACCCCGATAAACGCCGTACTTGGCATGGACGAGATGATACTGCGTGAAAGCACCGAGCCCGGTATAATCTCATACGCGGAGGACATAAAATCAGCGGGCAATACCCTGCTCTCGCTGATAAACGATATACTTGACTTCTCGAAGATCGAGGAGGGCAAAATGGATATCTTCCCAGAGAACTATGAACCCGGGGAGACTATCACCGATCTTGTCAATATGATAAAGGGCCGCGCCGAGGAAAAGGGCCTGCGCTTTGAGGTAGCCGCCGACAGCGATATACCCCGCGTGATACGCGGCGACGAGGTACGCATAAAGCAGTGCGTCCTCAACCTGCTCACCAACGCCGTGAAATACACCGAAAAGGGCAGCGTGACCTTCACGGTGAGCTTTGAGCGCGAGGAGGACGGCAATATGTTGCTCCGCTTCACCGTAAAGGATACCGGCATCGGCATGAAACCGGAGGATCTCGCGGAGCTGTTCGCGCCCTTCGAGCGCTTCGACAGCGGCAGGAACCGCCGGATCGAGGGCACGGGTCTCGGCATGACCATTACCCGCCGCCTGTTAGACCTTATGGGCAGCGTGCTTGAGGTGAAAAGCGTCTACGGGCAGGGCTCGGAATTCTCCTTTGCCGTCCGGCAGAAGATAATCGACCCCGAGCCTATGGGAGACCTCTCCGAGCGCGACACGGCAGGCCGCAGATACGCAGACTACCACGAATCGTTCCGCGCTCCCGACGCACGCCTGCTCGCGGTGGACGATACCCCCGTCAACCTGTCCGTCATAAAGGGTCTGCTCAAAAAGACCGGCATCGCGATCGACTCCGCCGACTCGGGGCGGGAAGCTCTCCGGCTCGCCGCCGAGAACAGATACGATATCATACTGCTCGATCACATGATGCCCGAAATGGACGGTATCGAGACCCTGCATGAGCTGCGCGGGATACCGGGCTATGCCGATACCGTGTGCATAGCTCTCACCGCCAACGTCATATCCGGCGCGCGGGAGATGTATCTGGAAGCGGGCTTCTCGGACTACCTCTCCAAGCCCGTTGACAGCGAAAAGCTTGAAGAGACGCTGATAAAATACCTGCCCCCGGAAAAAGTGACATATTGCGGGGATACCGTAAACGCCGAGGCCGACCCGGAGCTTCCTGCGGAGCTGCTGAACATGGAAGGGCTTGATATCGGGAACGGAATGAACTGCTGCGGCACGGCGGAGCTTTACCTTGAAACTCTGAAAGTGTTCGCGGACACGGCGGAAGCCAACGCCGACGAGATAGAGCGTCTGTTGGCGGCCGGCGACACGGCGGGCGCGACGATCAAGATACACGCCCTGAAGAGCACATCACGAATCATCGGCGCGAACGCTCTCAGCGATATCGCAAAGCATCTTGAAGCCGCCGGAAAGGAAAACGACACCGCACGGCTCGCCGCCGGAGCGGACGGGATGCTGAAACGCTACCGCGCTCTCGGCATCGCGATAAGGAACGCCCTGGGCGAGACCGCGGGCGAGACAGGCGAGAAGACCCCCATATCCGGGGACGACCTGAAAACGCTGTACGAGCGCATGTACAAAGCGGCGGAAATATACGACATCGACGGCATTACAGACATCATCGCCGAGATTTCTGCGCACAGCCTGCCGGAAAGCGAGACCGAGAGCTTCCGCAGATTGGCCGACGCCGCTGATAACTTCGACTGGGGCGATATTAGAGCCGCTCTCAGCGAGCGGTTACACTAAAGAGCCGCACGTCGGGCGCGCGGGGCAGAACTGCCCGGACAGGCTTTTTCGCGCTGCTTGCGGAGGTTCTGCACAGGGCTTATGATCAATGCTGCGGGAAGTGAAACAACGATGAACAGACTGCTCGAAAAATGCGCTGTCATACTGATATGCGCGGCAGGCTTTGTCATGTCAGATGAGCTTACAGCTCCCGTTATAGCCCTGCTCGCCGCGGTGACCGTGTCGGCGGCTGTGCAGGTGCTCGGCGACAGGACAGCCTCAGCCGTTCTGACCGCGTGCTGGGCTCTCAGCTGCGGGTTCATGCCGATAATGCTGTGCTCGCTCCCGCTGATACTGTACGACGCCTGCTGCATTAAGCGTCCGTGGCTCGTTCTTCCGGCGGTCTCCGTGATACCGGGCATCGACCGGCTCGGAACCGAGCAGCTGATAATTATTTTCGTCGGAGCGGCGACCTCCTACATAATATACAGACGGATATCGGTACTGGAGAGCACGGTCGGAAAGCTTACCGCCCTGCACGACGACATCACCGAGAAGAATATGCAGCTAACCTCACAGAACCGTAAGCTCGCCGATGCTCAGGATAACGAGGCGCGTCTCGCCACGCTCAAAGAGCGAAACAGGATAGCGCGGGAGATACACGACAATGTGGGTCATATGCTGACCCGCTCGATACTCCAGGTAGGAGCGCTGAGGGTCATAAACAAGGACGAGGCTCTCGCCGAGCCTCTGGAGGAACTGAAAAACACCCTCGACGGCGCTATGACAAGTATCCGCGCCAGCGTCCATGACCTGCACGACAACTCGATAGATCTGAAAAAGACGATACTCGATATGACGAGCGCCGTTGATGGCAGATTTGACGTTACGCTGAACTACGACGCGGGAGAGAATATACCGGGCGACATAAAGCTCTGTACAGCCGGAGTCGTGAAGGAAAGCATATCAAACGCGGTGAAGCACTCGAACGGAAGCCGGATAGACATTGTTTTCCGCGAACACCCCGCGTTCTATCAGCTGCTGGTAGAGGACAACGGGAGCTGCGGAGCGATGAAGCGCGGCGGCATAGGGCTGAAAAATATGGAGGACAGAGCCGCGGGCGTAGGCGGACAGATAACCTTTACTCCCTCGGACAGCGGTTTTCGCGTATTCATGACTATACCTAAGGAGGCCGGGAAATGAATATAGTCGTTATCGACGACGACAGACTCGTCGCTATGTCGCTGAAAACGATACTTGAAAGCACAAAAAAAATAACCGTCACCGCAACGGGCAGCAGCGGGAGCGAGGCTGTCGCGCTTTACAAACAGTATCGTCCGGACGTTATGCTTATGGACATTCGTATGGAGGGAATGAGCGGCATAGACGCGGGAAAGGAGATACTGCGCGAGTTCCCGGACGCGAAGCTGCTGTACCTGACCACTTTCTCCGACGATGAGTACATAATCAGCGCTCTCAACATGGGAGCCAAGGGCTATATACTTAAGCAGGACTTCGAGGTGATAGCACCGTCGCTCGAAGCCGTAATGCGCGGTCAGACCGTCTTCGGAGACAAGATAATCGGCAAGCTCCCCGACCTAATCAGGCCGAAGGAGAGCTTCGACTTTGAAGCTCACGGCATTAGCGAGAAGGAACGCGAGATAACCGAACTGGTAGCCGCCGGCTTGTCAAACAGGGAGATCGCCGCGAAGCTCTTTCTCGGCGAGGGCACAGTGCGAAACTATATAAGCACTCTGCTCGACAAGCTTGAGCTTCGTGACAGGACGCAGCTCGCGGTGTTCTACTATACCGAGATAAAGGGCTGAATATCACGATAATACAAAAATGAGCCGGACTTTTTACAGTCCGGCTCTTAGAGTTTCAAAGAAGCCGCTTGCACTCGAGTGACCGCTTGCGCTCGAGTGCCTCCGGCGGCCAGCCCTTTTAAAAAAGGGCTGGACCCTAAAACAAACCGCTTCGCCTTGCAGCGGGGGTGGGTAGTGCTCCTTTTGATAGTAAAAGAAAAAGAAATAACTGAAAACGGAACTTTTTTGACAGAATGTGAGCCGGACTTTTTACAGTCCGGCTCTTTCATTTACATAGCAGGGCGGGATATCAGCCGTTCTCCGGCATTACTTATCCGGGTGCTTCATGGCGCACTTCTTGCGGTACATACGGTCGTCCGCCTCTTTGTAGACCTCGGTGAAGGTCATGCCCTTCTTCCACTCCGCAAAGCCCACGGCGCAGGAATAACCCGCCTCCTCAACGCCCGAGTATATCGCGCTGACCATTTCCGTGACCTCTCCGCCGTCCTTCCCGAGACAGATACCCGCGAACTCGTCTCCGCCGACGCGGTACGCGAAGCTGTTCGGGATACACGAAGCCTTGATAACGGAAGCTATCGTTTTCAGAGCCTTGTCGCCCTCCGCGTGTCCGTAGGTGTCGTTCAGCTTTTTCAGGTCGTTCAGGTCAATGCTGAGAAGGTGAGAGATCTCGCCGTGATCGTATTTTTCGACGTCCGCGATGAAAGCGTCACGGTTGAAGATGCCCGTCAGCGAGTCGAAGCGGAAATGCTCTATGTGCAGGTACAGATAGTAGAACGTTATATCCAGCGCTACAACGCCGTCGAGTATGCCTCTCAGCGCGAACAGGAACTCCGCGAGAACGCTTAATACGGTCACGATCCCGCATATCGCCAATATGCCCATCTCCCCGGTCTTGCCTATCTTCCGGCATTTGTACGAGAGGAAAAACAGGAAGAATATGTAGACAGCCGACAGTAAATGCGGCTCATAGGCGAAAATCCCTCTGCCGATCGAGCCGTCCTCACGATAAAAGAAGAACAGGTCGGTGAACAGGCACGGCAGCAGGAGCACGACATTTATCATCGCAGGGAGGCTGATCTTCAGCTCTATGTTTTTCACCGACGACATTATCCTCGACGCGGCTATCGCTATCAGCCTTGACATGAGCAGTATACGGACATCGTACCCGAGCATGGAGGCAGCGCGGTGTATCAGTCCTCCCACGCCCTCGAACAGTATCGCGTCATAGCAGTAATAATCGAAATTGTCCACGATAATGAGCAGCAGGAGCAGCAGCACCGACGGAAGGAACTTTTTTGTAAGCTCTTTTTCGTATGTATAGTTTACCTGCAGAAAGAAAAACAGAAATACTATTATAAGAACGGGTATGCAGTTTATCTGCACCACGCTCTGCAAATATTCGTCCTTTATCATCTTGCCCTCCATAGCCGGATCCGACGCCGGGCTTTTTTCATTATACTACCCGGCTCAGCTTTTGTCAAGCCGCGCCGCGCTCTTATCACTTCGTTATAAGATATGCTCTGCACGGCGCGCCGTCGCAGCCTCCGAGCTTCAGCGGCGCTGCGCTGAGGAAATATCTGCCCTCCGGCACGTCGCTGAGCACTATGCCCTCAAGAAGCACTATCCCCGCTCCGAGCAGGATAAGGTGCACGTTTAGAGGCGCGTCCTCTGGGCCTACGGTCTGGCTCTCGTTGCCCAGCAGAACAATGCCCGACCGGGCAAAGGCGCGCGCGGCTTCCTCGGTGACTACCGCCTTCCCCGCTATCAGCAGGCGCTTTGCGGCATCGGCGCTCCTTGCGGTCTCCATGATCTCCGCGACGTCATTCGAGGTCAGTTCGCCCTCACGGCGGACGACACAGCAGTCTCCGACGAACGCCGACAGCCCTGCCTTGTCTATGGTGAGCCCGTCATTGATGAAGTGGAACGGCGCGTCAACGTGCGTACCGTTATGCGCGCACATCGAGAAATTGGTGAGGTTGTACAGGTCGCCCCTGTCCATGCTCATCGCCCTCTCGCATACGGGCGGAGGATCGCCGGGGAATGTGCGGCACGTAAATACTTCCTGTGAGATGTCGATTATCATAATAAACGTCCTTTCTTAGCAATAGACCGAAAAAGCCGGTTTTTCCGCCGCGATACGCGGAGCCGCTCATTTGTCCTTCGCGGCTCTTCCGGCAAGTATGCCGACGGTCTCTATGAGACCCCTGTGCCGCACATCGCGCGGCTCGAAGCGTATGATACCGTAGACCAGCTGCATAACGAGCCCCGCGCCGAAGGTGCTTATGAGCGTTCCTATGCCCACCTGACCTCCGAGGAGCCAGCCGCACAGCAGCACCGCGCTCCACAGCAGCACCTCGACCAGACCTATCGGTATTTTAGGGAGCCTCTTTCCCAGCGCCACCAGCAACGCATCGCGCGGTCCGCAGCATTGACCGGCGCTCATATACACCCACATACCCAGCGCCATAAAAACAAATCCCGCCAGCATAACGCCTATGCCTATCCACATATTGCCGTTCTCCGGGAGCGGATCGAGGGAATTGAAGAGCTGTACGAAATTACCGGTCAGAAGCGCGTCTATCACCGTCCCGAAGCCTATGCGTTCCTTCATTATTATGTCGATCATCAGCACCGTCAGAGCTATCAGCGTCATCGAGATGCCGTAGTTGAAGGGCGTGTGGTTCGCCAGTCCCATGCCGAGGCAGTCCCAGGGCGCCAGCCCCGATGTTAGCGTATATCGTCAGGTGCACGCCGAATGCGAATATCAGCAGCCCCGATACTATTTTTAACCAGCCGAGCACTATCTGCCCGCGAATACTTTTCTTGCTTTTATCTTTCATGCTCTCTTCTGCGCGGAACCCGCGCCTCCCGCTCCGTATGCCGCTTTGCGGCAATTGCCTGACATTCTGCCCGGCAGCCTTTTTTCTGCTAATTTTATTAGTATACCACTTTTTTCGCAATAAGTCAATATTTACTGGTAACTGCCGCTGCAATAATTCATTGCCCTGTTAATATTTGCGAAAATTATTGATTTTTGTACGATAATGTGTTATTATGTAATGGCAGGGGGTGACGGATGTGGAATTCATAGCTGTGATATTCAAGAACCTTTTCGGCTTCGACCTTATAATATTTCTTGCCGCGATCTTAAACGGAGCCGTGCTTTATTTTCTGAAAAAGAATACGGACAAGCTGCGCGGCATGATGAACCGCACGATCTATGTTCCGCACTTTCACCTGTCACGCCGTCAGGCGGACGAGCACCTTGCCGCTCTCAGCGAGGAGGAGGTCATGTCCGTACACGGGGCTGTGGGACGGCTGTATTCCCTGTACATAAACATAACCGGCATATTCCCGCTGCTCGGCATACTCGGCACGGTAGTGTCCCTGCTGGGACTCGTGGGAGATATGGACAACGTGACCGGGAATTTCTACGCAGCGCTGACATCGACGTTCTGGGGACTTGTTTTCGCCATACTGTTCAAATTCCTTGACGGTACGGTCTCGCCGGAGATAGAAAACAACGACCGCAGCGTGCGCATTTTCCTCGAACAGAACAGCAGCGAGGACATAAAGGCGGCAAGACAGGCTCCCGACGCGGCTCAGCCAGCCGACAGACCGGAGGAGCTCGTTCCCGACGAGATCCGGGAGACCGATATACCCGACAGCGTGCCGTCAAACGATGTCGCCGTCGTGATGATAGAGGCTGACGCCGATGAAAAATAAGGGTATAGCCATAGAGCTGACAGCCCTGCTCGATGTTATCCTCATAATGCTCTTCTGGGTCATGATGAACATGGGGCGCGAGAACGAGCGGGTAAAGAATGAAGCCGCCGAACAGGCAGCGGCCTATGAGCAGCGTACCGGCGAGCTCACCGAGGAGCTGGAGGCGGCGCATTCCGATTACGAGAATGTCCGGTCGGAGCTCGACCGCTATATATCGGAGAACAGCGAGAGCATAGCCGCTGCCAATCAGAAGGCTCTCAACGAGTTCGCGGAGGGGCGTATGATAACGCTGAACCTCAGCTACGACGCGGTCGGCAAGCTGTTTATCCTCGACGAGAACGGCGAGTTGGGTCATACCCTGCTGGAAAGCCGTGAGAAGATCGCCGAAAGCATTGAGAAAGTGCTCGCGGAGTCGGGGCTCGGGAAGGACGACGTGATACTCTGCGCGCTCGTGTATGACGGCGACCGCGCCCTTTACAGCGACGTGAAGCTCATAAACGCGGCAGCGGACGACGTCGGGAAAAAGTACGACAATTTTTATTGTACCAATATCAACATTTCACGCTGAAAAGGAGACTTGAAAATGGCAAAGGACTATGAAAAGCAGAATCAGAAGCTCGAAAAGCAGAACAAGAAGCTGAAAAAGAAGACCAGCCGGGGCGCTCTCGTTATACTTATACTGCTCCTTATTATAGGGATCCTGCTGGCAGTAATGTTCCTGTTTGACCCGCTCGGCTTCGGCAACGGCATGGGAATACTCAGGAACGGGACCTCCGCGTCCGCTTCCGGAGGCAGTACAGCGGCGGTAACGGCTGCACCTGCCGTGACGGCGGCGACAGAGCCTGCTCCGACCTACATAGATGTAAAGGTCTCGGGCGGTACGCTGATATGCAACGGCGCGGAATCTACCGCGGAGGAGATAGCGTCTGCCGCAAAGGCTGTGACCGGAGACGTGCTTGTGCGCATCACCGACGACAGCGCGACCCAGAACGCCATGGAAGGCCTGATCTCAGCGCTGGATACGGCAGGGATAAAATATACGATAGAATAACGCAAAAAGGGACGAGCCTTCACGCTTGTCCCTTTATTTCTTCCCCGGTGCAGAAGCCGTCGCCTGCGCCGGTGATCCTTACCCTTACGATGTCGTGGCGCTTGGCTTCCGAGCCGTATATCCGCACGGGCAGATAGTTCGGAGCCAGCCCCGCGGCATAGTCCGGCGAGGTCCGCTTCTGTATCAGGATATCGAAGATCCTGCCGGTGTTTTCACGCAGGAATCGCTCGTATACCCGATCTGCGGTAGCCGACATGGCGGCGTAACGCTCGGCTCTGACTGCCTCGGGGATATGGTCCGTGCGCTTCTCGGCGGCGGTGCCTTTACGTATCGAGTAGGTAAAGACGTGTATCCGCGCGAAGCCCGCGGTCTCCGCGAATCTGAGCGACTCGGCGAATTCCTCGTCGGTCTCCCCCGCAAAGCCCACCATTATATCGGTGGTTATCGCGCAGTCTGGGAATCGGGCGCGCAGACGTTCGGTCATGCGCATATACTCCGCCGTGTCGTAGTGCCTGTTCATGCGCTTGAGCGTCGAGTCGCAGCCGCTTTGCAGCGACAGGTGGAAATGCGGGCAGAGCTTCGGACAGGCGGCGAGACGTTCGGCGGTCTCCTCGTCGATGAGCTCCGGCTCCAGCGACGACAGCCGCACACGCACGATACCCGCGGGCTCCGAGGCGGCGCTTACCGCGTCCGCGAGCCCGCAGCCTGTGTCCGAGCCGTAGCGTGACAGGTTTATCCCTACCAGCACTACCTCCTTATGACCGTTCTCCGCGCAGAGCCGCGCCTCCTCCGCGATCGCCGGCAGAGGCCGCGAACGCACACGCCCGCGGGTGTAGGGTATGACGCAGTACGAGCAGTAGCGGTCACAGCCGTCCTCGATCTTGATGAAAGCCCGCGTCCTGTCGTCTGTTACGGCGCAGGGCAGCTCCTCATATTCGCGGGGCAGCGTGAGATCGGCGTGCGCGCTGCCGCGTTCGAGGTATTCACGTATCAGCCCCGGGATCTTAGCGCGCGATGCTGTGCCGCAGACTATGTCAGCTCCGCAGGCAGCGGCTTCCTCCGGGAACGCCTGCGGATAACAGCCGGTAAGGACGGTGATCGCCCCGCCGCGCTTTGCGGCACGCACAGCGCGTCGGGCTTTTTTGTCGCCGTTCTCCGTGACCGAGCAGGAGTTGATTATCACGATATCGGCGTCCTCGGGGCTGCCGCAGGGCTCAAATCCCGCCTCGCGCAGGGCTGTCCCGACGGCGGAGCTTTCATATTGGTTGACCTTACAGCCAAAGGTTATCAGGGCATATTTCATAAAACATCTGCTCCATTATTGTTCATAATATACAAATTACGAGTTCCCGACTCAGAATTATAGCCAATAGTAACGAATTTGTAACCAAACACTTGACTTTCGCGGAAAATCTGCTATTATATAAGCAGGCGGGAAAGAGAAAACAGACCGCCTACGGAAAGGAACGGTGATACCGATGATAAAGACAGTAATCAGGCTGGTGAGCATCGACGATGTGAAGGATTTCGTAAAAAAGGCGAACTGCGTGGACTACGATATAGACCTCTCGCTTGGGAAATACACGGTGGACGCGAAATCTATCATGGGGATATTCAGCCTCGACCTGAGCCGCGACATAGAAATGACGGTACACAGCGACGACACGGCGTTCCTCGACGAGGTCGCGGAGCATATAATAAAGAGATAAGCGTGTAATATGCGGAACAAAGGAAAAGAGCAAACGAAAGGATAAGAATATGAAAGAATTCAATGTAAGGATCGAGACTATCGACGATGTCAAGAAGTTCGTATCCACTGTGATGAACTTCGATTATGACATAGACATAGTTTCGGGCAGATACGCCGTTGACGCCAAGTCGATAATGGGAATATTCAGCCTCGATCTCACCAAGGAGCTCAGGCTCGTCGTTCACAGCGACGACACCGCGGAGCTCGAAGCGGCGATAGAGCACTTCATAGTGAAGTGACGGCGAGCCGCCGCCCCCGGACCGTCTGTGACATACTGCGCCGCACAGGTCAGTACCTCGCAGCCGTAAATTTATGTTAAGATCGCTCCCTGCAATCGTGGGGGGCTTTCTTTTTACGCTAAAAGTTTGTCTTGTAGAAGTATTCAAGCGGCAGTCCGGACTCCTTTATCCTGCCGGCGTAGTAAACTCCCACGAACCGGTAGTGCCACGGCTCGTAGATATAGCCTGTAACGTCCTCGTATTCCTTCGGATAGCGCATTATGAATCCGTACCTATGCGCGTTCTCCGTCAGCCAGCGGAACTGCTCGGTATTCTCGAAATCGGCGGTCACGTCGTCGTGGGTCTCCCACCAGTCCGGAGTCAGGATATCCAGGGCAAGTCCCGCGTTATGCTCGCTGGCGTAGGGCCTGGCTATCTCCTTTTCGGCAAGGGCTTTCGCCTCCTTGCTGGTATAGCCCTCGTCCATGAGGCGCTTTATGTAGCTGTCAAGATTTTCCCGCTGCTTCTGCACGCTGCGGTACGCCGAGACCACCGTAAGATATACGCCGTCGGCGGCAGCGTCGTCTATCATGCGCTTCGCGTAGCCGGCGCAGCGCTCGTCGAGCATGAAGTCGCCCTGTACCTTTTCAAGCCCCACCGTGAAATCCGCTCTGAGCGGGTTCTCATCGTTTATCAGATAATAAGCCCACAGATTGTCGGCGCGGCGCTCCGACGCCGAGGGCGTGCTCTCCTGCGCCATCCGCAGCTTTACGGAATCCGCGGGGTACAGCATGAAAACAAAACGGACGCCGATAAAAAGCACATAGAATATCAGCGTTATCCAGACTATTCTCTGCGGCTTCATAGCGGCGGTCTCCTTTCGTTTTTCTGCCTGCCGTAAAACCCGCCGGAAGCATGGTTTACAGCGTTCCCGAATCCTGTAAAACAGGATTTTGAGCAACAACTGCCAAACGGCAGAGGTTGAGACACATTTATTATAGCAGTTTTGGCGAAAATCGTCAAGTACTGCCGAAAAATGCCCCTAAACCTCGTCAGGCTCTTGACAAAATAAACAAAAAGATATATAATATATGTGTATATTTTGTCACCGCATCAACGCGGATATGCTAACAGGAGGAACAACAAATGAAACACGGAAAACGATTATTGTCATGCCTGCTGGCGCTGGCAGTCTCGCTGACCATGCTCGTCATGCCGGCATACGCCGATGACGCAGCCGAGCCCGAAAGCAGCTCGGAAAGCGATACCCTCGCCCTGCTCCCGCTGTTCGACCTCGTCGAACCGGAATTCATCGAGCTCTCGCCCGAGGCAGCTGCGGAACTGGAGCCCTTTCAGTTCATCAGCACCAACAATAAAACGACATCATCATGCGCTTCGTCCTATTCGGCGGGCTATCTTTACAGCACGCTCAACGACGACGAGAAGAGCTTCTTCGACGCTATGAACGAAGCCTGCCAGAAGGTCATAAACAGCGACTACGACTATATCCAGACTGTCGATTTCGGCAGCTCAAAGCCCGTTATGGTCGCCAACATAACCTTCAGCAACAATATCTCCCTCTCCCGCGCGAAGGATCTTACCAAGGCGTTCAGATACTGCAACCCGCAGTATTATTTCCTGTCCAATTCCTACGGCTGGTATTCGACAAGCATGATACTGCTCTTCAGCGACGCCTACAACCACCCGTTCGCAAAGTACACCGAAAGAAAAGCAGCACAGGACGCTATCGACGCTATCGCCGATGACTGGATGCCGAAGATCTACGCAAAGGCAACTGCCCTCGATAAAGAGATCTGCGTAGCCGATCTGGTGTGCGATTACCTCGAATATGACTATCCCGCCGCCAACGGTGACGACGATCTGCTCAACTTCGACCAGACCCTCGCCAGCGGCGTGCTGAGAAAGACCACCGTGTGCGCCGGCTACTCCCAGCTCACCGCGTATTTCTGCAACAGAGCGGGCATAAACTGCTTCACGGTATCAAGCCCCTCGCACGCATGGAACCTCGTCAAGCTCTACGACAACTGGTATCAGCTCGACACCACCTTCGCCGATACAGGCGCGAGCAAGAAATGGTACAACTTAAGCTATGATACGATCCGCTCCATAGATACTCAGAAAGCCCACACCTATGACACCCTGTGGAGCGCCTTCACCTTGCCCGAGTGCAAATATGATACCGTGCAGGTGCCCTCCGGTGAGGAGCCGGTGACCATTCTCGACATAAAGGTAACGCCTCCCACAAAAACCGCTTACTTCACAGGCGAGACGCTCGATCTTGCCGGCGGTATCATAACCGTTTATTACAGCAACGGCACAAAGAAGGATGTCGAGCTTTCTGCCGGAAAAGTTACTGGCTATGACAACAAAAATATCGGCAAGCAGACAATAACCGTTACATACGAGAACTTCACGGATACCTTTGAGGTAAGCGTGAAGGAGCCCGAGGTCACGGGTATCAAGGTAACGCCGCCTGCAAAGACCACATATTTCGTCGGCGAGGAGCTCGACCTCACAGGCGGCAAGATCACCGTTTCCTATGATTACGGCAGCCCCGTCGAAGCAGAGCTGAAAGCCGCGAAGATCGAAGGCTACGACAAGACAAAAGCGGGAACTCAGACTCTTACCGTCACCTACCTCGGCTTCACCGATAAATTCGATGTGACCGTCAAGAAGCCCGCCGCAGTTACCCTGACTCTTACGGCTCCGAAGAAGACCACATACTACGTGGGCGAGGAGCTCGATCTCACAGGCGGCAAGATCACGGTAAAATACGAATACGGCAGCCCCGCCACTCTTGATCTGACCTCCGAGATGATCGAGGGCTATGATAAGAATACTGCCGGAACACAGACTGTCACTGTAAAGTACGAGGGGCTTAAGGCTACCTTCGATGTTACCGTAAAGAACGCGGTAGTTATAGCTATCAAGGTCAACCCTCCGACTAAAACCGCTTATTATGCGGGCGACGAGCTCGATCTTACGGGCGGCAGCATCACCGTCACCTACGACCATGGCGATGCTTCCACTATCGCTCTCACAGCCGAAATGGTGAGCGGATACAATAAGGATACCGCCGGAAAACAGACCCTCACGGTAACTTACAGCGGCAAGACCGCGACATTTGTCGTGAACGTTACAGCCCTTAAGCTCAACACTCTTACGATCTCGAAGATGCCCAAGACGAGCTATTTCCTCGGCGACGCGCTCGATCTCACGGGCGGAGAGCTTACCGCCGAATACAACAGCGGCAAGACCGAGACCGTAGCTATGACCGACAGCCGCGTCAAGGCGACCGGCTTCGACAGCTCCAGGACAGGCAACAAGACCGTTACTCTGACCTACTCCGGCAAAACCGTGAAGTTCACGGCGACAGTATCGGTAGACCCCAGCAACGCCCCCGTGATCATAAACGGCAAGGGCTACGAAACTCTGACCGCCGCGCTCAAGGATAACACCACCGGCGATCTCGATATTACCATTAATATCAATACCACTGAAAAGAATATCAGTTTTGCTAAAACCATAAAATCTATCAAGCTGACGACCGCTCCCGGCAAGACTCTCACCCTCACCGCCCCGGTGATCAACGCAAACTGTGATCTCACTATTGACGCTTCGATCGCGCCTGCGAAATCGAACGCCAGGACACTGACTGTCAAGGCAGCGGCTGATAAGAAGGTGACGATCAAGCGCTTAGACACGGCGTTACCGCTCACACTCAGCGGCACGAAGACCTCTTCGTTCGTGCTGGATACAGGCTCGACCGTGAAGCTGCTCTCCGGAGCCGCGGCGAACTTTGAGATAGCTGCCGGCACGACTGTCAAGCTCGACGGCGGCAAGTTCACACCCACGAACCTCTCCGGCGCAGGCAAGCTCGACGTATACAACGCTGCGACCCTGAATATCGCAAACGCGGTCAGCGCCGATGTTACCCTCAACAAGTATGTCAGAGTCATTGGCAAGAACACGCTGGTCAACCTCCAGAAGTTCATGCTCGGCACAGTAACCAAGCTCAATCTGACGGTCAAGGAAGCAAACGGCGCTCTGTCGAACATCACCGGACAGACCGTTATCACGCTTGTTAAGCAGGACACGGTCCCCGATCTCGAAACAAAGATAACAATAACGAATACCGCGAACGGCAAGCCCCTCAGCGCGGTGCAGTACAAGAAGGAGGTAAGAGCCGAATACCTCGACGCCCTGACCCTTGTGGGAGTAAAGAACTTCTCTTCGTTCGACAAGGCATTCGAGGCTATGACCGACCCGGCAGGCAGCTACACGCTCAGGCTCAACGAGGATATGACCCTCTCGAAGGTAACGTTCCCGAAGGCAGTCGGCAGCCTCACGATAGACGGCAACGGCAGGATCCTCACACTTAACGGCGTTACTACGCTGTCTCCGAAGTTCGGCTTCTCGCTCAGAAACATCAATATCAAGAGCTTTACCAGAACGGGAGCTGCCGGAGCACTCACTCTTAACTTATCCTCCGGCGCGTCGGCGATCGACGGACTTGCATTTACCGGCACGGCTCTCAACATCAAGGGCGGCAAGGACAGCACGCTGACCCTCGGCGTATGCTCGCAGATAGCCTCGCTGGGTGGATTTGCAGACACGGCTCTTACCGGCGTGACAACTATCGAAAAGATCCTCACGGCAAACAACATCACCCTCGGCTCCGCGGCAGACCTCAGACTACTGAGCGGTGCGCAGTTCACGGTCAACAGAGGCATGGTGCTCTCCGCAGAGTCCGGCGCGAAGATCACGCTGACGAAGGGCTTCAAGCCTATCGTGATCAACGGCTCGGTAAGCGGTGCGAAGATAAAGCTCGTTTCCTCCGTTACACTTGAGGATCAGCCGATATTCAGGACAAAGAGCGACCTCACCGGACTGTTCGATATTTCCGCCATTTCGCCGAGCAACGGACTTTCCTATGACCTGCTCACGTCGAACGGCGTTGTATACCTGAAAGCGTTCACGATCGAGCTCAACGGCGTAAAGTACGCGTTCTGGGACGACGTTATAAAGGCAATGAACAGCAAGACCACGAACTACACGATCTCGCTGCTCGCCGATATCACGATAGACGGCGCTCTTAAGCTCCCGACGGCAGCTAAGTGTGGCAGCCTCACGATCAACGGCAACGGCCACAAGCTCGTATTCACAGGCAACTCGGTATCGCTGACCGTTCCGACTACGCTGAAAAATATCACGATCTCGGCGTACAACAAGAGAACAGGCGTAGGTGCCGCATGGAAGCTCGTCACAAACAAGAAGCTCACAAAGGCCGGCACAGTCAACCTTGTGAACTGCACGGAAAAATAAAACACCGATAACAGCAAAACGTCCCCCGCAGGTTTTACCTGCGGGGGACTTGCGTTATACCGCGTCAATTCCACGGGAATAAAGACTGTCACTGCACCGGAGCCGAATAGGTGAACGTGACCTCGATAGTGGTGATGCGCTTTCTGTCGCCTATCTGCCATACCTGCGCGGAAATGCCCTCAAGGTCGCCGTCAGCCACTCTCGCGTCGTCCGGAGGCTTGCTGACCCACGGATTCTTAAGGTTTACACGGGTGCATTTGCCGTCGTCGGAGTTCGTGAAGGGCTTGCCGGTAAGCTCGGTCTCCTCGCCGTTCACCTTCAGGCTGTCGATCGTGATGATATATCCCGGGAACAGCTTTTCGCCGTTATATATGCCCAGCGCGGAGAAGTTCACGCCGTTGGCTATGCCCGCCGCCGAAAAGTCCAGCGACACCGTATATTGCCCCTCGCCGGTTATCAGCGCGTTTGTCGCCTTCACGCCCGTGCTCTTGTTCGTCGGATCGTAGACGTTGCCGACGCAGTAAGCTATACCGTAGTCGGCAGCCTGATACATTATCCACGCGACCGCCGTATCGTCGGTGGCGGGGATATCGCCCTCGTCAGTCATACGTGCCTGCGCAAATTCGTAGTCCTCCGCCATCTGCGCTTTCGCATTCGCTATTATCCGCTCATATTCAAGCGACGACTGTGAGGCATAGCTTCTGTCAAGGAAGAGCTTTGCTATGGTCTCGTCGGCTATCTTACCCTCCCTGCGGCGGTAGAGCCCGTTGCAGTCCCAGAGCACGGGAACGACGTTGTACATATCGCAGTTGTTCAGCAGATTGGTGAAATAGATGTCCGTGTCGGGCTTGGGCTTCGAGCCTCCGTCCGTCAGAACGCCGTACTCGCCGATTATAACGCCGTAGCCCTTGTCCGTGAACTTCGTGAGCTTTTTGAACAGATCGTTCATCTCGTCGTACTGCTTCGGAGAGCCCCAGCTCTGTACCGCCTTGGTACCGCAGTAATCCCACGGTGTATAATAGTGCACGGACAGGAAGAGCTTGTTCTCCGCCGTGTCCTCGGGCATTTTGTATCTGTCGTCGAAGGTACGTGAGAAATCGGTATTATAACCCGCAATGAGCAGGAACCTGTCGGCGTTCTTGCCGCCTGTGGAGCGCACGAGCTTCACGAACTCGCTGTTTATCAGATTGGTCGTTTCGTAGCACTCGTCCGTGTTCAGGCTGCCGGAATCCTTCGCCACGTCCTTGTCATTCAGGCGGTCGCCCAGCTCCTCGTTGGCGGACTCGAATATCAGCTTGTAGGAGTAGTCCGCGAAACGCCCTGCTATCTGCCTCCACATCGTCCGGTACATATTCATTGCCTTTTCGCGGGTCTCCTCGGAAGCGGAGCCGAACATTCCCCACCAGCTCCCGTCCCAGTGGTCGTTGACGATGACGAACATATCGGCGTCGAGAGCGTAGTTCACGACGGTCTCCACGCGCTGCATGAGCCGCTCGTCTATCGTGTAGTCGTCAGCCTCGTAGTTCATTCCGTTCGTCCACGCCACGGGGATACGGATAGTGTCGAAGCCCGCCGCCTTCATGCCGTCGATCATTTCACGGGTGGTCGTGGGCATTCCCCAGACCGTCTCGGCAAGGGTCGGGTCGGTGCCGTTCAGGTATGCCTGATGATTGTAGGCTTCGAGCGTGTTGCCGAGGTTTATGCCGTTGCCCATGAGCTTCGACACTTCCAGCGCAGTCATGTTGTTCAAGCCGCTGTCGTCAGCGTTGTTCGCGTTCTTCGGAGCCTGCGTCTCCGCAGGAGTCACCGTGCCTCCCTGCGTATCCGCGGGCTGTGTGTCCTTCGCGGTCTGCGCGGGCTGTGTGCCCGTACACCCGGACAGCAGCAGCGCCGCCATAAGAAACGCCGAGATGAGGGCTGTTTTCAGTCTTGTTTTTTTCATAAATCCACCTTTTGACGTCCGTTTGTGTAATCGTTTTATCACATAGGCGCACCTGTCCGCCTATGCTTCTTAAACAGTATTATAATACATTTTTCACGGCATGTCAAGCTTTTACGGACATACATTTTCGCGGCAAGCCCTAATCGTCAATTCCGACAATTTGGGCTTTAGCATATTGTGCATTTTCACAGCCTCTTGAATTTTCCTACGATCTGTGTTATAATGCTCTTATAAAAACTGATGAGGAATGACCATGAGCTATATATCGGAACTGCGGAAACACATCGGACACAGCCCTGTCATCAATACGGGCGCTACGGTCGTCGTACTGAACGACCGGAACGAGATACTGCTCAACCTGCGCACGGATACAGGCACATGGGGGATCATCGGCGGCGGCATGGAGCCCGGCGAGAGCCTTGAGGAGACCGCCGCGCGCGAGCTGCGGGAAGAAACGGGACTGAAAGCGGAGCACTTCCGGCTGCTTGACGTGATCTCCGGCTCTGAAATGTACTTCCGTTATCCGAACGGCGACGAGACCTACACCGTCGCCGCTGTCTACCGGGCGGTCGGCATATCCGGAGAGCCGTCGGTCAGCGATGACGAGAGCAGCTGCCTGCGTTTTTTCCCGCTCGGAGAGCTCCCGGAAATGGAGAGCCGCGCGGAATATGTACTGCGCAGGGTAAGGGAGAAGCTGACTCTGCCAGACGGCTGCGGAACGCTCAGTTAAGCACGCAGAAGCCTATCGTGAGGTACGCCGCGAACGCCGTCCAGATCACATAGGGTATATTCAGCAAAGCCGCGCATCTGCGTATCCTGCCGAATACGAGCACCATGCATACAACGAGCACGAGCATGGCAATAACTACCGCGACGGCTCCGCCGAAGGAGCGCAGCCCGAAGAATACGGGGCTCCAGAGCAGGTTCGCGAAAAGCTGCGCGAGATACAGTATCAGCGCGGGTCTGCGCAGCTCGCCTCCGGACTCGTTTATCAGATACGCCGATATCCCCATAAGCGCGTACAGCACCGCCCACATCACCGGGAACAGCCACGCGGGCGGAGCAAGCGGCGGCTTCACGAGCGTTTCGTAGTACGCGCCGAAATCCCCGCCCGCAATGAGCGCGGACACGGCTCCCGCCAGCTCCGCGGAAAGCACGAATATCAGGACATCCCATATTTTTATGTTCTTCATCATATTACCTCCGTTCGGTGTGATTACTAAATAATATTCGGACAAGAGGAAAATATTACAAGGAGTTTCGCTTATGAAGCACCACAGTCTGATCGCTCTCATACTCATTATTGCCGCGCTGTTCGCGTTTTCGGGCTGCGCGGGGGACGCGCCTCCCGCGGCGGAGCCCTCGGCGGAGATAACCGTGTTCGGCATAGGCAAGGCGGACGCGATACTTGTACGGACGGACGGCTGCGTGATGCTCATAGACTGCGGCGAGGCGTCGGACGGGGATCATCTGATCTCCGAGCTGGACAAGCGCGGCATAACCCGCCTCGATATCCTCCAGATAACGCACTTCGACAAGGATCATGTCGGAGGAGCCGCCGCGGTGCTGAAAAAGTTCGGCGCGGACACCGTGCTCTATCCCGGCTATACCGGCACAAACAAGGAATATGAGAGCTTCGCAAAGGCAGCAGACGGTCTGCCGGGAGCCCGCGCAGTCACGGAACAGACCTCGCTCACGCTCGGCCCGGCGGAGCTTACCGTATATCCCGCCGACGATCCCGAAAAGCTGATGAAGGACGAGGACAAGGAGTACGACAACAACCTCTCGCTGGTCACGAAAATTAGGTTCGGCAGCAGGACGTTTCTGTTCTGCGGAGATATAGAGAACGCCCGCATAAAGCAGATGCTGAAATCCGACACCGACTGGTACTGCGACTGGATCAAGCTCCCGCACCACGGGAAGTTCTCAAAGCGCCTCGGCGACCTGCTGGAGGCGGCGTCACCGAAATATTCGGTAATGACTGTCTCGGCATCGGAGCCCGCCGACGAAAAAACGACAGCCCTTCTGGCAGAGCTGTCGATAAAAAGCTATGATACCCTTAACGGAAATATTGTGACCGCCTGCGACGGCAGCACAATAACCGTCAGCGAAGCCGCGCCGTGACGAAATGTGCGCAGAGCCCTGTGAACGCGCCCGCGATGCAGCCGCTTATCAGCAGCACGGGCAGGTAGTATACCGGCGCGAACGAGCCCATATATATCACCGCGGCGGCGACCTGCCCGATATTGTGGAGCACCGCGCCGATTATGCTGCACAGCCATATCGGCAGCTTCGGCAGGAACCGTGACAGCGGTATCATCCCCGCGAGGCACAAAAACGCTCCCGCTGCGCTGAATATCAAAGTCACAGGGCTTGACGCGAACACCGCTCCGAGGAGCACCCTTGCCGATACGACGAGCGCGGTCTCCCACGGCCTGAACCTGTACAGACAGTACATGGTCACGATGTTCGAGAGCCCGAGCTTCACGCCCGGCACGGGCGACAAATCGGGTATGCGGAGCTCCACCACAAAGATGATGAGCGCCAGCGCCGTCAGCAGCGACAATTCCGCGAGCTTTTTCGCGGATATTTTTTTATCACTCATATATTATCTCCACCGGCATTCCCGATACGTTCTCAAAGCTGTCCGCTATTCCCTCCGTCACGGCTATGACGCCTCCGTCGGTCACAAGTATCATATCAAAGCCGCCGTGCCCGCGCAGGTACGCCTCGGCACGCTCCCTGCCCATGACGAAAAGCGCCGTCGAGAGAGCGTCGCACAGCAGCCCGTCCCCGCCTATGACCGTCACCGAGACGAGCCCGCTGTCCGCAGGTCTGCCGGTCGCGGGGTCGATTATGTGGATATACACATTCCCCGCGTCGTCCTTAAAGTACCGCTGATAGCCTCCCGAGGTCACCACCGCGCAGCCGCTTATTTTCAGCTTCCCCAGAAGCTCGTTCGGGCTGAACGGGTCGGCTATGCCTACCGTCCAGTCGGTTCCGTCGGGCTTCGAGCCCAGGGCGTGGACGTTCCCGCCGATATTCACCAGCGCCGATGTTATGCCGAGCTCCGACATTGCTTTCAGCATCTCGCCGCTTGCGTAGCCCTTGGCACAGGCTCCGAGGTCGAGCATACGCCCCGGCGGCACGCTTACGGTGCCGCCGTTCACGCTCACAGACCCGTACCCGGTCATTCCGAGGGCGGCTGCGAGCTCGTCATCGGAGGGCACGCGGTACTCCCCTGTCGTGAAGCCCCACGCCCGCACAACGGGATATATCGTGATGTCCAGAGCGCCGTCCGTGCTCCCGCAGAGCTCCAGCGCCCGCGAAACTACCTCGGCGGTATCGCCGGAGACCGCGGCGCTGCCCGCGGCGTTGAGCCTCCCGATATCGCTGTCGGCGTCCGTCGCTGACAGCCGGCGCTCAAGCTCCGTCAGTCTGTCGGCGGCGGCGTTTACAGCCTCGCCGCACCGGTCGCCGTAAGCCTTGACCGTCACCACGGTATCCATGGCAAAAACGCTCTTCTCAGCCTCCCGGACGGCTCCGCACGCCCCTGCAAACAGCAGGAGAGCGGCAGCCGCGGCTGTATATATCCTATTTCTTCCCCGCACGGCTGTCACCGTCCTTTCGCACAAAGCCGCCGTCCCCGCGCAATGCGGGGACGGCGGTCGTTTTTTATCTGCTGTTTTCTCTGAATTTTTTCAGCTGCTCGCTCCTCGCGCCGAAGAAAAGCTTTATCGCACGCTCCTGCGCGCCGTCACGGGTAGGACGGCATATCCGGGAGAACATGGCGTTAAGTCTGCCGTAGTCCTTCGCGAACGCGTCGGCGCTGGCAAGCACCATCTCCTCGCTCTCCACGCCGGAAAAGTCCACGTGGAAGCCCGCGACCGAGCCCAGATATTCGATGAAAAGCCTCTGCGTCCTGCCGTTGCCCTCGCGGAACGGGTGGAGCACATTTATCTCGCTGAGGTAGTATGCCAGTTTTTCGGGGACCGTTTCCTTCTCCGTATATATGAGCCAGTTCTCCTCCGCGAGCCGTCCGAACAGCTCCCGCGCGTACTCCTCGATGAAGATCGAGCGGCAGAAGAAATTGCCCTTCGAGATATCCACAGTCCTGCACTTACCCGCCCAAGGATAGATGTCCGAAAACATTCTCCGGTGTATGGCACACAGATGAGCAAGGTCGAACCTGCCCTTCACCGGCTCGGCTTTGAGCCTCAGCAGCCACATCGCCGTGATCTCGCGCTCCGCCGAACGCAGACGCTCCTCGTCCGTTATACCGAGCTTGTTTTTCAGTATCGTTGAACCGGGAGCGCAGTATTTGGTATCGTGCGCGAAGTCATAACCGTATCTGTCAGGCATGATCCTTTTCCGCGGTCTGATATTTCAGAAGTATCTCCTTCATTATCCTGCCGAAATCCTCGGGTTTTTCGAGATATCTTATCATTCTTTCCCGGTCAGCCTTTGTGAGAGCCATGCCCTCTATTGCCATGGAGCCGTTCACCTCGGAGATGAGACGCTCATTGATATTCAATGTTATCACCTTTTTCTGTTCTTATATAGACATATTATATCACAGATCCGCCGGATTGTCAATATCAGACATCATATCCGTGCGAGTCGAGACGCCTCTCAAATTCCTCGGAGGGCAGCGGTCTGTCGAAGTAGAAGCCCTGCGCTATTCGGCAATTGTTCTTTTTCAGCAGCTCGATGTGTCCGTGGGTCTCAACGCCCTCGGCTACGCACTCAAGTCCCATTGCCTGCGCCATTGAGACGACATGGCTGAACATGAGGGCGGTATTGACGTCCTCCGCGTCACTATCCGCGGGCAGGAAGCAGCGGTCGAGCTTCAGCACGTCCCAAGGAATCTCGCGTATCAGGTTCAGCGAGGAATAGCCTATGCCGAAATCGTCCACCGTGGTATGTATGCCCTCTCTTCGCAGATCGCCGACTATGCGCTTAAGGTCGCGGAACTCCACGTCCGTTGTGGTCTCGGTCAGCTCCAGCTCGATATATTCGTGCGGTACCCTGTTGTCGTCGATTATCTTAAGCAGGTGCTCCAGCAGATCAACGTCTATCAGGTGCTTGCGCGACAGGTTGACAGAGACGCGAACCACGGGGCTGCCCGCGTCCAGCCGTCTGCGTATATCCCTGCACACCAGATCCAGCATACGGAAGTCCAGGCGGCAGATATCCGTGCTCTGCTCCAGCACCGGTATGAACTCTATGGGAGGAATGATCTTCCCGTCCCTTACCCAGCGGCACAGAGCCTCCGCGCCCACGATCCTGCCGGTCTCGATATCGACCTTCGGCTGATAGTAGGCTCTGAACTCGTCGTTGTCCATAGCTTCTGCGAAGAGGCTTTGCACCTTCATTATGCGCTCCTTGCGCACATCGTTCTCCTCGGTGTAGTAAACTATGTTGGTATCGGGCGAGAACTTCGCCTCCTGCCCCACGGGAAAGATCTTGCCGATTATCTCGGCGGGCTTCTCGTATCTGAAACCGTCCGGGATAACGAATACTCCCACGCTCGCGGATACCATGACCCGCTTGCCGCGCTCGTTGTCGTACACTACGGGGAAGCCCTCGGTCACGAACAGTACGGACTGGAGCAGCTCGCTCCTGAATATCGCGGTGAAATTATCGCCTCCGACGCGGCACACTACGCCCTTGTCGCCGATAAGTCTGCTCATCTGATCGAAGTAACGGCGCATAACGATATCTCCGGTCTGCTTGCCTATCTCCCGGTTTATAAGCGTGAAATGCCGCAGATTGAAATGAATGGCGGTATTCCCCGGGATCCCGCCCTTCTCGTTCATCTTGTCGAGGTGGCGCATGAAGTAGTTCAGGTTGGGATAGCCGTCGTCATCGTAGAACGAGAAGCGCTCAACAAGATTCTGGAGCCTGTTGCGGCTGACAAAGCTCAGCATTGCACGCAGGATCAGGTCGATGCGGTAATAGTTCTCCTCGGACAGCGGCTCCTCTTCCTCTGCCATATAGAGCGTGCTCTTTATGACGGACATCGAGGGCGTTACTATGCGGCGGAACATTACCACCTTTTCCCCTCTGCCGTTGTCGTAATCGACGAGCACCTCGCCGTCGCCCGTTCTTTCGGCGCTGATGCTGCGGTAGAACTCGGTCACGCCCTTCGCGATATGGAACAGCTCGCAGATCTCCGAGAGTATGCCGATGAACTCCTCCCGCACAAAGCGGTCGGGCGCGGTCATTGAATCTATCAGTCTTTCAAACAGCGAAAAATACGCCTCTGTTTTAGCATTATCCATTTATGACCTCCTCCGCCGCTCCGGCGCGGCAGAACACAAAAAAATCATATCTGTCTTTTTTCATATCATCGTCTATATAGTTTATTATAACATATTCCGCGGAAAAAGTAAAGAGCAGGAATACGATATTTTTATTATAAAATAAGCGCGCCCGTCCGGACGCGCCCGATATCAGCCGAACATACGCCCGATCAGCTTCGGCGTGTATTCGTTCCAGAAAGTGAAATCATGGCTCCCGGGACCCTCGGTGTACTCGTGGGCGATGCCGCGCTCGGTCAGGAACCTGTGGAATTCCCGGTTGTTTTCGAGAAGGAAGTCCTCTGTACCGCAGCACATGAAGATCTCCGGGAGCTTTCTTCCCTCTTTCAGCAGCCGGTCGGCAAGAGCCTCGGGGTCAGCGTCGCTGCCGAGCACCTTTGAGGGCTCGCCGAAGCATTCGCGGTAATACTCATAGTTCGCGTGGCCGTTGTCGCTGCCAGGCTCCATTCCCGCTACCTCATGCACTATCAGCGCGGAGGACAGAGCCGCCGCCTTTCCGAAGCGCTCGGGGCGTATCAGCGCTGTATGCAGCGCTCCAAAGCCTCCCATAGACAGTCCCATGACGCAGGTATCCGAAGCGTCGTTTGCCAGCCCGAAGGTCTTTTTCAGATAATCCGGCAGCTCGGCGCTTATGAAGGTGCAGTATTTGTGCCCCGTCGAAAGCCCGTCCAGCCAGAACGAGTTCTCGCCGTTCGGGACGACCACCGCGAAGTTGTACTTCTCCGCCAGCCACTCGGGGACCCAGTTCCACCCGCTCATCGTATAGCCGTGGAGCAGCAGAAGCGTGCGGGTCGGACGCTTTCTGTATTCGTTTTCCGGCAGTCTGTTGTCTCCAGGCAGGAACATCTCGAACGTGACCTGTCTGTTGAGCGCCTCCGATGAAAGCTTTACCGTGATATATGCCATAACGGATCCTCCTGTAATGCTATTCCGGAATTATTATATCACATCGGAGCTCTCGTTTCAATAGGCGCGCTTCATCATTTTTTGCGGACTTTTTGCGCAAAAAACAAATAGAATACCGGATCATCGCCCGATAATGCCCCGGATAGTTTTTTATGATTTTAACCTCTTTTCCCATTGCAATTTTTTTCTGTATATGTTATAATAAAATGAATATTTGTGTGCATATCTCCGGAAAACACAATGGGGGAAAATAATGAACAAGAATCACAAATCGGCAGGCAAGACCGAAAAGAGCACAGAAAAGAACAAGATACTGGCTTATCTGTTCGTAATGCTCTTCTTCGTCGCGCTGATACTCATATATAACGCCCTTCTGTACAGTGAGACCCGCAAGAACATCACCGAGAACGGTGAGCTGAGCGCCGTAAGGTCGGCGGAGCAGTTCGACAACTACCTGTCCGCGGGCGTTGACGCGCTGAAGATCTCCGAGTACTCGATACAGACGCTTATGGTCGAAAACGCGTCCGAGGAGCAGATACTCGAATATCTTACGCAGGAGACCCAGGTGATCATTCACTCGCTCGTACCCAATACCACCGGTCTTTACGCGTACGTGAACGGCAAATACTACGACGGCGCGGGCTGGGTGCCGGACGAGGGCTATGTGCCCACCGAGCGTCCGTGGTACATAAAGTCCGCGGCGAATCGCGGCAATATCACCGTTGTCGATCCGTACCTCGATATGCAGTCCGGCACCGTTATGATAACACTCGCGAAATGCATGAACGACGGCAAGACCGTCGTTGCGCTCGATATCACAATGGACGAGATCCAGGCTATGATAGAAAAGCAGTCCGCCGACAACAAGGGAATGACCGAAATGCTCCTGTGCAGCCACGGGACGGTAGTCGCTCACTCCGACAGGACAGAGATAGGCAAAAACTACCTCGAGGAAAAGAGCGGGCTCGGCTCCGCGGTGACGAAAAAGCTGTTCTCCGAGCCGGAGACCTGCTTTGAGCTCAACTACGGCGGCAAAAACCACATAGTCTACGCCGTCGGGATACAGGACGGCTGGTACAGCGTATCCGTAGTCGAAGCCTCCGGCGCTTATATGCCGCTGAGCATCATGACGCTCGCGAGCGTGATAGCCGTCATCTCAACGGTATTCATTCTTGCAGTCATGATGATAAGCGCGAGAAAAAAGGATATCATCGCCGGTCACCTCAATATCCAGCTCTCCTCCGCCGCGGATATCTATATGTCTCTGTGCGACCTCGATATAGTCAACAACGAGGCGACGGCAATAAAGAACGTGAACCCGGCTATCGAGAAGGCTGTGGCTGCCTGCGACCATAATATGCAGGAGATATTCACAGGCATAATGCAGGGACTGCCGGAAAGCCCGACCAAGCAGGCCGCGGTAGAGTTCTGCGATTTGTCCACGATAGACGAGCGCATGAAGGGCAAGAACACCATAACGCTCGAATACCTGAGCTACGGCAATATCTGGGTAAGAGCAAGATATGTGGTATCCGAGCGCGACAGCGAGGGCAGGATAACGCACGTGCTCTGGATGCTCGAAAACATAGACTCTGAAAAGCGGGCAAGAGACAAGCTCTCCCAGGAGACAGAGACCCTGCAGCAGCAGCTCTCCTCGGCGGCGGGAATATATATATCTCTGTGCGACCTCGACATACTCGACAACACCGTTACCGCGATAAGAAACGCCAACCCCGCTATCGACAAGGCTGTCTCCGCCTGCGACCACAATATGCAGGATATCTTCTTCAGCATAATGCAGGGACTGCCGGAAAGCCCGACCAAGCAGGCCGCGATAGAGTTTGCGGATATGGCGACCATAGACGAGCGTATGCAGGACACGAATACGATATCCATGGAATACCTGAGCTACGGCAACATCTGGGTCAGAGCAAGATATGTGGTCTCCGAGCGCACTCCAGAGGGTAAGATCACCCATGTCCTCTGGATGCTTGAAAATATCGACAAGGAAAAGAAGGCCCGCGACAAGCTCATAGATATGTCGGAGCGCGCTATCGCGGCAAGTGAAGCAAAATCGGCGTTCCTGTCGAATATGTCCCATGAGATCAGGACTCCGATCAACGCTGTGCTCGGAATGAACGAAATGGTGCTGAGAGAATGCACCGACAGCAATATACTCACCTATTCCGAAAATATCAGAGCCGCCGGCACCACTCTGCTCGGTCTTATCAACGATATACTTGACTTCTCGAAGATCGAGGCGGGCAAAATGGAGATAATCCCCGTCGACTATGACCTGGCGGAGACTCTCACCGCGCTGGTGAACATGATACGCCCGAGAGCCGAGAACAAGGGGCTCACGGTAGTCACGGACTTCGACCCTAATATCCCCAAGTATCTGCACGGCGATGAGATAAGGCTTAAGCAGGTCATAACCAATATCCTCACCAATGCCGTAAAGTATACCGAAAAGGGCAGCGTCACATTCAGGATGAGCTTCCGGAAGCTCGAAAAAGACCCGGACAGCATAATGCTGACCGTCGCTGTCCGCGATACAGGCATAGGCATAAAGCAGGAGGACATGAGCAAGCTGTTCTCCGAGTTCGAGCGCATTGAGGAAAAGCGCAACCGCACCGTTGAAGGCACAGGCCTCGGCATGTCGATAACTAAGAGCCTTCTCGGAATGATGGGCAGCGCGCTGAAGGTCGAGAGCGTCTACGGCGCAGGCTCGGTATTCAGCTTCGAGCTGAAACAGAGCGTCATCAAGTGGACGCCTGTCGGCAACTACGAGACCTCCTGCCGCAGCTCGATATCCGAGCATAAGAAATACAGAGAGAAATTCACGGCTCCCGATGCCCGCGTGCTCGTCGTTGACGATACGCACATGAATCTTGTGGTATTCCAGAGCCTGCTGAAACAGACGAACGTGCAGATCGACACCGCGGAAAGCGGCGACGAGGGTATTGTGCTGGCTCTGAAAAACAAGTACGATATCATATTCCTCGACCACATGATGCCGAACAAGGACGGCATTGAAACTCTCAAGGAGCTGAAAGCCGCGGAAAGCGGTCCGAACCTTGACACTCCCATGATCTGCCTTACCGCCAACGCGATATCCGGAGCCCGGGAGAAGTACATCAGCGCGGGCTTCGACGACTACCTCACCAAGCCTATCGACTCCGCGAAGCTGGAGGACATGATGTACGAGTATCTGCCCGCCGACAAGAAGAAGCCCGCCGCCGTGACAAAGCCGCCGGTGAAGCGCCGCAGAAACACTCTGCCCGACTTCATATTCGAACTTACGGAGATAGACGTTTTCGCGGGCATAAAAAATTCGGGAAATGAAGAGATCTTCGTAAAAGTTCTCGCCGCCTACGCCGAAATGGTGCCTCCGCTGATAAACGAGATAAACACCTGCTATGAGAACGGCGACACCGAAATGCTGATACGCAGGCTCGGCACGCTGAAAAGCTCGTCGAGGACAGCGGGAGCCGAATGGATAATGCGGCTTGCTCACAAGCTGAAGAACGCGGCGGCTGAGGGAGATACCGAAACTCTGGACAACGAGCTCGGAGATCTGACCAACAGATGCCGCTGGCTCTGCATGGATCTTGCTCCGATCGTGGAAGAGGAAAAGGCAGCTGAACAGGATCAGAGGAGGAAATAAAGATGAACAAAGGCAGAAAACTGCTGATACCCTTACTCTGCGCGGCGCTCGCGCTTTCGGGCTGCTCCGGGGCGGATAAGCCCGCAGAAAGCACTGCCGCGGAGCTGACGACTGCCGCCGCGGACACCACTGCAACTGCCGCCGGGACTTTGGATGCGGGCGCGGAAATAACGACGACCGCTGCGAAAACGACGACTGCCGCCGAAACGACGACGACTGCCGCAGAGACAACAACGACCGCCGCCGAAACAACAACGACCGCCTCAGAGACCAAGTCCGAAAAGCCCCGCAAGCCCGCAAGCATCTCGGCTGTGGCAAATGATTCCCTGAAAAATGAGGCAGAGCTGTACAGCGGGATCAATGTCGACTACAGCACCGATATGATGACCGACGAATACATATCTTACGGGCTGACGGGCTACGGTGTGGAAGATATGGATAAGCATATCTTCTTCAATTATAAGATAAACGACAGCTCATACCGCGTGACCGACTCCGATAATGTCAGAGAGAGCCTCGAAATAGACGCGGGCGCCGCGGACATCTATGTGCGCGCCTCGACCTGCGCGTTCTCCGAGGACGACAAGTACGGCGTCGAGCGGCGCATACACGGCGAGAACCTCATCAGGGCGCAGGAATTCCCGTCCGCGTATGACATAAAGTGGATAGACCCGCAGGTCACGGTCACTCAATACTCCGCCGAAAAGCCCGAATACTACGACAGGATCAAAAACGAGAACGAGCGGAAGTTTTCGTACTTCAACGACCTCTTCCTCGGCTGGTACACCGACGACCCCGTGACCGTAAACGCCTTCGTCTGCGAGACCGAGGGCGGTATGTCCGTGCTCGTTGACCCCGAGTATATGTACGGACTTCCGATGTTCAGGGATTCCGAGTATGCCTACCGCTTCGGCAGTAAGAGCGTTTTATGCGACTCGCTGCTGTTCTTCGCGACTCCGGTGGAGGGAATGTCCCTCGATACCGACGCCTACGCCTACGCAAAGGTCGTGCTCACCGATGTGAGCTGCACGAAAGCCTACGGGAAGATATCCGAAAACTCCTGCACGATAGCCGATATACAGATAATAGACACGTTCGACGATATCATAGAATACAACGTCCCCGACAATACCGAGGTCATAGCAGGCGAGGACAAGGACCCCGTTATGCAGATGGTCTACAACGCCCTCATAAGCGCAAGGTGGGATCTCCTCGACGACACGACAGTCGGCATAGTGCTCCTCGACCTCGACTTCGACGGCATACCCGAGGTGCTTGTCTCCGACCTCGTCACCAACGACTCGGATTACGGCTATGACTATGTGAACAAGCTCTCGATATGGCGCGTAAAGCACGAACAGATCGCCGCCACGGGCGAGTATGAGGACTGCCTTGTGAAAATCGATACGCTGGAGCTCCAGCATATGAGGGGAGACAACGTGCTCGGCTTCATAGGGCTCTCGGAGCTCCGGGACGGCACCCCGGCATGGTATGTCAATGAAACGGGCGATGACGATGCGCTCTATACGCTCAAGGACTATGAACTTGAATCGGAGATGCTGTTCACTGTTATCCCCGACGACGAGGACGACCCCGATGATGAGCCCGCCTACTACTACCGCTACGACAGGATAGAGCCCACAGTCACCATGGGCAGAAGCCCCTACTCCGACGATCCGGACGACCCCGAGGACTGGGAATATCTCGAATGGAACGGTATCAAGGCGACCTTCGGTATGTGGGAACTTTTCGGGTTCGCGCGCGCCGACTACGCCAACAACAAGCTGAAAGCCACATACCCGCTGTACAGCGGGTGGCTCGGTGAGGCGTACTCCGGCCGCACTCCCGAGCGCTATACCCTCACCGACCGCGAGTATATCCACAAGCTCGCGTATCTCGTCGATGACTTCTTCTACGGCGGGACTCCCGGTGTAGACCATTACTTCTGGTTCCTCGGAGCCTACGCAAAGCCTGTCATCTACCTCTATCCCGAGGAGCAGACCGATGTTTCCGTAAAGGTGCAGCTCCCCGAGGGCGGCAGGCTGACAACGACCTATCCCGACTACGGCGAGGGCTGGAACGTGACAGCTATGCCCGACGGCACGCTGTACGACGCGAACGGCAACGAGTATTACTGCCTCTTCTGGGAAGGCACCGGAGCCGCGAAGCTCGACATGAGCCGGGGCTTCTGCGTCAGAGGCGAAGATACGGCGGCTTTCCTGCGCGAAAAGCTGATGTACATAGGACTTACCGCGCGCGAGGCCAACGAGTTCATCATCTACTGGCTGCCGCAGATGCAGGATAACCCATATAATATTGTCACTCTGCATACCTCAGACTACGCGGCAGGCGTGCCGCTCGACGTCTCGCCCGCTCCCGATACGCAGATCAGAGTGTTTATGACATTCGCCCCGTCGGACGAGCCTGTTGAGACAGAAGAACAGAATTTACCTCATTATGAAAGAACCGGCTTCACGTTAGTCGAGTGGGGCGGCTGCGAAGTCAGCCGCTGACGCTCGGGTTTGCCGCTGACGCTCGAGTGGCCGCTCACGCTCGAGTTTGCCTCCGGCGGCCAGCCCTTTTGAAAAAAGGGCTGGACCCTAAAACAAATCGCTTCGCCTTGCAGCGGAGAGAGGTAGTGCGCCTTTTCAAGGTAAAAGAACTGCATTAATAAAAATTTCTGCGCCTTTACAAGCTAAAGGCGCAGATTTCTTTTGAGTTTGATACCGAAGCTTTAATTACTTGATTATTTGAAGGAATCAAGTATTTCTTTCACAGAATTTACGGTGCTGCGGTAAAGCTCCGTGAATTCCTCATGGTGCGCGTTGATGAACTCCATGTCGCCGCTCTTCGCAGCGTCCTCAAGCTCCTTCGCAAGCTCCGCAGCCTTGGTGGCGCCTACCGTCTTTGAGCCGCTCTTCAGCGCGTGTATCGTTATCCGGTAGGCTTCGGTATCGCTGCCGGCACGCGCCTTTTCAAGGCTCTCGCACTTTTCCGCAAAGGTGTCGGTATAGTTTTTCAGTACGTCGTTGTAGAAGTCAATATCATCGGCGCAGTATTCCATGCCGTCCTTCATCGAGATGCCCGCCTTCTCAAGAAGCTCGGCCTCGCGCTTCGATATGTCCTCCACTATCTCCGGCTCCTCCGCGGCAACGGGCTCCGTACCCTCCTCCGCGTAGGAAATAAAGCTCTTGGGCAGGTATTTCAGCAGCAGCTCCTGCAAGTCGCTCATCTCAATGGGCTTGGTCAGATAATCGTCGAAGCCCGCGGCTATATAGGTCTCCCTCGCTCCGACGATAGCGTTCGCGGTCAGCGCGATCACAGCCGTGAACCGCCCTATCATCCTCTTTTCCCTGAGTATCGTCAGAGTCTCTATGCCGTCCATTCCGGGCATCATGTGATCGAGGAAGATGATGTGATAGGTCTTCTTGCTGACTGCCTCTATCGCCTCCTGACCGGACTTGACGAGCTCCGGCTCTATGCCGAAAAGCTTCAGCAGATTGCTTGCGACCTTAAGATTCATGGCGTAGTCGTCAACGACCAGCACCTTCGCGTTACTGATATGAGGCAGCGCGTTGAGGCTGAGCCTGTTGTTCGCCTTTACACGCTCCGCGTAATTTCCTATCGGGCGCTCATCGTCGATCTTCTGCGGGAGCCGGAACGAGAATGTGCTCCCCTCGCCGTAGACGCTCTCTATCTTAAGCTCCGAGTCCATCATTTTCAACAGTCTTGTGACTATCGACATGCCCAGACCCGTACCCTCTATGCTCTTGTTGCGCTTTTCTTCCAGTCTCTCGAACGCCACTCCGAGCTTGTCCATATCCTCTTCCCTGATACCTATGCCCGTATCCTTGACGGAAACGTCGAGTATCACGGTATCGTCGTCCCTGCCGCCGTCGCCTATCGTCAGCGTAACGCCTCCGACCTTGGTGTACTTGACTGCGTTGGTGAGCAGGTTCATTATTACCTGCGAGATACGCATATCGTCGCCGAGCAGCACAGAGGGAAGGTTGCCGTCGACGTTCACGTCGAGAGTAAGCCCCTTCGAGCGGGCGCGCTCAGATATCGAGTTCACCAGCCTGTGCACAAGCGAGGCGAGGTCGTAGCTTATGGGTATTATCTCCATTTTGCCGTCCTCGATCTTTGAGAAATCGAGGATCGTGTTTATCAGCGAGAGGAGGTTGCGTCCCGCGTCCTGTATATTGATCGAATAATCGAGTATCTCCTTGTCCTTAGCCTCACGCAGTATCATCTCGTTCATGCCGAGTACTGCGTTTATAGGGGTACGTATCTCATGCGACATACTGGCGAGGAATTCGCTCTTCGCCTTGTTCGCCGAGTCGGCTATCTCGATCTGCTGCTTAAGCGAGGTGGACATCGTCTGTAACGAGCGCGAAAGTATGCCGACCTCGTCCTTGCCGCTTACGCTTATCTCCTCATTGAAGCTGCCGTTGGCGTACTGCTCCGCGACAGCGGTCATCTTTTTCAGCGGGTCGGTTATAGATCTTACGACTATAAGACCGACAAGAATCGCGAGAACGAGAATGATGAACGAGATAAGGAGCTGCTGGAGCATGAGGGTGGTCTGGGGCTCGTTGATCTCGGTTATCGGCGCGTACAGCCCGAGTATCATACCGTTTTTAAGCTCCTTCAGCACAAGCTTCTCCATTGTCCCGCTTCTGCCTCTGCGTATATTGACGGTATTGGACTCGATCTCAAGGAAGTCGCCGAAGAAAGTCTTGTCCTCATCGGGGAGCTCCGAGAATGATATGCCGTTCGGATAGGCTTCATGGTATATGATATTGCCGTTGGTCTCCATCATGAAGGCGTGGCCGCTCTTATAGACGGTTACGTCTGCCGTTGCTTCCTTAAGCATATCGAGGCTTATATCCATGCCGATTATGCCGACGGTATAGTTGCCGTAAAAATGCGGGATTATGTACGAGATCATATTCACGCCGAGGTTGGCGTTGTAATACGGCTCCATCCACATCGGCACTCCCGCCTCGACGGGGATATAGTACCAGCCGACGTGCTCCAGGTCGTCCTTATCGTAGAGGCTCATATCCGTGGGCTCGGAGGGGCGCCATGTGTTATCCTCGAGATTTATGGTGTACCAGAAGCCGTTGGTGGGGCCGTAGTCGTCGGGGTTATAGCGCTGATATACCGACATCGCGCCGCGGGTGTTCTCGGCTATGCTCTTGCCGAGCTCCGAGATATCGTAGGTGTATCTGTCGCGCTGATTCTCGTCGTGCAGAAAGTTCTTGTACGACTGCGCGCGCTTGATCGCATAATTGTATATCGTATCGACCGACTGCTCTGTCGAACGGAAGTTATCGTCGATCTTGTTCGCGTAATAATCCGCCGCAGACAGCATGATATTATCCGAGTCGCTGGAAAGTATCGCGTTGGTATTGCTCGTGGAGGTGATCAGAAAGGATACTACGACGACAAGTATTATAGTCGAGATAACAATGATTATCTTGGTCTGTATAGATCTCATTTTTTTTCTCCATAGAGTAGATCTTGCTTGAAGCTGTAAATGATACATACTTAAACTTATTATACAATATTATGATATAAAGAAAAAGCATTCGAGCAAAATTATACCGGTAAGAGAAATAAAAAACGCCGCTTTTTTTTCACATCAGCGGCGCGAATATTTTCAGAAAGGCTCCCGCGACCCTGTAGAAGAGCTTTTCTTTCTTTATCGTTTCGGGCGTGACCACACGGCACTTGGAGAGAGTTTCCTGAAAGTCCCTCTCAATGTCCGGTATACAGTCCGTACGGAACATATACGCCGCGCACTCGAAATGATGATACAGGCTGCGGTAATCGAGGTTTATCGTCCCCACGACAGCCTTCTCGTCATCGGAGACGAACACCTTCGCGTGGACAAAGCCGGGGGTATACTCATAGAGCTTAACGCCGGAATTCACCAGCGTTTTGTAATGCTTCTTCGCGAGAGCGTAGGCACCCTTCTTGTCGGGTATACCGGGCAGTATTATGCTTACGTCGACTCCGCGCTCGGCGGCAAATCTCAGCGCGGCCTCCAGCTCGCCGTCCAGTATCAGGTACGGCGTCATTATATGCACATAGCGTGAGGCGCGGGAGAGGATATCGATATACACGTTCTCACCGAGCTTCTCGTCGTCGAGCGGGCTGTCGGAATACGGCATGACCCAGCCCTTCGCGCTGACAGGAGGCGAGGGCTCCAGGAACTCGTCCCACTCGGGCACGCGCTCGCTGATATTCCACATTTGCAGGAACATCAGAGTGAAGCTTCGCACTGCCTCGCCCTTAAGCATAACGGCGGTGTCCTTCCAGTGCCCGAACCGTGACGCGATGTTTATATACTCGTCCGCAAGGTTCACGCCTCCGGTGAACGCGGTCCTGCCGTCTATCACCAGTATCTTGCGGTGGTCACGGTAGTTGTACTGCGTCGAGATGAACGGCATTATCGGTGAGAACGCCTTGCACTTTATACCGAGTTTTCCCATGCGCTTCGGATAGTTATGCGGGAGCAGCGATATCTCGCACATACCGTCGTACATGACGCGCACGTCGACGCCCTGCTTCACCTTCTCCGCAAGTATGGACAGCACCCTGCCCCACATATAGCCCTCGTCTATTATGAAATATTCCATGAAGATGAAGCGCTCCGCCTTTTCAAGCTCCGTGAGCATAGCGGCGAACTTATCCTCGCCCAGAGGGAAATACTTCACCCCGGTATTCGCGTACAGCGGAAAGCAGCCGCTCTTTGAGGCGTATCTGCACAGAGCGTCGGTGCAGGAAGCCTTCACCTCCGGCTCGTTCAGCGCTGTCTCGTCATAGGGCAGCAGCCGCTTTGTGCTGTCGATAAGGTGCTCTACCCTGTTCTTTATCTTTCCGTGTCCGATGTTGCGCCTTACGATGAACAGCAGCACGCTCCCCGGCACGGGGAACATCATTATCGCCCACAGCCACGTCAGCTTCGCGGAATAGTCCATTTCGCAGCCGAAAAGATATATCACCATGGAAATGAAGAATACCGCCATGAACAGCGACAGCATGGCAAACAGCTCTTCGAGCCGCTCATACAACGACATTATCAACAGCAGCTGAAGAACAAAAAGCACAAGTATCAGACCTGCGCGCCCGAACACCGCGCGAAATATCCCGTGCTTTCTGCGGCTGAGCAGTCTGGTCACCTTCTCGTCGGTATCGGCGGGTCTTACCACGCGGTATTCATCTCCTTACAAAAGCTCTCCCCCGAATACAGCCGAAGGAGAGCGATATCTCTGTTATTTTATGAGCGCGGACTCAAGCACCCTGACCGAAGCGCTGCCGTCCTTGCCGGCGGTTATCCTTACCCGCACGCCGAGAGGCATGAACATATTTATGCCGCTGTGTCCGCACGGTACTCCGGAAACGACCGGCTTTCCGATCTTCTCCGCGAACTCGCGGATAACGGCTTTGGCGGTCACTCCCTCATAAGCGGGGCAGTCGGTAAGGTCGCCTATGATTATGCCGGAAACGCGGTCGAAGAGACCGTTCTGATAAAGCTGCTGAAGCATTCTGTCGATAACCGAGGAAGATTCTCCCAGCTCCTCGATCAGCAGTATGCACTTATCGCCCTTAAGCTCGTACTTTGTGCCCGCGAGAGAGGCGATGACCGAGAGGTTTCCGCCGACGAGCGGTCCCTCGGCTGTGCCGGTCACCATAGCTTCGAGCTTTCTGCCCTCGGGAAGCTTTATCTCCCCTATCGGGGTGGTCTTTCGTATCCCGTCGAAGAACTGATCCGACGTATACTGGTTCACGGTCGCGGTAAAGCTCGTAAGCATTGCTCCGTGCACCGTGGTTATCCCGCATTTCTGATAAAGCGCTATATGCAGCGCCGTAATGTCGCTGTAGCCTATGAAAAGCTTGGGATGCTTCGCTATAAGCTCGTAATCGAGGTAGTCGAGGATACGGGAAGCGCCGTTGCCTCCGCGCATACACAGGATGCCGTCGACCTTGTCGTCGGCGAAGAAGTTGTTGATATCCTTGGCACGCTGCTTGTCCGAGCCCGCGTAATACTTGTATCTCATCGTGCACGACGGCGCTATCTTGACATTGTAGCCCATTTTCTTAAGGAAGTTCACGGCACGGTTGAAGTCCGCCTCTTCCATATAGTACGACGGCGCCACTATGCCTATCGTATCGCCGGGCTTAAGAGCCTTGCCCTTCTTCGTGATATCGGTGTAGAGCGAGCGCACGCTGTCGTTCAGTATCCCGTAGACCTCCGAGGCTATCTCGCCGCAGGCTTTGTAATTGCCGTACTTGTCATAGCCCTCCTTCGCGCCCGATACCGTGACAGCCACGGTGTTCTTCGTGACGGGGTCATAGGAAGCGAAGGTCGTCATGCCGTTCGAGCTGCCCATACTGTAATACAGCCCCTTGGTGCCGTACATCGACGCCATATATCTCAGTCCGAGGCATTGTCTGAACTCGGCACCGTTCTCCTTTACGGTAAAGTGCTTGTCCTCTATGGCTTTCACCGAGGCTGTGGTGAGTATGCGCTGCCCGTTATAAACGCCGTCGTTCGCCAGCATATAGAATATCTTCGCTATATCCTGCGTCGAGGACGTGAAGCCGTTCGCGTAATTCAGCTGATCCTGCCCGATAACGCCGGAGGGCTTTATAGCCTTCGCCTCGTCGCTCAGCATACAAACCTCGACTCCGTGGCCGTAGCGGTTAGCGAGCTTTTTGGTATTGACTATGCCGCCGGAAAAGAACGACATATCCGCGTCGAGAGGCTTGAACAGGTTGTCCTCCGCAAATTTCTCAAGGGTCTCGTTCACCACGAGCTCAAGAGTCGCGGCAGCCACGCCGAAGCCCGACGGATTGTTCCTCCACGCGGAGACTGTACCCGGCTTCACGCCGGAAACAAAGCTGTCGGACGACCGCAGCACCTCACGCGTTGCCTTTATCCCCGAAAGCCCGCTGAAGCTCTTAAGTCCGGAGGTGTTCGTAAGCAGGGAGGCTACGGATATGGTCTTTGCCGTCTCGATCCCCCAGTACTTCGCTATGGACTCGGAGAGCTTTGCCATTTTGTTTTCCTGGAGTTTCAGAGCGCAGATGGCCGTTACTGTTTCGGCTATCTCTCCCGCGCCTATCTTTGTGGTCACGCCCATGCGCTTGGTGCCGTACTGCGACCAGCCGTAATTCCAGTCGAACGTCTTTCCGTCCTTTCCCTGTATCACGGAGACCTGGGCTCCCACCGCGCCGTAATCCGCGGCGACCTTGTATATCTGCTTGTAGATGTCGTTGTAGGACGAGCCGTCCGAGTTGTATACCGGCGAAATGAAGCCCGCGGGCTTCGCGGAGGATTTGAAGAAGCGCTTGGCCTCGTCGGAGGACACCCAGCCCGCCTTTCCCGTCGAGCTCCCGACCTTGAACCAGACGTTGTTTGAAGCGTCCAGCCCCGATCCGAGGTAGTTGATCTTTCCTGCCTTGGCTACCTTTCCCACGCTGTCGTAACCGTAGCCCGGTCCGCTGCGCAGAGTGGTATTGTCGGCTTCTATGTAAATGTAATATGTCGAATCGGCTTCCGCCGCCGGTACGGCGCTTACTGCGAACGTCAGCGCCAGCAGCAGGGACATTGCCGCCCTGCGGAATTTTGATCTTTTTCTCTTTTCTGATCTGAAAACGGTAAGCATCATATATCCCTTCCAATAGAAAATAGCTAAATAATTATAACATATTATCTCCCGAAATGTAACAGAAAAATAACAGAATTTGATCATTCCGCGTATTTTCTATGTTTTGCATAAAAATGCCGCGTCATTCAATGCACAATTCACAAAGGCTTTACGGTATGATCTTCCATAATGCACGAGCCTCCATTATTATCCGGAAAACTCAGACAGAAATTTTTGTTTTCTTCTCCCATTGCATTTTTCCGCCGGATGTGTTATAATTGAGTACAGACAACAACAATATCCGCGCCGCGGAGGAAAGGTACGATATGAGCAGCGACCACAGCAGGGATACGATACCGATCGGCATTTTCCTTAATCAGGCAGGCTTCCTGCCCGACGGAGAAAAGAAAGCAATACTGCCCTTCAAGTGCGACAGCTTCGATATAATCGACAGCGGCGGAAGGCTGCGCTATTCCGGCATACCCACCGAAAAGGGCTTCGACAGGGCGTCGGGAGACACGGTATACATCGCGGATCTCAGTGGCTTCCGCGAAACGGGCAGCTTCCGCGTCACGGCAAACGGCGCCTCATCCGCCATGTTCCGCATATCGCACGATGTATACGACAATGTGCTGAGCAGCACTCTGAAAGCGTTCTATTACCAGAGGTGCGGCTGCGGACTCGACAGCGCGTACGCCGGCGAATGGGTGCACGGCCCCTGCCATACCGAAAAGGCTGTCCTCTGGGAGGACTGCGACATAACGCTGGACATTACCGGAGGCTGGCACGACGCGGGCGACTACGGCCGCTATGTGACCCCGGGAGCCTGCGCAGCCGCTCATCTGCTGTACGCGTACAGGCTGTTCCCGAAGGCGTTCGCGCACATCAAGCCGGGTATACCCGCGGACGGAGGACTTCCGGACATACTCGCCGAGGTGAAATATGAGCTCGAATGGCTGATGAAAATGCAGCGCGCGGACGGCGCGGTATACCACAAGGCTACGACCGCCCTGCACGCCCCGTTCATAATGCCGGAGAATGACAAGGCGAAAATGTACGTGTTCCCCGCCTCGTCCATGGCTGCGGCAGATCTCGCCGCGATATGCGCTCTGGCGTCGGGCATCTATGAGCCCTTTGACAGGGAATTCTCGGAGAAGCTGCTCGCCGCCGCCGTACGTTCGGCGGACTGGCTCGCCGCAAATCCCGCTTTTCTCGGGTTCACCAATCCCGAGGAATGCAATACGGGGCTCTACGGTCAGCACTCCGACCACTCGAACAGGTTCTGGGCGTTCGCGGAAATGTACGCCGCTACCGGAGACGACGAATATCATAAGCTGATGAAGGACGCGATGTCGAAGGAATTCTCGTTTACCGAGTTCGGATATCACGAGACAGGCGGGCTCGGCGCACTCGCGTATCTGCTTTGCCCTCACCGGAAGGAACGGCTCGTCGAAACGCGCTTGAAAAGCGTGTTCTACGGCGCCGCCGCCGCGCTTAAGCTGCTGTCGGAAAGCAGCGGCTACGGTACCGCGATAAGCCACAATCACTACTATTGGGGCAGCAATATGCACGTTATGAAGAGCGGTATGGTTTTCGCCGTGAACGATCATATCAACGGAGACTCCTCCTGCCGCAGCTACGCGGCAAGACAGCTCGGCTATCTGCTCGGCGCCAACCCGCTCGGGATAAGCTATGTAACGGGTATCGGCGAATACAGCTGCAACTTCCCGCATCTGCGCACCGCAGCCTGCGACGGCATTGACAAATGTATACCCGGAATGGTCGTCGGCGGTCCCAACCGTCACCCCGCCGATCCCGCCGCGATAAAATTCATCGAAAGCGGTACTCCTCCCGCAAAGTGCTACGTTGACAATACCGAATGTTACTCGCTCAACGAGGTCGCCGTTTACTGGAACTCGCCGACCGTATTCGTTCTCGCTTATCTGTGCGGACAATAAAAAAACCGCCGTTCGTTTCAAACGAACGGCGGTCTCTTTGTTTTCTGCGATCTCAGGCAAGCAGCTCGGCGGGTTCGTCAGCAAGATAATCGTCAAAATACTTGTCAAATATCTCCTGCTGATATTTCAGAGCGCTGTGCTTTGTTATGAAGCCCTTTCTGCTGAATCTCTCGAAGAAAGGCAGTCTGAACCTCACGGAGAAGCCGTGCTCATTACTGCCGCTCATCTCCGCGAAATACAGCGTATTCAGGAGCTTTGTGCCTTTATCCGCCGCCTCGACGGGTTTATATGTCACGGACAGGTAGGTGTCGCCCTCCGCGGCAAATATCATTGTTGTTTTCATAACTATCGTCTCCGTTTCTCTGTTCTTCTGTCGCACGGTCTGTCATTTCTCTCTCTTTACGTTATTATAGCACCGGGCAGCTCTCCGGTCAACTGTCCCGGACGCTTTTTCACCTTTCTGACACCATTTCTGTAACTTTACACAAAACCGGCGGCAAAGTGCGGAGTATTACCGCTGTTTTGCCTCATTATGCGGCATTTTCGTGAAAACGATATCTGCGCAAACCGCCTCCCTGCCCGCTCCCGACAGCCGTAACCATTTAACCGTGAGGAGGCGTCATATTCGTTCGGAAGCCTTCAGAGCCGACTTCACTATCCACATCTCACGCTCGGCGGCAACGCGTATATAGGTGTATCCCGAAGCCTTATCGAGCGTCTCGGAGCCGCATACCACCGTGACTGTGCTGCCCGCCGTGTATCTGCCGATACGCCCCGCAGCGGGCGACGGCTTTGACCTTACCGCAGCAGGAAACGCGAGAGTGCATCTCTTTATCGCCGCGGGTCCGGTGAGACCGCTCTCATACGTTATATACGGACACTCGAACCAGTATTCCCAGCCGAAATCCCCGAGCCTTGTCCCGACAACGCCGTCTCCCCGCGTGCTGTATGTACATTCGAGCACATTGCCGTTCCCGGCGTAGATCCCGACGTGAGGTCTGCTCCTGCTGTACAGTATCAGTCCCGGAGTCTCCGGGAGCGCGGATATGCCGCCCTTAATCCTTGCCGCTGCGTACATTCCACCCGCGTTCACATCCGGGAAGCCTGCCGCTCCGTATTTCGGCGAGCCTGTGCCTCCGCAGCTCCTGCCCGACCAGTAGTATGATTTTATCAGTCCGACGCAATCGCATCCGTAATAGCCCTTTCCCGCAAGAGCGGAGAGCTCCTCCCAGCGCCCGGGCGTATAGCCCGTGCCGGCAACCCCGGAGTAGAGCTTTTTCAGCACCGCAATCCCGTCTGCGGTAATGGGGCGGAGTATCCCGCCCCACATATACTTCGTCCTGAGCCCGAGCGCGTTCCTCGCGTGCGTCACGAGACCGTTATTCGTGTATATCCCCATTTCATTCCTCATTTCCGTTTTTTGCGGGCAGCCCGAATTTTGACGAGGTAAAAGCCCTGACGCAGTTCTGGAGAGCATACCCGACAAAGCTCGTTCCCGAGGCTCCCCACAGCGCTTCTATCACCGAGGCGGAAAGCTCCGCTACCGGGTTCTTGTCGTACGCCGCAAGTATGTAGCTCGCCGCCGTGAATATAAGCGATATCACGATGCACGCGGCGAGCCAGCACTTCGAGAACTGCCACTTCTTACGGGGCTTTTTTTCTATAATTATCTTCATGCAGCGTTATATTTGCGGCCTATGATCTTGGTGATATACCTTGATATACCACCTGCCATTGCCACTGTTGTAATATATATTCTGTCGTCAGCCGTGGGAATAAAACATATATAACCGCATTGGTTATAATAGTTCATATTTATTTCTACAGTTTTGTTGGGGTTGTTTGC